>NZ_LBJW01000104.1:0-237847 GCF_028128865.1 Bradyrhizobium sp. CCBAU 11357 | reverse complement strand
CCTGCGGCGTCTTCGCCGCGACATCACCATTCCGCCGGCGATAGATCCACACGGCCACGCCCAGCACGATCGCGACGGCTACCACCGTCAAGATCCAAACGTGCTTGCCGACATGTCCGTGATGATGCAGCCCGGCATATTCGTGCAGCGCCGACACTGCCAACACGCCCGGCAGCACATGGGCGGGCGCCCAGGCCAGGATCGCCGGGATGTTCACGGCATAGAATTTCGCGGGCGCCATGCCAAGCGCGCCGGCCGTAACCGGGACAAACGCGCGGATCGGCGGCACGAAGCGGGCGAAGAACACGGCCCAGGTGCCGAAGCGGTGGAAGAAATTCTCGCTCTCGGCGACCAGGCGCGGATAATTGGTCAGCGGCCAGGTGTTGAGGATTTCCCGCTGCCGCCTATGCCCGATCCAATAGGCCGAGCCGTCACCGAGCACGGCGCCGGCTGCGGCCGCGAGTAGCACCCACGGCAGCTGCAATTCGCCGCCCGGGACCAGGGCGCTCAGCGCCAGGATGATGGTCGAGCCGGGGATCACCGATCCAACCACCGGAACGGCTTCGAGCAGCGCCGCCAGGAACAGGGTCAGGTAGGCCAGCCACGGATGGGCGGAGACGAAGGCGATGAGGGGATCGAGAAAGGACGTCACGTCGTCTCTTGAAGGGCTGGAGCATGGGAGCTTCGGACCCTACATAAGTAACCGCATACGGCCAAAGTAACCATTCGCACGGAACGGCGCGACCCGCCCGAATTTGGGCGTGATTCGCAAGGCAGCCCTCCAAAAACCGCGCTCCTTGCCTATCTAAATGAAAAGACAACGGAACTTTGATTGGTGGGCGGGCTTCTGCCGGCTCGTTGTCTCTGATAGGTTGATTTTCAGCACCCAGCCGCAGCCAACGTGCGAATAACCGGTTTCGGGACCGCCCGGGACCTCGGAGGATTGATGACGACCGCCGCCCTGTCCAAAGTTGAGGAAGTTTCCGGTCAGCCCGACATGAAGGTGTCGGTGCGCCAGGTGTTCGGGATCGACAGCGATCTCGAAGTGCCGGCCTATTCCGAAGTCGATCCTCACGTGCCCGAAGTCGATTCCGATTATCGCTTCGACCGCGCCACCACGCTCGCCATTCTCGCCGGCTTCGCCCGCAACCGCCGCGTGATGGTGACCGGCTATCACGGCACCGGCAAATCCACCCATATCGAGCAGGTCGCGGCACGCCTGAACTGGCCCTGCGTGCGCGTCAACCTCGACAGCCACATCAGCCGTATCGACCTCGTCGGCAAGGACTCCATCGTGGTCCGCGACGGCAAGCAGGTCACCGAATTCCGCGACGGCATTTTGCCCTGGGCGCTGCAGAACAACGTCGCGCTGGTGTTCGACGAATACGACGCCGGCCGCCCGGACGTGATGTTCGTGATCCAGCGCGTGCTGGAAGTCTCGGGTCGCCTGACGCTGCTCGACCAGAACAAGGTGATCAAGCCGCATCCGGCCTTCCGGCTTTTTGCCACGGCGAATACGGTTGGCCTCGGCGACACCTCGGGCCTCTATCACGGCACCCAGCAGATCAACCAGGGCCAGATGGACCGCTGGTCGATCGTCACCACGCTGAACTATCTCAGCCACGACGAGGAAGTCGAGATCGTGCTGGCCAAGGCCAAGCATTATCGCACCCAGGAAGGCCGCGACATCGTCAACAAGATGGTGCGCCTTGCCGATCTCACCCGTAACGCCTTCGCCAATGGCGATCTGTCGACGGTGATGAGCCCGCGCACGGTGATCACTTGGGCGGAAAATTCCGACATCTTCGGCGATATCGGCTTCGCCTTCCGCGTCACCTTCCTCAACAAGTGCGACGAGCTCGAGCGTCCCCTGGTCGCCGAGTTCTATCAGCGCTGCTTCAATGCGGAGCTGCCGGAATCGGCGGTCAACGTGGCGCTCAGCTGACCCGATGCAAACCATCACCGTCGAGCGCACCATTGGTACCACCAAGAAGGCTGTGCTCGCCGGTCTCGGCGCTTACAACGACGAGAAGTTTGGGAAGCAGAAGGTCAAGAGCATCGCGGTTTCGCTGAAGGACGGCCGCAAGATCGTCGGCGGCATCGTCGGGCACCTCTGGTCCACGGTTCTGTTCATCCAGTACTTCTGGATCGACCAGAAGCAGCGCGGCAAGGGTCACGGCACGAAGCTGATCGCGGCGATCGAGGACGAGGCAAGACGGCTCGGCGCGATCCGGGCCCATGTCGATACGATGAGTTTCCAGGCGCCGGGCTTCTATCGTTCTTGCGGGTATCAGGAATTCGGCACCATCGACGGCTATCCCGGCGGCGTGACGCGCCATTCGTTTACGAAGTCGCTATGAGCACATCATCATCCAACTCCAAATTCCGCAGCAACAAGGAAGCGCCGACCGAGCCGTTCAAGCGCTCGGTCGCCTCCTGTCTCAAGGCGATCGCGAAATCGCCCGAGCTCGATGTCTCCTTCGCCGCCGAGCGGCCGGGCCTGGCGCCCGGCAAAGCGCGGCTGCCGGAGCCGGCGCGCAAGATGACCAAGCGTGACGCCGCCATCGTGCGCGGCCACGCCGATTCCATCGCGCTCAAGATCGCCTGTCACGATCCCAAGGTTCATCGCAAGCTGATGCCCGGCAATCCGCAGGCGCGCGGCGTGTTCGAGGCGGTGGAGCAGGCCCGCGTCGAGGCGATCGGCGCGCGCCGCATGGCGGGCGTTGCCAAGAACCTCACCGCGATGCTCGACGACCATTTCCACCGCGGCAAGTTCGACGAGATCACCGACCGCGCCGACGCGCCGCTGGCGGACGCGCTGGCGATGCTGGTGCGCGAGCGCCTCACCGGCATGGCGCCGCCGACGGCCGCCAAGAAGATGGTCGATCTCTGGCGCCCCATTCTCGAAGACAAGATCGGCAGGCGGCTCGACCGGCTCGATGGCGTGCTCGAGGATCAGACCAAGTTCGGCGATGCCGTGCATGATCTCTTGTCGGCACTCGAGCTCGGGGACGAGCGCAACGCCGACAGCGAGGACAACGACGAGAACGAGGAGAACCAGGACGGTGACAATGACCAGTCCGGCGCCGAGGGCTCGCCCGATTCCGATGCCGCGCAGGAGATGAGCGCCGACCAGGCGCAGGCAACATCCGAGGAGATGAGCGAGAGCGCGATGGAAAGCGCGCAGGCCTCGACCTCCGACACCTTCGATGACGGCGAGCTCGGCGACGACGAGACGCCGGGCGAGGCGACGCGCCCGAACCAGCACGGCAGGAACGAGCCGCGCGGGCCGGAATATCACGCCTTCGCGCCGAAATTCGACGAGGTCATCGCCGCCGAGGATCTCTGCGACCATGACGAGCTGGAGCGGCTGCGCGCCTATCTCGACAAGCAGCTCGCACATCTGCAAGGCATCGTCGCCCGTCTCGCCAACCGGCTGCAGCGCCGCCTGATGGCGCAGCAGAACCGCGCCTGGGAGTTCGACCTCGAAGAGGGCATCCTCGACCCTGCGCGCCTCTCGCGCGTCGTCACCGATCCCTATCATCCGCTGTCCTTCATGCACGAGAAGGAGGCGACCTTCCGCGACACCGTGGTGACGCTGCTGCTCGACAATTCCGGCTCGATGCGCGGCCGCCCGATCACGGTCGCCGCGACCTGCGCCGACATCCTCGCGCGCACGCTGGAGCGTTGCGGCGTCAAGGTCGAGATTTTGGGCTTCACCACGCGGGCCTGGAAGGGCGGGCAATCGCGCGAGGCGTGGCTTGCCGCCGGCAAGCCGGCCAATCCCGGCCGCCTCAACGATCTCCGTCACATCATCTACAAGTCGGCCGATGCTCCCTGGCGTCGTGCGCGCAAAAACCTTGGCTTGATGATGCGCGAGGGGCTGCTGAAGGAGAACATCGACGGCGAGGCGCTGGACTGGGCGCACAAGCGCCTGCTCGGCCGGCCCGAGCAGCGCAAGATCCTGATGATGATCTCGGACGGCGCGCCGGTCGACGATTCCACGCTGTCGGTCAATCCCGGCAACTACCTCGAGCGGCATCTGCGCCACATCATCGAGGAGATCGAGACCCGCTCGCCGGTCGAGCTGATCGCGATCGGCATCGGCCATGACGTGACGCGCTATTATCGCCGCGCCGTGACGATCGTGGACGCCGAGGAGCTCGGCGGCGCGATCACCGAAAAGCTCGCCGAGCTCTTCAGCGAGACCAACACGGCGCCAACGCAAGCGGCCGGTCGCCCGCGACGCAAATTGCATTCGTGAGCACGATTTCATCCCGCCGCAGCTTTCTCAGGCACGCCGCGGCGGGATTCTCCACCTTCGCAGTCTCCAGGTTCGCGCAGGCGCAAGCCGCGACCGAGCCGCCACCGCGCCCGCTTCAGGTCGAGCACGCCGTCGCGGCGCCCGTCAGCGTCGAGGTCAACGCGCGCAGCATTCCCAATTTCGAGCCGCGCGACCGCACGCGCACGCGCTTCGGCTCGCTGGACTATCGCAGCGGCCTGGCGCTGACCTCGCCCTATCGCGGCTTCGGCGGCCTGTCAGGCCTCCGCTTCCTCGACGGCAAGGGCGAGCGTTTCCTCGCGATCTCCGACCAGGGCGGCTGGTTCACCGGCAGCATCCGCTATTCCGGCCGCGACATGGTCGGCCTTGCCGACGTCGAGGCCGCGCCGCTGCTCGGCGCCGAAGGGCGGCCGATCACTGAAAAGCACCTCTGGTGGGATTCGGAATCGATCGCGCGCGACGGCAGTCTCGTCTATGTCGGGCTCGAGCGCGTCAACCAGATCCTGCGCTACGATTTTGCCAAGGGCGGCACCCGCGCCCGTGGGGAGGTGATTGCCGTCCCACCCGCCTTGCGCAAGCTGCCCTCCAACAAGGGGCTGGAGGCGATGGTCGTCGTGCCCAAAGGGCAGCCGCTCGCCGGCACGCTGATCGCCTTCTCCGAGCGCGGGCTCGATGCCGACGGCAACCTCATCGCCTTCCTGATCGGCGGTCCCACGCCCGGCCAGTTCAGCGTGCGGCGCACCGAGAAATACGACATCAGCGATGCCGTGCTGCTGCCCTCCGGCGAACTGCTCATCCTCGAACGCAAATTCTCCTGGTTCACCGGCGTCAACATCCGCATCCGCGCTATCCCGCTGAAAGCAATCGCGCCCGGTGCGCTGGTCGATGGCCCCGCGCTGTTCGCCGCCGATCTCGGCCACGAGATCGACAACATGGAAGGCATCGACGCCCACGTCACGGCCGAGGGGGAGACGGTGCTGACCCTGATCTCCGACGACAATTTCTCGATGCTGCAGCGAACCCTGCTGCTGCAATTCACGCTGGCGGAGTAGCCACAGCCGTCGTCCCGGGGCGCGACGGAGTCGCGAGCCCGGGACCCATACCGGATCCTGTGGTTATGGATCCCGGGCTCACGCTGCGCGTGCCCCGGGATGACAACCGAATTTGTACGACGCGCGCAATGCATGGCCCCACGGCCCGCCATTCCCCCGCGTGCCTAGCAATCCGCGCGTCCCTCACTACACTCTTCTCGCATTGCCCCTCCATCCTCCGGAACTCCCCGCATGAGCGCCCTGTTTTCCCCGATCGAGCTGCGCGGCCTGACCTTGAAGAACCGCCTCATGGTGTCGCCGATGTGCCAATATTCGGCCGAGGACGGCGTCGCCACGGATTGGCACTTCACCCACATCAACAATCTCAGCCTGTCGGGCGCGGCGATGTTCTGCATCGAGGCGACGCATGTCGAGGCGATCGGCCGCATCACGCCGGGCTGCCTCGGGCTCTACAGCGATGCCTGCGAGGCCGCGCTGCATCAGATCCTCAATTCGGTGCGCAAGCATTCCTCAACCGCGATCGCGATGCAGCTCGCCCATGCCGGCCGCAAGGCTTCGAGCGCGCGCCCCTGGGACGGCGGCCAATTGATTCCGGAAGGGCAGGGCGGCTGGCAGACGGTGGCGCCGTCGGCGGTGCCGCACAAGGAGGGCGAGGCCGCCCCGCTGGCACTGGATGCGGTGGGCCTGAAGCGCATCCGCGAGGCCTTCGTCGATTCGACCAAGCGCGCCGCGCGGCTCGGCATCGACGCTATCGAGGTCCATGGCGCGCATGGCTATCTGATTCATCAATTCCTTTCGCCGATCTCCAACAAGCGCACCGATGAATATGGCGGCAGCCTCGAGAACCGCATGCGCTTTCCGCTGGAGTTGTTCGACGCGGTGCGTGCGGCGTTCCCCGCTGACAAGCCGGTCGGCATACGGGTGTCCTCCACCGACTGGGTCGAGGGCGGCTGGGATCTGGCGCAAACCATCGAATTCGCGAACGCGCTGAAGGCGCGCGGCGTCGACTGGATCGATGCGTCCTCCGGCGGCGTCTCGCCGCTGCAGAAAATCCCGCTCGGTCCCGGTTATCAGGTGCAGTTTGCAGAGGCGATCAAGCGCGAGACCGGCCTGCCCACCATCGCCGTCGGCCTCATCACCGAGCCGAAGCACGCGGAGGAGATCGTCGCATCGGGCAAGGCCGACATGGTCGCGATTGCGCGCGGCCTGCTCTACGATCCGCGCTGGGGCTGGCACGCCGCCGCCGAGCTCGGCGGGGTGGTCGAAGCGCCGCCGCAATACTGGCGCTCGCAGCCCTCGACGCAGAAGGCGCTGTTCGGCAAGACCACGTTCGGGGCGCGGTGAGGGCGATTGTGGTGCGATGACGGCGCTATAAGCTCCGCTGTCGTCCCGGATGATCTGCGCTTCGCTCCGCGCGCTTGTCCGGGACGATTGCTGAGTGTGTTGCGCTCGCTCTCACCCCCGTCACGCATCCGTAAAACTCCTCGCCTTCCACCCACCGCAAAACTGGCCTAACCTCTCAGCACTCAACGCCTCGCGGAGGCTGGCCATGCATTTTCGTGTTCGTAAAACCGCCCATGTGTTCGAGCGCGTCGGTCTTGCCATGGCGGGAGCCGCGTGCGGATTGTTCGTCGGCGCCTATGTCGGCTCGGCGATCCCCACTCTCACCACGCAGGGCTTCCTGCTGCTGATGATGCTGCTCGGCGGCATCGGCTTCTATCTCGGCATCGATACGCCGCAGATGCCTTTCGACGATGCGCACAGCCAGATCGACGCCGCCGAGCTCATGAGCGCCGCCGGCACGCTGTGCGCCACGCTCACCGCCTTTGCCTCGGTCGCCGTAATCGTGCTCCGGCTCGATCCGCACATGGCCTGGACCTGGCTCGTCCTCGTGGGCTGGATCGCCGGCGTCGCCATGCAGATCGTCGCCGGCGCCAAGGCCAGGCTGCGGAAGTAGCTCTCTCTCTCTCTCTCTCTCTCAGGAGGCGCGCGCCTCCAGCGGGCATCTCGAAGGACGGCCGCGGGGAAAAGCTGGCAAGTCCGAGAGCCCGGTCCTGCACGGCAGGGTCTGGCCAGCCTCAACGGCCTTTCACGGCGTCGTCTCTCTCCCTGTCAACCCGTTATCCGGTCAGGGCATCGTTCGAAGCATTGCAAGCGCATCGGTCTTGAAGAGTTCATCTTTGCTGCCCATCTTGTGACGCCCGCAGGTAGAGGCGTACCCTGCATTTCCTGCGGCTTGGATGCGAGGACCTGGGGATGAGCGGACCGGACGGAAGCAGGCAGTTGATCAAAAAGCACGATTTCGTTCAGGTCAGCGCAGTCGCCGGGCTTCTCGCCGCGGCATTCGCCCTGTCCGGCTGCGACAAGCCGGCATCGCAGGCTGCGGCCCCGCCACCGCCGCCGGTGACGGTCGCCCAGCCGGTCAAGCGCACGGTCACCGATTGGGACGAGTTCACCGGCCGCTTCGAGGCGGTGGAGGAGGTCCAGGTGCGGCCGCGGGTCGGCGGCTTCGTCAACTCGGTCGAATTCCAGGACGGCGCCATCGTGCGCCAGGGTGACCTGCTCTACGTGATCGATCCGCGCCCGTTCGAGGCGGTGGCGACTCAGGCGGAGGGCCAGCTGTCCGACGCACGGGCAAGAGTCGAGCTTGCCAAGCGCGAGCTCGATCGTGGTCTGAATTTGGTGCAGACCAGCGCAGTCTCCGAGCAGGTCGTCGACCAGCGCCGCCAGGCCCTGCAGGCCGCGCACGCCGCCGAGATGCAGGCCGAAGGCGCGCTCAAGGCTGCCAAGCTCAACATCGAGTTCACGCATGTGGCCGCGCCGCTGACCGGCCGCGTCAGCCGCCATCTCGTCAGCCCCGGCAATCTCGTGCAGGGCAGCGACACCGGCACCTCGACGCTGCTCACGTCGATCGTCGCACTCGATCCGATCTACATCTATTTCGACATGGATGAGGCAACGTTCATCAAATACAGCAAGCTGTGGTTCGAGGGACGGCGGCCAAGCTCGCGCGATACGGCGAACCCGGTGCAAGTGACTCTCGCCGGCGAGACCAAGCCGTCGCACGAGGGCACCGTCAATTTCCTCGACAATCGGCTGGACGTCTCGACCGGCACGCTGCGCAGCCGCGCGGTGGTCAAGAACACCGATCTGTCGATCCTGCCCGGGCAGTTCGGCCGCGTCCGCCTGATCGGCAGCGCGCCCTACGAGGCGCTGCTGATTCCGGACGTTGCGATTGCGACCGACCAGTCCCGCAAGATCGTCTTCGTTGTCAAGCCTGACGACACGGTCGAGGCACGCCCCGTGGTGCTCGGACCGCTCGACGACGGCCTGCGTGTGATCCGTGACGGGCTGAAGGCCGACGACCGCGTCATCGTCAACGGCATCCAGCGCGCCCGCGTCGGCGCAAAGGTCGCTCCCCAGACCGCGCAAGCCCCAGCCGGTGGCAAGCCATGAATCTCGGCCGTCTCTCCATCAACCAGCCCATCCTCGCGATGGTGCTGTCGATCGTGCTCCTGATCGTCGGCGCGCTCGCCTACACGACGCTGCCGGTCTCCGAATATCCGCAAGTGGTGCCGCCGACCGTCGTCGTCACCACGCAATATCCCGGCGCCTCCGCGCAGACCGTGTCCGACACGGTCGCAGCTCCCATCGAGCAGGAGATCAACGGCGTCGAGGACATGCTGTACCTCTACAGCCAGGCCACCTCGAACGGCCAGCTCACCATCACCGTCACCTTCAAGCTCGGCACCGATCTCGACAAGGCGCAGGTGCTGGTGCAGAACCGCGTCGCCATCGCGCAGCCGCGGCTGCCTGAAGAAGTGCAGCGCAACGGCGTCACCACACGCAAGAACTCGCCCGATATTCTGATGGTCGTGTTCATGCTGTCGCCTGACGACACGTTCGACCAGCTCTACATCTCGAACTACGCCCTGCTGCAGGTCCGCGACCAGCTCTTGCGCATCGACGGCGTCGGCGACATCCAGATTTTCGGCGCGCGCGACTATTCGATGCGGTTGTGGCTCGACCCTGACCGGATCGCCAATCTCGGACTGACGTCGGCCGAGGTGCTGGCGGCGATCCGCGCCCAGAACGTGCAGATCGCCGGTGGCCAGATTGCCGAGCCGCCGATCGTCGACCGCGCCTTCCAGCCCAACCTCACCTTCACCGGGCGGTTGAAGGACCAGAAGCAGTTCGAGGACATCCTGATCAAGGCAGGCGCCGACGGCAGGGTCGTTCGCTTGCGCGACGTCGCCCGCATCGAGCTCGGGGCGCTGGCCTATTCCACCAACAGCTTCCTGCTGCGCAAGTCGGCGGTCGCCATGCTGGTGACGCAGCGGCCGGGCTCGAACGCGCTCGCGACCGCGAAGAACATCTCCGACACCATGACGAGGCTCAAGGAGAGCTTTCCCAAGGGCCTCGACTACAATATCGGCTACAATCCGACCGAGTTCATCGCCCAGTCGGTCCACGAGCTGATCAAGACCATCTACGAAGCCATGCTGCTCGTGGTCGTCGTCGTGCTGGTATTCCTGCAGGGCTGGCGGCCCGCGATCATTCCGATCATCGCGATCCCGGTGTCGCTGGTCGGCACCTTCGCGGTGATGGCGGCGCTCGGCTTCTCCATCAACAATCTCACCCTGTTCGGGCTCGTCCTCGCCGTCGGCATCGTGGTCGATGACGCCATCGTCGTGGTCGAGAATGTCGAGCGCCATCTCGAGCACGGCCTCAGCCGTCGCGATGCGGCACTGAAGACGATGGAGGAGGTCGGCGGCGCACTGGTCTCGATCGCGCTGGTGCTATGCGCGGTGTTCGTGCCGACCGCTTTCCTCGGCGGCATTTCCGGGCAATTCTTCCAGCAGTTCGCCGTCACCATCGCGGTCGCGACCGCGATCTCCTGCTTCTGCTCGCTGACGCTCTCGCCCGCGCTGGCCTCGCAGATCCTCACGCCGCATGAGGAGAAGCGGCCGCCGGCCAGCTGGAATGTCATTGCGCGCGGCTGGAATGCCTTCACAGGCGTGTTCAACCGTCTGTTCGACCGGCTCTCGCATGGCTATGCCGGCCTCGCCAATTTCGTGATCCGGCATTCGGTGGTGATGCTGCTGTTCTACGTCGTGCTGATCGGCAGCGCCGGCTGGCTGATCGCGACCACGCCGCAGGGCTTCATCCCGGCGCAGGATCGCGGCTACGTCATCATATCGGTGCAATTGCCGGGCGCGGCGTCGCTGGCGCGCACCACCGAGGTCGTGCGTGAGATCGAGCGGATCTCGCTGGATACGCCGGGCATCGTTCGCGTCGCTGCCTTTGCCGGTTTCTCCGGCGCCACCCGCACGCAGGCCGGCAATGCGGCGGCGCTATTCCCCGTGTTCGACGAGCCGGAGGTGCGGCTGAAGAAGGGCCTGTCGGCCACCGCCATTACGGCCGAGCTGCGCAAGCGGCTGTCCGCGATCCAGGGTGCCTTCATCATCGTGATTCCGCCGCCGGCCGTGCCCGGCATCGGCACCGGCGGCGGCTTTGCCATCCGCATCCAGGATCGCCAGGGCCGCGGGCCTGAAATGCTCGCTGCGGCCACCGACGAGCTCGTCGCCGCCGCGCGCAAATCGCCCTTGCTGCTCGGCCCCGCAGTGTTCTCGCCGTTCACGGCCAACACGCCCCAGCTTTTCGTCGATATCGACCGCACCAAGGCGCAGAAGCTGGGCGTGCCGATCTCCAACATCAACGAGACGATCCAGACCTATTTCGGATCGACCTATGTCAACGACTTCAACCTGTTCGGCCGCACCTATCACGTCACCGCGCAGGCCGACTTCCCGTACCGAAAAGAGCCGAGCGATCTTGCGCGCCTGCGCACGCGCAATGCCTCCGGCGACATGGTGATGCTCGGCAGCGTGGTCGAGTTCAAGGACGTCTCGGGACCCGACCGCGTCGCGCGCTACAATCTCTACGCGGCCTCCGAGCTCCAGGGCGAGCCGGCGCCGGGCACCAGCTCGACCACCGCGCTCAACGCCATCAAGCAGCTCGCGAACGACACCTTGCCGAGCGGCTTCACCTTCGAATGGACCGACCTGTCCTATCAGCAGATTACCGGCGGCAATGCCGGTCTCTACGTGTTCCCGATTTGCGTGCTGTTCGTCTATCTCGTGCTCGCCGCGCAATATGGCAGCTGGACGCTGCCGTTCGCGGTGATCCTGATCGTGCCGATGTGCCTGCTCGCCGCCACCATCGGGGTGCGCATCATGGGCCAGGACGTCAACATCCTCACCCAGATCGGTTTCGTCGTGCTGGTGGGACTGGCGGCGAAGAACGCGATCCTGATCGTCGAGTTCGCGCGCGACATCGAGAACGAAGGCAAGCCGCGGCTCGAGGCTGTCATCGATGCCTGCCGCCTGCGCCTGCGGCCGATCCTGATGACCTCCTTCGCCTTCATTCTCGGCGTGCTGCCGCTGGTGATCTCGACCGGCTCCGGCTCGGAGATGCGCCAGGCCGTCGGCGTCGCCGTGTTCTTCGGCATGATCGGCGTCACCCTGTTCGGTCTTCTGTTCACGCCGATCTTCTATGTCGTGGTGCGGAACCTGGCGGAGGGGCGGCGCGACAAGAAGCCGGGGGCGGTGGCCTGACGTCTGCCGTTGGCCAATGGTGTGTTCTCGATCACAGTGTCGTCCCGGACAAGCGCAAGCGCAGATCCGGGACGACAGCTGTTTTGCCCCTCCATACTAACGACCAATATGAAATGGATGGGCGCACGCGGGGTTCTTCACTACTATCCGCGCGATTTCACAGAAGAATGCTGGGAGATAAACATATGAAATCAGCACTTTGGGCCGCAGCGGCCTCGGCCCTCTTGATTGCGGTTCCCGCCTCCGCGCAAGGCGTCAAGATCGGCATCCTCAACGACCAGTCCGGCGTCTATGCCGATTACGGCGGCAAATGGTCGGTCGAAGCGGCCAAGATGGCGATCGAGGATTTCGGCGGCGAGGTGCTCGGCCAGAAGATCGAGCTCGTCACTGCCGACCACCAGAACAAGCCGGATCTGGCCAGCTCGATCGCGCGGCGCTGGTACGACGTCGAGAATGTCGACATGATCACGGAGCTGACGACCTCCTCGGTCGCGCTCGCGATCCACGAGCTCTCCAAGGAAAAGAAGAAGATCGACATCGTCGTCGGCGCGGCAACCTCGCGCCTCACCGGTGACGCCTGCCAGCCCTACGGTTTCCACTGGGCCTACGACACCCGCGCGCTCGGCGTCGGCACCGGTGGTGCGCTGACCAAGGCCGGCGGCGACACCTGGTTCTTCCTCACCGCGGACTACGCCTTCGGCTACGCGCTGGAGAAGGACACCAGCGAGATCGTCACCGCCACTGGCGGCAAGGTGGTCGGCTCGGTGCGCGTGCCGCTCAACTCCTCGGACTTCTCCTCGTTTCTTCTGCAGGCGCAGAGCTCGAAGGCGAAGATCGTCGGCCTCGCCAATGCCGGCCTCGACACCACCAACTCGATCAAGCAGGCGTCCGAATTCGGCATCGTCGCCAGTGGCCAGAAGCTCGCCGGCCTCCTGATGACGCTCGCCGAAGTCAACGGCCTCGGCCTGCAGGCCGCGCAAGGTCTGGTGCTGACCGAGGGCTATTACTGGGATCTCAACGACAAGACGCGCCATCTCGGCGAGCGCTTCCTCAAGCGCACCGGCCGGATGCCGAGCATGATCCACGCCGGCACCTATTCGGCGACGCTGAGCTACCTGAAGGCGGTCAAGGCCGCTGGCACCAAGGATCCGGATGCCGTCGCCAAGAAGTTGAAGGAGCTGCCGGTCGACGACGACTTCGCGCAGGGCGGCAAGGTGCTCGAGAACGGCCGCATGGTCCACGACATGTATCTGTTCGAGGTCAAGAAGCCCTCGGAGTCGAAGAAGCCCTGGGACTATTACAAGCTGCTCGCCACCGTCCCCGGCGACAAGGCTTTCTTCACCGCCAAGGAGAGCGGCTGCCCGCTGACCAAGTGACGCTCTCGTGTCCCGGACGCGCTGCAGCGTGAAACGCTGCTGCGCAGAGCCGGGACCCACGCCTCTTCGGGCGTGCAGGCGTGACTGGGTCCCGGTTCAGCGGCGCAGCGTTGCACGCTGCACTGCGCCCGGGACACGACGCTCGCGTTACTGCCGTGCTTCACTTCACCAACCGCAACACCACCGCTCCCAGCGCTCCGACCCACAGCGCCATGGCGGCGAGCGCCTGGATCGCGAAGCCCGTGCCGCGCTTGGCCGCTGCTTGTGAATAGCCGACGAAATAGACGATACGGCCGATGATCCAGATCGCGCCGATCCCCGCCGCGATGGCGTCGCTGACATAGATCGCGAACAGCCAGAGCGCGGGCAGGACAATCGGCATCCATTCCAGCGTGTTCATCTGGATGCGGAAGGCCCGCTCGAAATCCGGATGGCCCGCCATCGCAGGCACTTTGACGCCGGTCTTGGTGCGCGAGCGCGAGACGTTGATGGCGGTGAAGAAATAAAATGCGATCGCCAGCAGCGTGACGAGCGCGGTGAGATGATACATCGCGAAACCCCTTGAAGAGCAGACGCGCTTCAATAGCCGGTCAGCTCGAGATAGCCAACGCCGTCATGCGTGCCGGCAAAGCTGATTGGCCCTTCCCAGTACGAGAAGCCGGTCCCCATCCAGGCTCTGGGATTGAGCGGCTTGCACAGGATCGTGAACGATCGCGAGGGAATCGCGATCTCCCATTGCACCGGCAGCTTGCGTCCCGCAACCTCAGCCGTCGCCTTCGGCATCATCTGGATGTCGTTCCCTGCAATCATCTGGGTCTCGCCGCTGGCGCTGATCCAATTGCCGAACGGATAATCCTTGCCGTCCTTCTGCCGCAGCCGGTACAGCATCAGCTTGTCGCCGGATGACAGATGCAGTGACAACCAGTCCCAGCCGGTCTGGTCGGCGTCGAGCGGCTGGCTGCTCCATTCCCGGTCCATCCAGGCCTGGCCCGAGACATCGACCGGCTTGTCGTCGATGCTGAGCGTGCCGCGGGCACGGTAGAACGGCTGGCTGTAGTAGTACGAAGCCTGCCCGCGCTCCGACTTGCGGCTGTAGCCGCCATCACCCTGCAATACGACGGGACGATCGGCCTCGAGCGTCAGTGCGTAGCTGAAATCGGTGCTGGACGCCTTCAGCCTCAGCGGCGCCAAGGTGCGATCGTCGGGGCGCTCGAGGCCCTTCATCTCCCAATCGTCGATCCAGGCCTCGAACGGCTTCGCCGTCACGCCGGCTTGCCCGACGCCACCCCGTGAAAACGTTTCGGAGAAGCGGTGGGTGTCGGCGCGCGTCACCGCCGCATGCGCCATCCACACCTGCTGATTGGCCCAGCCCTCGCCTTGCGGACCTGGCTGCGCCGCCTGGCGAAACAGCGTCCATTGCAGGCCGCAAGGAGCGCCGCTCGCGTCGACGAGGTTTGCCGTGAGATACCACCACTCGATACGAAACTCAGGATGCGGTCCGTGATCGGCGGGAAAGGTGAACGCCTTCCCGGGCGTCACCTTCGCGAAGCCATCGGCGGTCTCGCCGAGTCCGGCATAGCCCTGCGCGCCGGCGCGGCGTGCGAGGGCGAGGGCGGCAATGCCGCCGGCGAAGGCGCGCCGCGTGATTGCTTCAGCGCTCATTGGCGAACACCTTGATGAGGTTCGCCGGCTGCATCCGCGCCAGCCGCATCATCGGGAGCAGCGCCGCAAGCAGCGAGGCGAACAGCGCCACCGCGACCAGCTCCACCAATTGCAACGGAAACACGTGGAACGGCAGCCGCCAGCCGAAGGCTTTCACATTGACGATGGCGATGAGGCACCATGCGACCAGAAGGCCGAGCGGCACGGCCAGCAGTGCGGTCAACAGCGCCACCGAGAGCGTCTTGGTCAGCTCGATCGCGGCAAGGCGCGGCCGCGTCAGGCCGATCGCCCACAGCGGCGCAAGCTGCGGCAGTCGGGAGTTCGCCAGCGTCAGCAGGCTCGTGAGCAAGGCGATGCCGGCGACGCCGAGCGTGAAGGCGTTCAGCGCCGACGTCACCGCAAAGGTGCGGTTGAAGATGCGGATCGATTCCGCCTTCACCGTCGCCTGGTCGGCGACGCTGCGGTCGTCGAGCCCGAACTGCTTCTGCAAGGCCGCGATCAGGCCGGGGATATTCTCTCTCGCGACGATCAGGCCGATCCGGGTCTGCGGCGTCTGCGGAAACTGCCGGAGCAGTGCGGCGACGTTCACCGTGAGCTGCCCCTTGGGGTTGCCGTAATCGGCATAGATGCCGACGATGTCGAGCTCCCAGCTCCCGCCCGGCGCCGGCACCTCGACGACGTCGCCGATCTGCACGTTCAGCCGGCGGCTCAATTGCTCGCTGATGAAGGCGGCATTGCCCGGCACCAGCCGGGTCCAGGCGCGCGGTGCGGTCTCGAGCAGCGGCCAGCGCTCGCGATAGAGCGCGTGAT
Source organism: Bradyrhizobium sp. CCBAU 11357 (assembly GCF_028128865.1). NCBI lineage: Bacteria > Pseudomonadati > Pseudomonadota > Alphaproteobacteria > Hyphomicrobiales > Nitrobacteraceae > Bradyrhizobium > Bradyrhizobium sp. CCBAU 11357. The sequence continues at coordinate 222,048 of NZ_LBJW01000104.1, read as the reverse complement.
CGGGCAGGCCGAGCAGCTCCACCGGCTGGCCCTGAACCTGCGCTTCGGCGCGTCCGCCCGAGAGGATCGCCTGAACATCGCTGCGATCTTTCAGCCAGTTGCGGATCGCGACGCCCTGCGCATTGTCGGACGCGCTGACGTAGACGTCGGCCGCGAGCCGCCCGTTGAGCCAGCCGATGAAGGTGCGGCTGAAGGTCTCGACCATGGTGGAGACCCCGACATTGACGGCAAGCGCGAGCAGCAGCGCCATCAGCGCCAGCGACAGGCCGGAGAGCTGCTGCCGGCTGTCCGCCCAGAACCACAGCGCGACCGGGCCGCGCGCGAGGCGCTGACCGACGAGCAGGATGATGTCGAGGAAGGCCGGCAGGATCAGTGCCGCACCGAACATCAGCGCGGCCAGCACGCCGAACCCTGCGATCAGCGATTGCCCGTAGTGGAGCAGCATCAGCGCGACCGCGAACACGGCGCAGGCCGCACAGCTCTGCAGGATCAGCCAGCGGCGTTGCCGCTGCTGCCAGGCGCCCGGCTGCGCCGTCGCCAGCACCGGCATCCTGATCGCCTTGATCAGGCTCGTCGCCGCCGCCACGAGCGCGCCCGCAACGCTGATGCCGATGCCGGCGAGCCACCATTCGCCTCGCAGGCTGAGCTGCCCCGGGATCTGCGCGCCATAGAGCCCGCGCAGCGAGGCCGCGACATCGGGCAGCAGGGCGGCTGCGATGAAATAGCCGCAAGCGAGCCCGATCAGCCCTGCGGCCAGCGCCAGTGCAACCAGCTCGATCACCAGCACCGTATTGACCAGTCGCGCCGAGGCGCCACAGGCGCGCAAGGTGCGCAGCATCGGCAGCCGCTGCTCGAAGGCAAGGCCCACGGCAGAATTGACGATGAACAGGCCGACGAAGAACGACAGCAGGCCGAAGGCGGTGAGGTTGAGATGAAAACTGTCGGTGAGACGCTCCAGCTCCGTCTCCGCATTCGGCTCTATCAACTGCAACTGCTCGCCGACGACGCTCGCGAGCGGTGCGGGCTTGCCCTTCGGCTTGCCGATCAGCAGCCGCGAGACCTGGTCGGGCTTGCTCAGCAGCCGTTGTGCCACGCCGATATCGACCACGAGCACACCGGGTGCGAGCTGCGGCTGCACGCGCAGCGGCGGCAGCTTTGCGCCGCTGCTGATCGTCGGATCCGCGCCTTCTGCTTGCTGCAAGTCCCGCAGCGTCTCCCGGGCCACCAATGTCTGGCCGGGCGGAGCAACGAAGCTGCTGAGATCCGCGGCACCCAGGCGCGGCGCATTGCCGACGTCGACCGGCAGCGTGACCGGCTCGATGCCGAGCAGCCGCACCGAACGCCCGTTGATCTGGACACGTCCCTCCAGCAACGGCGACACCGGCCAGCCGGCGCGGCGGAGCTTTACGAACAGCTCCTGCGGGAAAGTCGCCGCATTGGGAGCGACCAGCATCGCCGTGCGCACGCCGCCGAACGTCGCCGCGGCGCGGTCATAGGCATTGCGGGCCTGCTGATTGATGGCCTGCACCCCGCTCCACAGCGCGGTTGCAGCGATCAATCCGATGAGCAGCGTCGCGAATTGCATCTTGTGGCGCCGCCAATGGCTGAGCAGCACGGCGAGAACCCAGAGCGCGCGCCTCATGAAATGCGCCCCGCATGCAACGTGAGATGACGGTCGAGCGTGGCGGCGAGATGCAGGCTGTGCGTCACCATCAGGAAGCCGCAGCCGGTGCGCGCGACGAGATCGCGCGTCAGTGCCAGCACCTCCTCGGCGGTGGCTTCGTCGAGATTGCCGGTCGGCTCGTCCGCCAGCAGCAGCGAGGGCTTTGTCGCCAGCGCCCGGCCGATCGCGACCCGCTGCTGCTGGCCGCCGGATATTTGCTCTGGATAACGCTTGAGCAGGCTGCCGAGTCCGAGCCGCTCGACAAGCTCCTTGGTCCAGGCCGCATCATGCCGGCCGGCGATCCGAGCCTGGAAGGCGAGATTGTCCGCGACGGAGAGGCTCGGGATCAGGTTGAATTGCTGAAAAACCAGGCCAATGCGATCGCGCCGTAAGCCTGCCCGTCCCGCGTCCGGGAGCTTGGTGACCTCGATGTCGCCCAGCCGGATCGAGCCGCCATCGGCGGCGTCGAGGCCGGCGATCAGGTGCAGCAGCGTGCTCTTGCCGCTGCCGGACTCACCGGTCAGTGCGACGCGCTCGCCACCCCCGAGGTCAAGGTCGACGCCGCGCAGAACGTGGACGGGCTCGCCCGCCGAGGAGAAGGTCTTTGAGAGGTTTCGGATGCTCAGCACGGGCCTGCCACTTCTCTTCCACCTCTCCCATAGGGAGAGGTCGCGCCGTAGGCGCGGGTGAGGGGTTACGGTCTCTTGAGAGCCCGAGGCCCCTCACCCGATTTGCTACGCAAATCGACCTCTCCCCAACGGGGAGAGGTAAGAATGCTGCGTAGCACACCTGATACGGAAATGCCGGGGTTGCGTTGGCCCTGAAGCCGCTGTTAGCTTCCAAGACGGCCAAATCAAAAAAGTGCCGAAAAAGACATGCGGGGAGAATGATGAGCGCTCAGGGAACGCCGAATCTGGCGGCTAGAACGACCAAGACGCCACAGGGCGCTTGGACCGTTACATTTCTCCTCTTTCTCTTCATGGTGGTGAACTTCGCGGACAAGATCGTCGTCGGTCTCGCCGGCGTGCCGATCATGACCGACATGAAGCTCAGCGCCGAGCAGTTCGGCCTGCTCGGGTCCTCGTTCTTCTTCCTGTTCTCGATCTCGGCCATCGTGGTTGGCTTCATCGTCAACAAGGTGCCGACGCGCTGGGTGCTGTTGACGCTGGCGGTGATCTGGGCGGTGGCGCAGTTCCCGATGGTCGGCACGGTCTCCTTCACCACGCTCCTGATCTGCCGCATCGTGCTGGGCGCCGGCGAAGGCCCGGCCTTCTCGGTCGCCGCGCACGCCATCTACAAATGGTTCCCCGACGAGAAGCGCACCCTGCCGACCGCGATCCTGTCGCAGGGCTCGGCCTTCGGCGTCATCCTCGCGGTGCCGGCGCTGAACTGGATCATCGTCAACCATTCCTGGCACTACGCCTTCGGCGCGCTCGGAATCGTCGGCCTGATCTGGGTCGCGGCCTGGCTCGCGCTCGGCAAGGAAGGCCCGCTGGAGGATACCGAGGTCCTGGCCGCCACCGAGCCGAAGATTCCGTACGTGCAGCTGCTGACCTCGCGCACCTTCCTCGGCTGCGTGATCGCGACCTTCGGCGCCTATTGGGCGCTGTCGCTCGGCCTCACCTGGTTCACGCCCTTCATCGTGAAGGGGCTCGGCTTCTCGCAGAGCCAGGCCGGCTTCATCTCGATCCTGCCCTGGGTGTTCGGCGCCACCATCGTCATCCTCACCGGCTGGATCTCGCAAGTGATGATGGCGCGCGGCTACACCACGCGCATCTCGCGCGGCGTGCTCGGCTCGGTGCCGCTGATCATCGGCGGCCTGATCCTCACCGCGATGGCGCATGTCGAGGGCGCCGGCCTGCAGATCGCGCTGCTCGTCGTCGGCTCCGGCCTGTGCGGTGCGATCTACGTGGTCTGCCCGCCGATGCTCGGCGAGTTCACCCCGGCCTCTCAGCGCGGCGCGGTGATCGCGATCTACGGCGCGCTTTACACGCTCTCAGGGATCATCGCGCCGAGCGTGATGGGCACCGTGATCCAGCGCGCCGGCACCATGCTTGACGGCTACCTGACCGGCTTCACCATCAACGCGGCTGTCATGATTGGCTCCGGCGTCATCGGCCTGCTGCTGCTGTGGCCGAACACGGAGAAGGCCAGGCTGAGCCGTGGTGCGGGGCCGCAGGGCACGGCGCTGAAGGGCGCGGTGTCGCCGACGTAGGGGAGGCGCGCTCTTCCTTACCCTCCCCTGGAGGGGTCGATCGCGCGCAGCGCGAGCGGGGTGGGGTGATCTCTCCGCTCGGGCACCGTATCGGTGGAGAGACTGTCACCCCACCCCGTCTCACATGTCGCTGCGCTCCATGTGAGCCGACCCTCCCCTCCAGGGGAGGGTAAGCGGTCGCCTCGCTAGCTCACCATCTCCTGCGCGCCACGAATCAGTTTCCCCGGCCGCTGCCCCGTCGCTTCCCCGTGCCGCCGCGTCACCACGCCCGAGACGATCGTCGCCTCATAGCCGTCGACATCCTGCAACAGCCTGCGACCGCCGACCGGCAGGTCGTAATGCACCTTCGGCGGATGCAGATGCAGCCGGTCGTAGTCGACCACGTTGACGTCGGCTTTATAGCCGCGAGCAATGAGCCCGCGGTCGGTGAGGCCGACCGAGAGCGCGGTCTTGCGCGATTGCGCGGCGACCACGAACGGGATCGACAGCTTCTCGCCGCGCGTGCGGTCACGCGTCCAGTGCGTCAAGAGATAGGTCGGGAAGCTGGCATCGCAGATGATGCCGCAATGCGCGCCGCCGTCGGAGAGGCCCGGCACCGATTGCGGATCGAGCAGCATCTCGCGCGTCGCATCGAGATTGCCGTCGGAATAGTTCAGGAACGGCACGTAGAGCATGCCGCGCCCGTCGTCCGACAGCATGGCCTCGTACGCGAGCTCCTCCGGCTGCCTTCCCTGCTGGCGCGCCCGCGGTCCCAGCGCATTCTCCGGCGGCTGCTCGTAGTCGGGGGGATCGCCGAGCAAAAACATCTTGTCGTAGTTGGGCCGGAAGAACAGCGGATCGTCGGTTGCGGTCGGCGTCTCGCTCAGGATCGCCTTGCGCATGTCGGCTTGACGCAGCTGCATCAGCCGCTCCTTCAACGGCAGGTGCGCGATCGCCTTGTAGCTCGGATGGGTCTGGAACGGATTGCGCGAAAGCTCGAGCCCGAGCAGGAGGCCGACGGGCCGGGCCGCGATCTGCGCGGTGATGGAGAGGCCGCGCCCGGCCGCTGCATTGATCTCGTCCAGCGTCTGGCGCCAGCGGTTTGGCGCCTTGTCGTTCTGCGTGATCGAGAACGAGATCGGGCATTTCGTGCTGTCCGCCACCCGCAGCATCATCGGCAGGTCTTCGTGGATGGTGGAGAGGTCGAGCACGAATTGCAGCACGCTCCGCCCCTGCCGGTGCATCGCGCCGGCAATCGCGGTGAGCTCGTCCTCGCCGGCCTTCAGGGTCGGCGTGAAATCGCCGGTCGAGGTGCGGTGGTTGAGCGTGCGCGAGGTCGAGAAGCCGAGCGCGCCCGCGCGCACGGCCTCGCCCGCGAGCTTCGCCATCGCCGCGTTGTCCTCAGGCGTCGAGGGATCGCGGCGTGCGCCGCGCTCGCCCATGACATAGACCCGCAGCGCGGCATGCGGCAGCTGCGCGCCGACGTCGATGTCGAAATCGCGCTTGCCGAGCCAGTTCATGTAGTCCGGAAAGCTCTCCCAGGCCCAGGGAATGCCGGCACTCAGCACCGGCTCGGGAATGTCCTCGACGCCCTCCATCAGCTGGATCAGACGGGTGCGGTCGGCAGGCTTGCACGGCGCAAAGCCGACGCCGCAATTGCCCATGATCGCGGTGGTGACGCCGTTCTGCGACGACGGCGTGATGTCCTGGCTCCAGGTGACCTGCCCGTCGTAGTGGGTGTGCACGTCGACGAAGCCCGGCGTCACCAGCTTGCCGCGCGCGTCGATCTCTTCGCGGCCTTTCGCGGAAACCTTCCCGACTTCGCTGATCCTGCCGCCGGTGATGGCGACGTCGGCCTCGAACAGCTCGCCGCCGCTTCCGTCCGCGACATTGCCGCCGCGGATCACGAGATCAGGATTGCTCATGGTGTTTCTTCCCGTTTTATCGTTTTGCTTTTCTCTATCCGTCGTCCCGGACAAGCGCGCCTAAGCGCGCGCAGATCCGGGACCCATAACCACATGGAGATGTTTTGCGAAGACTCGGAGTGACCAGCCTCGCGCGCCAACAATTCCCTGTGGTGATGGGTCCCCGCCCGCCGTGCGCAATTGCGCACTAGGCGGGGACGACAGTTTGTAGCTCAAGCCTTCGCCGCCCGCCGTTCGGTGAACGGCGACAGCACCACTGTCGCCAGCATGAAGATCACGGACGCGCCGAACACCCAATGCGGAGCGCTCTGGTCCATGATCCAGCCGAACAGCAGCGGTGAGACGATGCCACCGAGATTGAAGCCGGTGGAGACGATGCCGAAGGCGCGCCCCGCGGCACCCGCAGGCGCGGCATTGCGCACCAGCATGTCGCGCGAGGGCGCGATCACGCCGGAGAGGAAGCCTGCGGTCGCCATCGTCGCCGTGAGGGCCCAGCCCGGCAGCGTCACCAGCGCGATCAGCAGCACGATGGCCGCATTCGCGGCGAAGCAGGCCGCGGCGACATAGCCGTGACGCGCGGTGCGGTCGGCGAGGAAGCCGCCGGCGAGCACGCCGGCGGCGCTGGCGGCGAGGAACGCAGTCAGCGCGATATTGGCGATCGAATAGGACGTGCCGTAGCCGGTCATCAGCGCGACCACGCCGAAATTGTTGATGCCGGCGACCGACAGGCTGAGCAGCATGAACAGCGCGGTCAGCGTGATCAGCGCCGGCGTGATCACGGCCTGCTTCGGCGCGCTCTCGCCACCCGGCTTCTTCTTGTGTGCGCCGGCCTCGGGGATGCCCATGGTGATCAGCAACACCGCCACCAGAATGGCGATCGCGCCGGAGGCGATCAGTGCGCCGACGCCGCCCCACACCGTGACCAGTGCCGCCACGATCGCCGGCGTCACCGCGCCGCCGAGATAGCCGGCAAAGGTGTGGATCGAGAAGGCGCGGCCCATCCGCGCCTCGTCCATGTGCTCGGCCAGGATCGCATAATCGGCGGGATGATAGACGCTATTGGCGAGCCCGAGCAGCACGGCGCAGGCGATCAGCGCGGCGTAGCTGAGGTGCAGACCGAGCAGGATCAGGGCGCAGCCGCCGAGCGTCAGCCCTACAAGCAGGATTTTGCGCGCGCCAAAATGGTCGACGAGATAGCCGGTCGGCGCCTGGGTCAGGCCGGAGACGACGGCGAGCGTGGTCAGCGAGAAGCCGAGCTCGACATAGCCGACGCCGAGCTTCTCCTTCAGGAACGGAAACAGCATCGGCAGGACCAGCAGATGGAAATGGCTGACCCAATGCGCGATCGAGATGCCGGTGAGCGTGCGCAGCGCGCTGTCGGCCTTGCCTTGCTGCGGTGCCGCGAGAACGTCGACCATTGCAGTTCCGTTTCACTCCCGATGGACCGGCAAACTATCGGGGAGGGCGGTTATTTGTCCATGAACGCAGGCGCATGGCAGGTAGTGCGGGCGGGCTCCATCCCGCTAGCGCGCGATCAAAATCAGCGTTCCCACTCAGAACGGCTCGTCGTCAGGGCCATAGCGGTCGCGTTTCGGCGTCGCGATGTCGCCGTCTTCGTAATCGTCGTCATCGTTCGCACGGCGGGACGAGGGCTTCTTCGCCTTCTTATCCGCGGCCTTGTTCTCGGCGATCTTGGGTGGTTCGCTCGGCTTTGCGGTCTTGGTCATGGCGGGTCCCGGATGGTGATGCTGCATCCGAATGTACCGCCAAATATGTGCGCCGCCCGATTTATCTCAAGGGGCGACGAGGCCGTCAGTGCACCACCGGCCCGCCCGCCTTCTTCCAGGCATCGATGCCGCCGGCGATATGTGCGCTGTTGAGAAGCCCCGCTTCCTTGGCAGCCGCAACGGCCATCGCCGAGCGTTCGCCGAAGGCGCAGAAGAACACGACGCGGCGCCCCGTCGCGGCCGCGACCTCGCGCAGCATGCCGCCGGGCTTGAGGCTCTCCTCGACCGACGGATAGGGCGTGTGCAGCGCGCCTTCGAGCATGCCGTGCTTCATCCGCTCATTGGTCTCGCGCAAGTCCACCAGCAGGATGTCGGGCCGGCCGAGGCTGCGGATCGCCTCGATCGCGCTGAGCGCGCGGCCTTCCTTCTCCAGCTCCTCCTGATGCAGGCCGACATGCATGTTGGCGGGGATCGCCACGTCCATCATCTTCGGATTGGGCAGCTTCAGATTGGCCATCAGCTCGACATATTCGTCGACCGAGCGCACCTGCAGCCGCGGATTGTAGCGCTTTTCCTCGCCGATGGTGGAGACGGTGTCGCCCTTGTAGTCGTGGGCCGGAAACACCATCGTCTCGTCCGGCAGCTTCAAGAGACGGTTGAAGATCGAATCGTATTGCGCGCGCGCCGAGCCGTTCTGGAAATCGGTGCGGCCGGTGCCGCGGATCAGCAGCGTGTCGCCGGTGAAGACGCGGTCGCCCATCAAATAGGAATAGGAATCGTCGGTGTGGCCCGGCGTGTACATCACGTCGAGCGACAGGCCCTCGATCGTCACCTTGTCGCCGTCCGCCACCCGCATGGCGACGACGTCGGCCTTGGTCTGATCGCCCATCACGGTCATGCAATGGGTGCGGTCGCGCAGCTCGCCGAGGCCGGTGACGTGGTCGGCATGCAGATGCGTGTCGACCGCCTTGACCAGCTTGAGGTCGAGCTCGCGCAGCAATTGGCAATAGCGGTCGACCTTCTCCAGCACGGGGTCGAGAATCAGCGCCTCGCCGCCGGGGCGGCTGGCGAGGACGTAGCTGTAGGTGCCCGAAACGCTGTCGAAGAGCTGGCGAAAGATCATGGCAGGACCCGGCTTGGAACTGACTTCCAAGATTCTACTACGGTACGGGTCAGAAAGAGAAGCAATTCACTGCATGAGCAGCGAAATTTAGAAGATTCCTATTGCGGGTGCGAGAGCGGCGACGGCATCATCCCAATCCTGCAATGCCTGGATTGCCCTCGACCCCTTTCAGCGTCACGCCGGAGCCCAGTCGCTCCTGAAGCATCCGGCCCGAGCGCAGATATTTGCCGACGACGTCCCATACCGGCGCGCCCTGCTGGCCGTTGACCGAGGCCCAGCCCGCGACCTTGTAGCGGTGGCTGGCGCTGAGCGCCTTGCCGCTACCGAGCTTCAGCTCCGAGATGCGGCTGCCGATCGCAGCGTCCGGCGTGCAGGTGTAGCTGAGCCCGCCGGCGCGCACCATGTCGCCGCCTTGCTGGTAGTAGGGATCGGCATTGAAGAGGTTGTCGCAGACGTCCTCGAGCAGGTCCTTGATCTGGGCCCCCGTCATCTCCTGCACATAGGTTTCGGGATAGGTGATCGCGGTTTCCGCCAGCAGATCCTCCATGGTCATAGCCTGGCCGGATAGCGCGGTGACGCCCCAGCGGAAGCCCGGCGACAGCGCGATCTCGGCATCGAGCTCGGTGCGCAGCGCGGTGCAGATCAATTCGTCCATGGGCCCGGAGAAATTGCCGCGGCGATAAAGCAGCCGGTCGGGTGTCGCGATCTTCTCCGACCAGTCGGCCACGTGCGGTGCACGGACCCGGCCGATCAGCTCGGCCATCGCCGGATCGGGTTTCAGCAGCTCCGAATAGACCGGCAGCAGATGGTACCTGACATCGCTGACCTTGCCGCTGTCGAGCGCGAGATCGAGCACACCCAGGAATTTCCCGTTCGATCCGGCATTGGTGACGAACGTCGTGCCACCTGCGTTCTTCACTGGCATAGGCTGCGGTACGGCATCATGGGTGTGGCCGCCGAGAATGACGTCGATGCCGGTGACCCGGCTTGCGAGCTTGAGGTCCACGTCCATGCCGTTGTGCGACAACAGCACGACGGCATCGACCTTGTCGGTGCCGCGCAAGGCATCGACATGCTTCTGCAGCTCCTCCTCGCGGATGCCGAAGCTCCAGTCCGGCGTGAACCTCTTGGGATGCGCGATCGGAGTGTAGGGGAAGGCTTGGCCGACGATCGCGACGCGATGCCCGCCGAGCTCCTTGATGACAGAAGGCCTGAACACGCGTCCCGTGGCCTTGTCGAAGGCGGGGGCGTCGTTGAACGCGGCCTCCTCGGTCAGGAACACGTTCTGCGCCAGGAATTCGCCCTTGAAGCGCTCGAGATTGTCGCGCAGCGCCTGCTCGCCATAGGTGAATTCCCAATGCCCCGTCATCGCCTCGATGCCGAGCAGATTGGCGATCTCGACCATGTCGCGGCCCTGCATCAGGTTGGCCAGCCCCGTGCCCTGCCAGAGATCGCCGCCGTCGACGAGCAGCGAACGCCGCTCGCCGACATCGGCGCGCAAGCGATCGACCAGCGTCTTCAGATGGGCAAAGCCCCCGAGCTTGCCGAAGCGGCCTGCGGACTTCTCGAACTCGAAGCAGGTGAAGGCATAGGCATCGGCGCTGTCGGGCCGAATGCCGAAGCGTTCGAGAAAGGCGCGACCGACCAGATGCGGCGGCCGTCCTGCCATCTCGCCGATGCCGATATTGACACTGGGCTCGCGGAAATAGACCGGATTGAGCTGCGCATGCGTGTCGGTGATGTGCAGGATCCGCGCAGTGCCGAACCGTTCGAGGTCGTAGATGCTGGCAGCATCAGCGCCGCGGGCCAGGCGCGGCAGGGCGATGGTTGCAGCGGCAAGGCCTGCACTTTTCAGGAAATCGCGGCGGCGGATCGCCATTCACGAATTCTCCGCCTCTCGTGGTCGCTGGACCGTTTCACCGCGGGGCAGTCTAGCGGATTTCCATCGCCTTCCAGGCTTCTTTTTCGGAACTAGCCTGGAAGATCGACGCCTTCGCCAGCGCTTCGGCCTCCCTGGCCGCGGCCACCGCACGGTCGAAATCGCCGCCGTCGGCAGCCTTCTTCGCAGCCGCCAGCGCAGATACGGTCACCGTCCACTGGTTGCGCATGCCGGCCGCCTCCTTGGAGGCGGCTTCGGCGGCGGCATAGGCCGCCTTGTAGTCCGCCTCATTCGCCGCGCGCGCGGATGGCGCAAGGCTTAAGGCAAGCAGCATGGCGAGCGCAAGTGACCGCTTCATGGCCGTGCTCCCGGTCCTGAGATCGGCAGGCCGTTGGCGACGTAGGACAGGAAATATTCGACGTCGCGATATTCATCCGCCTGCGGCTCCAGCGGAACCGCGCGGGTCTGGCTATTGCAGGTGACGAAGCGGCGGCTGGTCGTGCCCATGCCGCTCCATTCCGAGCGGTAGATCGGCATCGCGTTGACGATGCCGAGCGCCGGGGCCAGGGTCTCGGCGCGGATGCGCTCGCCCGGGCTCTGCACATGGCAGCTCGCACAGGAGAAGTTCATCTGGCCGCGCCGGGTGTAGAAATAGCGCTTGCCGTTCTCGTACGCCGCGAGCGCGCGAGGGTCATCGGGAATCTTGATGTCCATCAGCTTGCCGCGTGAAGTGTAGGCCATGTAGGCGGTGAGCGAGGCCATCTCGTCCTTGACGTAGGAATAGGGCGCCTCGCCGTTGGCCTCGCGGCAGCGGTTGAGCGCGAGCTCCAGCGTGATGACCTTGCCTTCCTTGCTGTCGAAGTACGGATAGTTCTGGCGGATGCCGATGCCGCCGTTCGGGAAGCAGTCGGCATAGGTCTTGCCGTTCTTGAACGGGGTCGAGAACATCTCCTTGCCGGCATCGAGCGCGAACTCGTAAGGCGGGAATTCCTCCTTCTCCTGCCACTGCCGCTTCATGTCCGCGTTCATGGAATACGGACCGTTGACGAAATCCTCGTGCTTCACGTCCGGAAACTTCTGGAAGAAGAAGTTCTGGAACGCCTTGGCATCAGCAACGGGATCCACCTTGTCGGCAGCGATCACGCGGGGCGAAGCGAGGGCGAGCGCGACGAGCGCGGCGCCGAACGAGCCAAGCAGGAGGTGGATGCGGGCGTTCATCACGCGATCTTCGCGGTGGTCGAGTCCGAGCCGCCCTTGTTGTCGGTCCAGGAGATATTGAGTTCGTCGCCCTTCTTGGCGCCCTTGAAGCTGAACTTGACATAGGGGTCCTTGGAGACGGCGGTGCCCCAATCGGCGATGAACACGTCCTTGCCGTTACATTCGAACTTCAGCTGCTGGATGAAATGCGCCGGGATCAACTCGCCCTTGGAATCCTTGACGAGGCCGGTGTCCATCGGGTGCTGGATCAGCGCCTGCACCTCGGTGATGTCGCCGCTCGATGTTGCGCGCACGCGAATGCTGGATGCCATGTCGATCTGCCTCGCTTAGCCGCCGCAACCGCCGACGGTGACCTTGACCTCCTTGGTCGCGCTGTAGAGCTTGCCGTCGGCCTCCACGATCGCGGTCAGTTTGGTGGTCCTGGCCATCTTCAGCCGGTTGGCGACGGCAGGGATGGTGCCATCGGGAATCCTGTAGCTGGCCGCCAACGCGCTCGGGTTCTCCGCCACGAAGAACGAGATCGAGGTGACCTTCTCCAGCGTCGTCGTCACCGAGATCGGCACGACGCCGCCGTTCTCGGCGATCTCCGGCGCATCCAGCTTGACCTTGTCCGACGGTTCGGCGGTCTTGCCGTAGAGCGCCTTGATCGCGTCGGCTTCGCTCTTCTGCCTGAAGGCCTCTTCCGGATATTTGTCGTTCGCCGCGGCGCGCGCGGGCGCGAACGGCAGATTGCCGAGGCCGAGCAGCGCCACGGAGGCTGCGCCCTGAAGGATCAGGCGCCGCGTCGGGTGAGGCCTCCAATGAGGCTTGGGGGTCGTGGTCATCTCAAGTCTCCCCGGGGGCCGCCGGCGGTTACAGTGTCTGCAGGAAATCAACGATCGCGTCGATTTCCTGTTCGGTCAAAATCCGGTTCCGGCCGAACGGCGGCATCATGGTTTGCGGATTGCGCTTGGTCTCGTCGAAGATGATCGCGGTGAGCTCGTTGCGATCAGGGTATTTTGACTTGATGTCCTTCAGTTCCGGTCCGATCGTTCCCGGCAGGTCGCCGCCTTTGATGACATGGCAAGTCAGGCAATTGCCCTTGCCGCGGTCGAAGGCGAGCTTCTGGCCCTCCGTCACGGCGGATTGCGCCCCCGCCGGGGCCATGGCCATGCCGGCGAGGAGGGCGAGGGCAACAAGCAAAGCGGGCTTGCGAGGAAAGGCGGTCAAGGCATCGTCCCGGAGCGTTAGCTCGATGATCTCATTTACGGAATTGTTCAAAAGCACAAAGGACATCGCCTGACAATCAGGACTATGCATGCGGCAAAATGGGGTTAATATCCTCCGCATTGCAACCGACAAGATAGTTTGCTCATGCGGATGGGCGCGGACTGGCAAATTATTCTCGGACGTTTGGCCTTCTGGCCTTCTTTTTTGGTACGCATTTTTGGGGACGTCACTTGGCTGAATATGTCGTCGAATTTGGCAGGGATGGCGGACGGGTCGAGCCGGATGGCCGGCTCGATGCGCCGGCCTTCCATCGCAATCACGAACCGATCTGGGCCGCGCTGGAAAAGTACCTCGCGGATGCGACCGGCAACGTCGTGGAACTCGGCAGTGGAACCGGGCAGCACGTGGTGCACTTCGCCCGCCACACGCCGGGCCTGGTCTGGTGGCCGAGCGATCTCAACCAGCGCCACCTCAAGAGCATCGAGGCCTGGCGCATGCATGCGGGCCTGCCGAACATCCGCCCACCCCTGCGCATCGACCTCACCGATCCCGATTGGTGCCCGGAAATGAAAAGCGGGCAGGGGCCGACCAGCCTCGCGGCCGTGTTCTGCGCCAATGTCATTCACATCGCGCCCTGGGCCGTGGCCGAAGGCCTGTTCGCCGGCGCCGGCCGTTATCTGCGCCGCGACGGCAAGCTGTTCCTCTATGGCCCGTTCAAGCGCGACGGCAAGCACACCGCGCTCAGCAACGCTGTGTTCGACACCTCCTTGCGCGAGGGCAATCCCGAATGGGGCGTGCGCGACGTCGTCGACGTCGAGAAGCTGGCGAAGGCGGCAGGCCTCGGTCTCGTCGATACGATCGAGATGCCCGCGAACAATCTGACGTTGGTGTTTGCGCGCTGAGCCGCAACGGTGGTGCGCTCCCTCCCCCGCCTGCGGGGGAGGGTTGGGGAGAGGGTGCTTCCGCAATGGGATACTCTCCTCGAGGAGAGAACCCTCACCCGCCGCGCTCTTCGAGCGCGTCGGCCTCTCCCGCGCAAGCGGGAGAGGCAAGAACTGCCCGTGGCCAGCACCTTGTCAAGACGTCTCAGTCTTCGCCGTCCCGCCACCCGATCTTCTCCTTCAAGAACCGATAGCCCAGCACCTCGAAACCCGCGCGCTCCTTGTTGTCCTTGCCGTAGCCGTGGCCGCCTGCGGCCGGCTCGTAGAACCAGGCCTCGTAGCCCATGGCCTGCAGCTTGGCCGCCATCTTGCGCGCGTGGCCGGGATGAACGCGGTCGTCGCGCCGCGTCGTCGCGATCAGGATCGGCGGATAGGCCTGGCCGGCCTTCACGTTGTGATAGGCCGAGTAGGTCTTCAGCCATTCCCATTCGTCGGGCTTGTCGGGATCGCCATATTCCGCGATCCAGCTCGCGCCCGCGAGCAGCTTTGTGTAGCGGCGCATGTCGATCAGCGGGATGGTGCAGAACAGCGCGCCGAAACGCTCGGGGTAGCGCACCAGCATGTTGGTGATGAGGATGCCGCCGTTCGAGCCGCCCTGCGCGGCGATACGCTTTGCGCTCGTCACACCGCGGCGGACGAGATCGGCGGCCACTGCGGCGAAATCGTCGTGAGAGAGCTTCTTGCCGGCAAGGCGTCCGGCATCGTGCCAGCGCGTGCCGAACTCGCCGCCGCCGCGCAAATTCGCCTGCACCGTGGTGCCGCCGCGCTCCAGCCACAGCTTGCCGAGCGACGCGTTGTAATACGGCTTCACCGAAACCGCGAAGCCGCCATAGGCGCTCATATAGACCGGCGCATCGCCGGTCTCTCCGGCGGGGCCGGTCTGCACATAGGGGATCCGCTCGCCGTCAACGGAGATCGCCTCGTGCTGAGTCACCACGAGCCCGTCGGCGGTGAACGTCTTCGGCGCCTGCTTCAGCACGATCGGGCTTGCGACGCCGCGTTCGATCAGCAGCAACGAGGGCGACGTCAGCGGATCCTGCACATTGGCGAGCAGGGCGCCATTGCTCTCGGAGGGATGGCGATCGAGCGCCCAGACGTCGACGACGCCGATTCCCGGCACGCCGGAAAGCGTCTCGCGGCTCCATGTCGCGGCGGAAGGCGTGCAGATTTCGAAACGCGGCCTCAGCTCGTCGAGGATCGAAAGGACCAGCCTGCCTGCCACCCAGAAGAAGCCCTGGATCGCCCGACGCGGCGCCGGCTCGAACAGCATGGCGAACTCGCGGCCGCCCTTGAGGAATGCGGAGAGCGAGATGCCGAGCACCGCGTCCGCCTCGTACGTCCGTCCGGCCACGGACCAGTTCGAGCGCGGTTTGATCGCGAGCCAGTCGCCATGGGCCTGCAATTCTATGTCGGTCGGCAGATCCAGCCTTGCGAGCGGCCCGGTCTGATCTCCGATCGAGACGCTGAAGTTGAAGAAATCCAGCATGCGGCCGAACCATATCGTTCGATTCGACGTGATGCGATCGACGTAGCAATATGCCGCCATGTCGTCCGCCGAGGCCTCGAACAGCACCGAAGCCTGTTCGACCCTTTGGCCGCGCCGCCAATGCCGCACGGTGCGCGCATAGCCCGATGTCGTCGCCATGCCCTCGCCATGCGCGCTCGAAAGCAGCAGCGTGTCGGCATCGAGCCAGTCGACGCCGCCCTTGGCTTCCGGCAGTGCGAAGCCGCCGGCAACGAAGCTTCTCGTGTCGAGGTCGAACTCGCGCAAAGTGACGGCGTCGCTGCCGCCGCGCGACAGGCTGAGGATCGCGCGCGAACTGCCGGGCATCGTGGTGATCTGGCTCAGCAGCCAGTCCTCGCCTTCGCTCGCCGCAAGCTGGTCAATATCAAGTATGGTTTCCCATGCCGGATGCGGCTTTCGAAACTCTTTCAACGTGGTCCGCCGCCACAGGCCGCGGGGATTGCTGGCGTCCTTCCAGAGATTGTGCAGATCGGAGCCGCGACGGCTGACATAGGGGATGTTGTCGGGGCGATCGTAGATGCCAGCGAGTATGTCGCGGCCGCGTTCGAAGGCCGCTCCGCCGAAGGCCTGCAGCGTCAGGCTGTTCTGCCGTTCGACGAAATCGAGCGCCTGTCGGCCCTCGATCTCCTCCAGCCACAGCCAGGGATCGTCGTCGGGAGCTTGAAGCGTGGGCCTGTAGTCGACGGACATAACGTAACTCCTGGAGAAGCGCGGCGGATAGGATTTGATCGAGCGCAAGCCGTCAAGGGCGCGCATCGCTATCATCGCAGCGATTGCGTCAGGGGCATGGCCCGCGCCCGTTTGCGCCGGTTGCCGGCCTTCTCTCACCCCTCCATAGTGCCGCGAATCAACAGAGCCCTTTGGGCGGAAATGCCGATGCTGGACGTGACTGCAGCCAATGAGATCGCCGACGATGCTCGCGTGCGCGCCAACGTGGTGCGCCTTGCCGCCGCGCAGGCGCTGACCGGCGCCAACTCGGCGGTGATCTTCGCCACCGGCGCGATCGTCGGCGCCACGCTCGCGCCGGACATGTCGTTCGCGACCGTGCCGATCTCGATGTATGTGGTCGGGCTCGCTGCCGGCACGCTGCCGACCGGCGCGATCTCGCGCCGCTTCGGCCGCCGCGCCGCCTTCGTCATCGGCACGGGCCTCGGCGCGCTCACCGGCCTGCTCGGCTCGTTCGCGATCCTGCACGGCTCGTTCGCGCTGTTTTGTCTGGCGACCTTTCTCGGCGGCCTCTACGGCGCGGTGGCGCAATCCTATCGCTTTGCGGCTGCCGACGGCGCCAGTGCGGCCTATCGGCCCAAGGCCGTGTCCTGGGTGATGGCGGGCGGTGTGTTCGCCGGCGTGCTCGGTCCGCAGCTCGTGCAATGGACCATGGATGTCTGGCAGCCTTATCTGTTCGCCTTCAGCTTCCTGGTGCAGGCCGCCGTCGCGCTGATCGCGATGGGCATCGTCGCCGGTGTCGATATGCCAAAGCCCGCGCCGGCCGATCTGCACGGCGGCCGGCCGCTGCTCACGATCGTGTCGCAGCCGCGCTTCATCGCGGCAGCGCTGTGCGGCGTCATCGCCTATCCCATGATGAACCTGGTGATGACCTCTGCGCCGCTCGCGATGAAGATGTGCGGCCTCAGCGTCTCCGATTCCAATTTCGGCATTCAATGGCACATCGTCGCGATGTATGGGCCGAGCTTCTTCACGGGCACGCTGATCGCGCGCTTCGGCGCCCCGAAGATCGTCGCCGCCGGCTTGCTGCTGGAGGCGGGCGCCGCCACCATCGGTCTCTCCGGCCTCACCGCGATGCATTTCTGGGCGACGCTGATCGTGCTCGGCGTGGGCTGGAATTTCTCCTTCATCGGCGCCTCCGCGCTGGTGCTGGAGACGCATCGCCCGCAGGAGCGCAACAAGGTGCAGGCCTTCAACGATTTCCTGGTGTTCGGCATGATGGCGATCGGCTCGTTCTCGTCGGGCCAGCTGCTCGCCAATTTCGGCTGGTCCGCGGTGAACCTCGTGGTGTTCCCGCCGGTGCTGCTGGGTCTTGCCGTGCTCTCGCTGGTCTCCTGGGCGAGGCGCCGCCAGGCGCGGCTGGAGGCAGCCATGGGCGAGTTCCCCGACGCCGTGTGACGCGTGATCGGGACCCGAAGGGCCGCGTTAGCGCAAAGTGCGCAGCGGTTTTCCGAAAGGATCATGCGAAAGGATGGCGGGAGGTTGTCAGCAGCGTTGATGCTTCGATGCAGATCGAAGTGATTTTCGGAAGCCCGGTTGTTACATGATGCTCGTCATCAACAGGCGAGCGTTCAGCCTAAGCGCTCGCGGGGGGAACGAAGGACCAGCGGAAATGCTCGACAATCCCCGCCACATTCCGCCAATCGACGAATCCTCGCTCCGTTACGAAGGCTGGCGCATCGTCGCAGTCTGCTTCCTGCTCGCGACCTTCGGCTGGGGGTTCGGCTTCTACGGCCAGAGCGTCTATGTCGCCGAGCTGCAGCGGGCGCGGGGCTGGCCGGCCTCGCTGATCTCCTCCGGCACCACGTTCTTCTACCTGTTCGGCGCGCTGCTGGTCGTCTTCGTCGGCGAGGCCGTGCGGAAATACGGTCCGCGCCTCAGCCTGCTGGCCGGAACGCTGGCGATGGCGGCGGCCGCGGTCGCGCTCGGCGCGGTGCGCGAACCCTGGCAGCTCTATCTTGCCGATGCCGTGCTCGCCTTCGGCTGGGCCGGCACCAGTCTCGCCATGATCACCAACACGATCAGCCTGTGGTTCGACGAGAGGCGCGGCATGGCGATCAGTCTCGCGCTCAACGGCGCCAGCTTCGGCGGCATCGCCGGCGTGCCGCTGCTGGTGGCCTTGATCGGCCATGTCGGCTTTGCCGGTGCGATGTACGCCGCCGCCGGCGCCATGCTGGTGCTGCTCGTGCCGGTCATCCTCCTGCTCGTCGGCCGTCCGCCCGATCGCCACGGCTGGCACGCGACGGCGACGGCAAGACCGCAATCATCGACGGAGATCCGCGCCTGGGCGCTGCGCGACGTCGGCTTCCTCACGGTGACGATCGCCTTTGCCCTCGTGCTGTTCGCCCAGGTCGGCTTCATCGTGCATCTGATCTCGTTCCTCGATCCCGTGATCGGGCGCGAGCGCGCCGCCGTGGCCGTCGCGGTGCTGACCGCGATGGCGGTGGTCGGTCGCGTGCTGTTCTCGCTGGTGATCGACCGCCTCAATCAGCGTCTCGCATCCGCGCTGTCGTTCCTCAGCCAGGCCGCCGCGCTTCTCGCCGTCATCAACCTGCACAACGACTATGTGCTGATCGCGGCCTGCGCCGTGTTCGGCTTTTCGGTCGGCAACCTCATCACGCTGCCCTCGCTCATCGTGCAGCAGGAGTTCGACTCCGCTGCCTTCGGCGTGCTGATCAGCCTCAATACCGCGATCAACCAGGTGACCTATGCGTTCGGCCCCGGCGTCGTCGGTTTCCTGCGCGATCTCTCAGGCGGCTATACGCTGCCGTTCTATCTCTGCATCGCGCTGGAGGTGATGGCGGCGGCGCTGATCATGGTGCGCGGGAAGCCGCGTCTCTCCGGGACGACGCGCGCTTAGCGAGGCGTTAGTCCGCCACGACCTTCACGCGATCGCGCACCTTGACCTGCGCGGTGCGATCGAGGCCGTTCAGCACGCGGAAGCGCTCGGCGGGATGGTCGACGCCGGCCATGCGGTGCGAGAGCGATTCCACGGTGTCGCCGGGCTGCACCGTGATGACCTTGATGCGCAGCGGGCGCGCGGCCTGGATTTCCTCCAGCGTCAGGCGGCGGAACGAGTTGACGGTCTCGCGCGCGTTGCGCTCGCTCTCGGTCGATTTCTGTCGTGCCGCGAAGATGAAGCGATAGACGTCGCTGCCGAAGCGCAGCGCATAGACCTTGAACTGCCACTGGTCGCCCTTGGCGGTGGCGGACGCCGCCGGAAAACCGTTGATGGTGAGGTCCTCGGTCGAGGCCTTCTCGACGCCTTCCATCCAGCCGGAGTTGAGATAGTCGCCGAGCGACTGCTCTCCGGGCACGCGCACGACGTCGAAGCGCATCGCCTGCGCGCCGCCCTCGCGCACGCCGATCACGGCCTGCGCGGTGTTGTCGAGCGTGAAATTGTCCGGCGCCTGGAAGGTGAAGCCGAGCTTCGGATGCAGGAAACGCCGGCCGCGGACAAAGCCTTCGCTGGGGTCTTCGCCATAGACGAGGTTGTCGATCGCGGCGAGATAGCTCTCGCGGTCGCGCTCGGCGCCTTCAGGCGCCGTGTATTGACGGGCAATGTTCTGCGCGTTCTGCACGCGTTCCGGCGTTGCCGGATGCGACGAGGTGAAATCCTGCGCGCGCGGATCGAGCGAGCTCTTGCCGGCCTTCAGCTCGGCATTGCGCTCCATCGCGGACAGGAAGCGCGCGGCGCCGTAAGGGTCGAAATGCGCCTTGGCGGAGATGCCGACGCCGATGCCGTCGGCCTCGAACTCCTGCTTGCGCGAGAAGCTCGCCATGGTGAGCTTGGTCTTGGCCAGCGCCAGCGCGGTGAGGTCGGGATCGTTGCTCATGTCGGTGACGACGCGCGTGACGATCGCGGCCTGGCGGGCCTGGTCCTCGCGCATTGCCGCGTGCTTGGACAGCACATGCGCCATCTCGTGGCTGAGCACGGAGGACAATTCGGAGGTGTCGCTGGCGAGCGCAAGCAGGCCGCGCGTGACGTAGAGCTGGCCGTTCGGCAGCGCAAAGGCGTTCACCGCGCCGGAATTGAGGATGGTGACCTTGTAGCCCTGGTCGGGCCGGTCGGAGGCCGCGACGAGCCGGTCGACGGTCTTGCTGACGAGCGCCTCGAGCTTGGGATCGTCATAGGTCCCGCCATAGCTCGCCAGGATGCGCTCGTGCTCCTTTTCGGTAGCCGGGGTTTGCGCGACGGCGGGCTTTGGCTTCGGCATCGCGACGGCCGTCGGGGTCGCCGCAGTCTGGAACCGGCCCATATCGCCGCAGCCGGCGAGAAGCCCGCCCAGCACAAGGCAAAGCGCGGCCGGCGCAGCCCGCAGGCGGCGGCAATCACCCAGTCCGTGCCGTTCTAGCACCCCATTCACGTCGATTAACCCGTGCCCGGCCGTTAAGGCCTTACCCCAGTAGGCTCGTTTGCGCCCAGCAATTCAACCTGTCCCAAGAGACGCACATCGATACGCGGCCCCGTCGTCCCCTCAACCCAGCCCCGAACGCGAATACGCCGATTTTCCAGGGACTTAAGGGCCGTGCCGGCGTTTTCGAACGCCGCTAGCGTGCGCTTTGAAATAGTCACCGCAAAGCCGCGTGTCCAGTTCCGTCCGAAGTTGAGGTAGGTCGTTGCCCCAGCTTGCCGGACTGACAGGACTTTGCCCTCGATTACCGCAAAGCGCCCGATCTCCGCCAAAATATCGTCCGGACTTTCCGCGTTTTTTATGGCCGACGGGTCAGCCCAGCTGCCCATTTTTTGACGCCGCGCCGCGGCTTCAGACGCCATCAGGGCGGCCGCGCAGTCTCTGTCTACGATCTCGGCGGAGACCACGGCCTCGCCCCGGGCGAGCAGCATGGCCTGCACCGAGGTGTCGCTTTCGCCGATGAAGACCAGCGCGCTCTGGCGGCCGTAGCGATCGGGCGTGTCGTCAGCGCTCCGCAGCATCACGTCGCGGCCGGCGAGCAGCGAGGTCAGCGCCTGCTTCGTGGTCGCGGTCGGCGCGATGCCGCTGAGGCGGATCTCGCGGCCGTCGTCGAGACGCACGCTGCGCGCGTCGACGATGCCAGCGACGCGGCCTTCGCCCTGGGACTCGAACTGGCAGGGGCTCGCGAATGCCGAGCCACTCGCGACAAGACATGCGACGATGAAGTGAAGCCGTTGCGTCACGTGACCCGGAAAGGTTGCATTGCGCGGCCATCATACCTCATGCGTAGTGGGTCGCGAAGAGGTTTCGTCATACTCCGTCATTGCGAGGAGCTCTTCGCGACGAAGCAATCCAGAATCTTTGCGCGGATGCATTTCTGGATTGCTTCGCTGCGCTCGCAATGACAGCGCGGAAACATCTCGCGTCATCCCACCATTCCGTTTTGCGGAAAACATGCCGCAATCACAAGAAGCGCTTCGCACCTCGCGCTTGCTGCGCTGTTGCGCATGCGGCATGATTGCGGCAACACCAATAACCAAGCCGCCATCAGAGCACGGCGCGATAAGGGAGGTCGTTTTCGATGAAGAGTATTTTGTCCGGCATTTTTGCCGCCGCGTTTGCCCTCAATGCGAGCGCCGCACAGGCCCAGGACAAGCCGCCGCTGAAGATCGGCGGCATTCTCGACATGTCGAGCCTTTATGCGGACATCACCGGCCCCGGCAGCGAGACTGCGGCGAAGATGGCCGTCGAGGATTTCGGCGGCGAGGTGCTGGGACGCAAGATCCAGGTGCTGGCGGCCGATCATCTCAACAAGGCCGATCTCTCCGCCAACATCGCCCGCGACATGCTCGACAACCAGGGCGTCGAGATGATCTACGACGTCGCGGCCTCCGCGACCGCGCTTGCCGCCGGCGAGATCGCGAAAGCGCGCAACAAGATCGTCATGTTCAATGGGCCGGGCTCGATCCGTCTCACCAACGAGGCCTGCGGCCCCTACACCATCCACTACGTGTTCGACACCTACGGCCAGGCCAATGTGACCGGTCTTGCGGCGGTGAAGTCGGGTCTCGACAGCTGGTTCTTTCTCACCGCCGACTACGCCTTCGGCCAGGATCTGGAGAAGGACACCAGCGCCGTCGTGACCAAGACCGGCGGCAAGGTGCTCGGTGCCGTCCGCCATCCGCTCAACACGTCGGATTTCTCGTCCTTCCTGCTCCAGGCCCAGGCCTCCAAGGCCAAGGTGATCGGGCTCGCGAATGCCGGCGGCGACACCATCAACGCCATCAAGCAGGCGGCGGAGTTCGGCATCACCAAAGGCGGCCAGAAGGTCTCGCCGCTGCTCGCCTTCGTCACCGATATCGACTCGATCGGGCTCGAGACCGCGCAGGGGCTGCTGCTCGCGGAAGCGTTCTACTGGGATCTCAACGACGACACGCGTGCATTCTCGAAGCGCTTCATGGAGCGCACCAAGCGGGTGCCGACCTCGGCGCAGGCCGGCGTCTATTCCTCCGTCACACACTACCTGAAAGCCGTGAAGGCGGCCGGCACGACCGACGCCGCGGCGGTGATCAAGGTGATGAAGGAGACGCCGGTCAACGACTTCTTCGCCAAGGGTGGCAAGATCCGCGAGGACGGCCGCATGGTCCACGACATGTACCTGTTCGAGGTGAAGAAGCCGTCGGAGTCCAAGGGCCGCTGGGACGATTACAAGCTGCTGGCGACCGTCCCCGGCAACGAGGCATTCCAGTCGCTGGAGCAGTCGCGCTGCCCGCTGGTGAAGAAGTGACGGCGTGACGTAAGTCACGACGTCATCCCGGGGCGCGAAGCGAACCCGGGATCCATCGGGCGGCAGTGACGGTCGAGGAATGGATTCCGGGCTCGCGCTTCGCGCGCCCCGGAATGACAAAACAACAAGGGAGACGTCCTCATGAACGACATGGTCCTGCAAAAGCTCGAAGGCGGGCTGCTCACCATCACCATGAACCGCCCGGAGCGGAAGAACGCGCTCAACCCCGAGATGGTCGCCGGGCTGGTCGAGGCGGCACGGCGCGCGGCGGATGATGCCGAGGTGCGGGCGGTGCTGTTCAAGGGCGCCGGCGGCTCGTTCTGCGTCGGCGGCGACGTCAAATCGATGGCGCAGGGGCGCGCGCCGCTGCCGTTCGAGCAGAAGCTCGCAAACTTGCGCCGCGGCATGGAGGTCTCGCGCATCCTGCATCAGATGCCGAAGCCCGTGGTGGCGCAGCTCGATGGCGCGGCGGCCGGCGCCGGCCTGTCGATGGCGCTGTCCTGTGACCTGCGCATCGCCTCCGAATCCTGCAAGATCACCACCGCCTTCGCCAAGGTCGGCTTCTCCGGTGACTACGGCGGCACCTATTTCCTCACCCAGCTTCTCGGCAGCGCGCGGGCGCGCGAGCTCTATCTGATGTCGCCGGTGCTCACGGCGAGGGAAGCGCACGCGATCGGCATGGTGACGAAGGTCGTGCCCGACGCCGAAATCGACGCCGCCGCGCACGAGCTCGCGCACTCGCTGGCGCAGGGCCCGTCGATCGCACTCGGCTTCATCAAGCGCAACATCAACAATGCCGAGCACCTGGCGCTGGAGGATTGCTTCGACGGCGAGGCGATCCATCACACCCGCTGCGGCGACACCGAGGACCACAAGGAGGCCGCAAAGGCCTTCGTCGAGAAGCGCAAGCCGACCTTCAGGGGCGCATGACCATGGCGCCCTATGTCCGGCTGCGTCAGATCTGCCTGGTCGCGCCGCAGCTCGAGCCCGTCATCACGGATATCGGCCGGATCATGGGCCTCGCCGTCTGCTATCGCGACGGCAATGTCGCCAAATACGGCCTGGAGAACGCGCTGCTCCCGGTCGACACGATCCTGCTGGAGGTGGTCGCGCCGTTCAAGGACGGCACCACGGCCGGCCGCTTCATCGAGAAGACCGGCGGCCGCGGCGGCTACATGGCGATCTTCTGCTGCGACGATCCGGACGAGCGCGGCCGCAACGCCAACGCGCACGGCGTGCGCACCGCCAACGTCATCGACCACGCGCCCTATCACGGCGTGCAGCTCCACCCCCGCGACTGCCGCGCCGCCTTCATCGAGTTCAATCACACCGATGGCAGCGACGATATCCTCGGGCCGTATCCTCCGGCCGGACCTGACTGGCAGAAATTCATCCGCAAGGATGTGACCGAGGCGCTGACGGGGGTGGAGATACAGAGCCCGGATCCGCAAGGGCTGGCCCAGCATTGGGGCAGGATCATCGGCGTTGCGCCTGAAGGCACCGAACTGAAGCTGCCCAACGCGACCTTTCGCTTCGTCAAGGGCGCCAGCGAGATCATGAGCGCGCTGGAGTTTCGGGTGACAGACGTGGCGCAGGTGCTGCATACCGCCAAGGCGAAGGGACTCGCGGTCGCGGGCAATGAGTTCCTGCTGGGCGGAGTGACGTTCCGGGTAAGCTGAGCGACTCATGCGCATGGTGGGCAAAGCGAAGCGTGCCCACCGATTCCACCACACAAATGAAGCGATGGTGGGCACGGCGCTTTGCGCCTTTGCCCACCCTACTGCTCCGGCTTACCGCCCCTTGAAATTCGCCGCGCGGCGTTCTTCAGTCGCCTTCACGCCTTCCTTGAAGTCCTCTGTCGCGCGCAATCTTGTCTGCTCGGCGAGCTCGTGATTGGTCGCAGCCATCACGCGGTCGGCGAGGCCATTGCGCATCGTGGCGCGGGTGGAGAGCAGGCCGAGCGGAGAGCATTCGGCGATCTCGCCGGCCAGCTTCATCGCCGCCGCCTTGACTTGGTCCTGCGGCACCAGCTCGTTGGCGAGGCCCCATTTGTAGGCTTCCTCGCCGGTGACGCGGCGGCTGGTATAGAACATCAGCTCGGCGTTGTTCTTGCCGATCAGCTCCGGTAGCGTCACGGTCAGGCCGAAGCCGGGATGGAAGCCGAGCTTCGTGAAATTGGCGGAGAAGCGCGCCTCGGGACAGGTGACGCGGAAGTCGGCCGACACTGCAAGGCCGAGTCCGCCACCGATGGCCGCGCCCTGCACGGCGGCGACGATCGGCTTCTTGGCGCGGAAGATGCGCACGGCCTGGATGTAGAGATGGTTGATCGGGCCGAGACTGTCGGCGGGATCGCCCTTCTTCTCGGCTTCGCGTGCCTCCTGGGCCTGCCGCGCAGGATCGCCGAAATTGGCGCCGGCGCAGAACGCCTTGCCTTGCGCGGAGAGCACGGACGCACGGATCTCGATGTCGCGGTCGAACTCGTCGAGCGCGTCCGCGATCTGGTTGATCAGCGAGATGTCGAAGAAGTTGAGCGGCGGACGGCGGATCTCGATAGTGCCGACATGCCCCACCTTCTCGACGCCGATATCTTTATACGTGCTCATGATTGTCCTCGATTGAATTAGCGCAAGCCCAATCCGCGGGCGATGATGCCGCGCAGCACCTCGGTGGTGCCGCCCTGAATGGTGAGCTTCGGCGCGGTCTTGATGGCAAAGTCGAGCTGCCGCTCCAGGGTCTCGCGGTTGGTCGCGGTCTCCTCGACGAAGGCCGCGAGATCGCGCACGCGATGCGGCAGCTGCTGCTCCCAGACCGTGCCGATGTCCTTGACGATGGAGGCCTCCACCACTGGCTCCTTGCCGGCTTCCAGCATGCCGGCCACCGAGACCGACATGCGCCGCATGGTGTGGAGCTGCGCGACCAGGCGGCCGATGCCCTCGGCGCTGCGCGTGTCCGGATTGGGGCCGACCGCACGCACGAGCTCGGTCAGCACGTAATAGGTTTCGAGGAAGCGCTCGGGGCCCGAGCGCTCATAGGCGAGCTCGCTGGTCGCCTGCTTCCAGGCGCCGTCGACCTCGCCGAGCACGTGGTCGTCGGGGATGAAGTGATCGGTGAAGACGACCTCGTTGAACTCGTATTGGCCGGTGATCTGGCCGATCGGGTTCACCTTGATGCCCGGCTGCTTCATCTTGACCAGGAACTGGGTCAGGCCATGACGGCGGTTTTCCTTGGTCGGCGGCGAGGTCCGGAAGATCGCGATCATGTAGTCGGCGATATGCGCCGACGAGGTCCAGATCTTGGTGCCGTTGATGAGATAGCCGCCGTCGGCCTTGGTCGCGCGCGTCTTCGCCGCGAACAGGTCGGAGCCCGAGTTCGGCTCGCTCATGCCGATGGCAAAGCAGATCTCGCCGCGGCAGATCCGCGGCAGGATGTCCATCTTGATGTGCTCGGGCGCGTACTTCAAAAGCACCGGTCCGCTCTGGCGGTCGGCGACGAAGAAGCGCCGCGTCGGCGCGTTGGCGACGCGCATCTCCTCGGTCACCACGTAGCGCTCGAGGAAGGAGCGTTCCTGGCCGCCATATTTCTTCGGCCAGGTCATGCCGAGCCAGCCCTTGGCGCCGACCCGGCGGGAAAATTCCGGCGCGTCGGTGTCCTCGCGATTGGGCTTGTGCGGATCGAAAGTGCCGGCGGCGATTTCCTCGGCGAGGAAGGCGCGGACTTCCTTGCGCAATTGCTCGCATTTCTCAGGCAGGCGGATCGGATCGAAACGGAGGGCAGCAGTCATTGTGTCTCTCTCCCGGATCAGCGCGATGCCACGAGCGGCCACAATTCATCGGCGCCGCGGCGTGCGACGAGCTTGCCGAGCTCGACGGCCCAGTAGCTTTCCGAGCCGAAATCGTCGCGCCAGGCCAGTGCGCGCAGCGAATAGCGGTGCAGGATGTGCTCCATGGTGAAGCCGATCGCGCCATGGACCTGATGGGCGATGCCGCCGCCTTTCTCGGCAGCTTCCGCGCAGCGGATCTTTGCGGAGGCGGCTTCGAGATAGATCTCGTCGTTGAACGATGTTGCGTTGGCGATGGCGTCGGCGGCGGACGTCGCCGCCGCCAGGGCCGCGGCGGATTCGCCGGCAAGGCGGGCGAGATTGTGCTGCACCGCCTGGAATTTCGAGATCTTCTTCTCGAAGGCGACGCGCTCGTTGGAATAGCGCACGGAAATGTCGAGCATCGA
This sequence comes from Bradyrhizobium sp. CCBAU 11357, assembly GCF_028128865.1. Lineage (NCBI taxonomy): Bacteria > Pseudomonadati > Pseudomonadota > Alphaproteobacteria > Hyphomicrobiales > Nitrobacteraceae > Bradyrhizobium > Bradyrhizobium sp. CCBAU 11357. The sequence goes on along the minus strand of NZ_LBJW01000104.1, from coordinate 194,992 downwards.
TTCCAGCGCGCCGGCGATTTGCAGGCTGCGCGCGACGCCGCCCATCAGCATCAGATGAGTCTGCTCAAAGCCCTTCGGCGCGGGCTTGATGGTGATCGGCTGGACCTTGTCGAGGGTGACGGTGTCGCTGTGGTCGTAGCCGACATTGAGTCCGGCCTCGATCCGCGCCTTGGCCGCGTCGATCAGCGCAATGGAAACGCCGTCCTTGCCGTGCGCCAGCACCGCGAAATGCTTCGCCGTCTTGGCAAAGGGCACGCCGCGGGCACGGCCGGAGAGCGCGCCGTCGGCATCCAGGCTGATGCGGTCCTTTGGCGCGGCCGGCAGCACCGTCATCTCGCCCTCGGGCGAAGCGATCTTCGCCTGCGCCAGCAGCCATCCCGCCAGCATGGTCTCGGCCAGCGGCACCGCGACCGCGAAACGGCCGGCGACGCCCATCAGCGCAAAGCCGTCGGCGAAGCTCGCGCCCGAGCCGCCGAGATCATCCGGCACCCAGGACAGCGGCAGGCCGGCTTTGCTCAGCGCCTGCCACAGCGGCGCCTGCCAGGAATTCTTCTTGTCGTTGTTGATGGTTTGCGGGTCGGCGAGATCGGCGAAGATTTTCTCCGCGGTCTCGACGACGATATTGTCACTCTCCGCCACAGCGTTCCCCGTATTTTGCCATTGGCGCGTCCGGTCTGATCGGCCAGTGCGCAGTCTCTTCTTGCGCCCGATGATCGGAAAAAGCCATGGCCCTGACAAGCGTTGATCGCAGGTCCATCTGCGGCGCCGGCATGGGGCCAGGCTTCAAAAAATGCTAATTCCGCTTAGCGGAGTTTGCTCGATTTGCAGGGCGCGGCAAACTCGCTAAACAGGACGCCACACCAGATACAGGGGAAGGAAATCCGGATGGCAAAAGACGGCTTGTGCGCAATCGTGACGGGGTCCGCATCCGGGCTGGGTGCAGCGACTGCGGAAATTCTCGCGCGCAGCGGGGCGCGGCTCGTCATCAACTATTCGTCGAGCCGGAAGGAAGCCGAGGCGACGGCCGAGACCTGCCGCAAGGCGGGCGCCGCTGAGGTGCTGGTCGCACAGGGCGACGTCTCCAAGGATGAGGACTGCCGCAAGATCGTTGCGGCGGCGAGCGGCTGGGGCCGGCTCGATATCCTCGTCAACAATGCGGGCACCACCAAGCATGTGGCTCATGCCGATCTCGACGGCTTGTCGGCGGAAGACTTCCAGCGGGTCTATGGCGTCAACACGATCGGCCCGTTCCAGATGGTGCGCGCGGCGCGCGGCCTGCTCGAAGCCGCCGCCAAGGCATCGGGGCGGCCATCCGCGGTCGTGAACATTTCCTCGGTCGCCGGCATCAGCGGCGTGGGCTCGTCGATTGCGTACGCCGCGAGCAAGGGCGCGCTCAACACCATGACCTTGTCGCTGTCGCGCGCCCTGGCGCCGCTGATCCGCGTCAACACCGTGTGTCCGGGCTATATCGACACGCCCTGGTTCACCAAGGGCCGCGGCGAGGCGCAGGCCAAGCAGGTACGCGACAGCGTCGTGGCGAAGGTGCCGCTGAAGGTCGCATCATCCGCGGAGGACATCGCCCAGCTCGTCTGCTTCCTGGCGATGCCGGCCTCCAGCAACATGACCGGCGAAGTCGTGCGCATGGATGCGGGAATGCATTTGGTGACGTGAACGCGTCATTGCGAGCGCAGCGAAGCAATCCAGAAGTCCCTCCGCGGAAATAGTCTGGATTGCTTCGTCGCTGCGCTCCTCGCAATGACGATGTGGAGGCGGTGTGCCGCCCCTCCCGATTGAGGTTGCTACCCCTTTATCACGCCACTCGCCACCAGCCGGTGCCAGATGAACAGCACCACCACCGCGCCGATCGTCGCCGTGATGAAGCCGGCGCCCTGGTCGGGGCTGTAATGGCCGATGGCCTGGCCGACGAAGGTCGCCAGGAAGGCGCCGGCGATGCCGAGGATGGTGGTGAGGATGAAGCCGCTCGGATTGTTCGGCCCCGGCGCCAGCCAGCGCGCGATGAGGCCGGCAATGAAGCCGACGACGATGACCCACAACAGGCCGCCCATGCTCATGACTTTGCTCCCCTTCCCGAAAGCGTATCGATCGAGGTCCGACTAGATTCTGCCCGAGAGTTCGTTCTCGGTCGGTAGCCGTCCATCCGGCGTCAGATGGTCGACCACTTGCGGCAGATACTGGCTGAGGCCGTTGAGCAGTTCCTCGCGCGACAGGCCGCTCTGGGCGGACAGGCTCTCGATCTGGTCGGCACCGAGTGCGCTGGCGAGATCGCCCGGCGCGATCGGCTTGTTCTCGCCCTTGCCGACCCAGGAATTCGCGGCATCGCCGTGGCCGCCCTGCTGCAGCTGGTTGAGGAGATCGCCGAGACCGCCGCTGAGCACGGTGCCGGCCGCGCCGCCCGCGAGCAGGCCGCCGAGGCCGCCCTTGAGAATGTCGCTTAGCCCACCGCCGCCTGCACCCGCGTTCACCGGCGGCGGTGCTGGCGATGGTGACGGTTGCGGCGCCGAGCCTGACTGGCTGGTCGTGAAATGCTTGAACGCCTTCCAGGCGAGCAGGCCGAGCAGCGCCATGGTCATCGGCGACATGCCGCCGGAGGATTTCTCTGAGCTCGGCGTAGAGGGGCCGCGCGGGCCGTTCTGCATGCCGTTGAGGACGTCGAGTAGACCCATGGTGCTCTCCTTTGGCGTCTCGTACGGCGAGCGCTCGCCGCTGACTGCCCCCGGGGCGAAAACATATGGGGCAGTCATGACCGTTACAAGTCGGATGCGCCGCGATTGGTTGCCGGCCTCGCCTCTGCTATCCAAGGCCGGTCATTCAGGGAGCAAGCCCAGTGGTTGCGGATCGATCGATCGTGGTGGCTGGCGCCGGCGCCATCGGCTGTTTCGTCGGTGGCAAGCTGGCCGCCGCAGGCCGGCGCGTCGCACTCTTGGTGCGGCCGCGGGTGAAGACCGAGATCGAGCGGTTCGGCCTGCTGTTGACCGATTTCGACGGCTCCGAGACGAAGCTCGGCGCCGGCCAACTCGCGCTGTCGGAAGACCCTTCGATCTTGCACAGCGCCGGCATCGTGCTGGTCACGGTGAAGAGCGCCGACACCGCCGCTGTCGCCGATCAGATTGCGCAGCTTGCGCCTCAGGATGCCGTCATCGTCTCGCTCCAGAACGGCATCGGCAATGTCGCGGTGTTGCGCGAGCGGCTCGGCGGCCGGTCCGTGCTCGCCGGCATGGTGCCATTCAACGTGATCGCGATGGGCGATGGTCGTTTCCACCGCTCGACCTCCGGCGACATTCACGTCGGAGAGGATCCGGAGAACACGGCCGCGGCGCTCTCGGTCTCCGGCCTCAGTGTGCGCGCGAGCCGTGACATCACCGGCGTGCAATGGGGCAAGCTGATCATCAACCTCAACAATGCGCTGAGCGCGCTGTCCGACATGCCGCTCGCCGCGCAATTGGCGAACCGTGACTGGCGAAGATTGTTCGCTGACCAGATGGCGGAAGGGCTGGCCGCACTGAAGGCCGCCGGCATCGTGCCGGTATCGTCCACGCCGATCCCGATGAGCTGGTCTCCGGCCTTGCTGCGGCTGCCCGATGCGATCTTCGGCGCGATCCTCGGGCGAACCATGAAGGTCGATCCCGAGGCGCGCTCTTCGATGTGGCAGGATCTGAAGCAGGGCCGCAAGACCGAGATCGACTATCTGCAAGGCGCGGTCATTGCGCTCGCCGAGCAGAACCATGTCGCCGTGCCGCTGATGCGCCGCATTGTTGCGCTGATCAAGGAAGCCGAGGCGGCCGGCAACGGTCCGCCGCGGCTGACGCCGCAGCAGATCCGGGGCGTGAATTGATGACGAGGAGGGCGTGATGAAGCGTTGTCTGATGATCGGCCTCGCGCTGGCCGCGCTCTGCGGCATGTCGACGCTCGCCTACGCCAGGCCGCCGACGGTCTTGAACTCCCCCGGCTATGACAGGCGTTTGCAGGAGAGCCGGTCGCAGCTGGGTGCTTCGCCGACGGTCGCAGCGCCGGTGGTCAATCCGAAGCGCGGCAAGAAGAAGCAGCCGAACTGAGGATTGCAAGCCGGAGCTCCATCCACGCGTCATTGCGAGCGCAGCGAAGCAATCCTGTATCTTTCTGTGGAGAGACTCTGGATTGCTTCGCTACGCTCGCAATGACGCCTGTCGTGAGCTCAGCTCTCGTAGGGTGGGCAAAGCGACTTGTCCGCCATAGCTCGAAGAGCGACGGCGGAAGCGTGCCCACCGACTCTCTCAATCATAAACAAATGGTGGGCACGGCGCTTTGCGCCTTTGCCCACCCTACGATCATTTCGCAATGACGGCTGCTGCTTCAGCCCTTCTTCGCGGGCTTGCTCGGTGTCGGGTTGAACAGCTTCTTCAGGTCGTTCAAGCTTTCCGACAGACGCGGCCATTCGCAGGAGAACGAGCCCTTGGCGCAAGGCGCGGCCTTCGGCCTTGCGCCTGCGGCCTGCTGCACCTTCGGCCGCTCGACCGGCACCGGCACGCGCTCGACTTCGGTCCGCAGTGCGACCTGCTGGAGCTGCTGCACCTGTTGCTCTTGCTGCTCGCGCTGCTGCCGCGCGGTGGCCTGGGCCGCTTCGTTGCTGCGGCGCTGCTTGGCGAGATAGGCGGTATAGGCTTCGTCGATCTTCTTCTGCTCCTCCGCCGTCGGGTTGGGGCCGGCGATGTCGAAGGTGCGATCCTGCAGGAAATCGTAATAGGAATAGCCGCCGCCCGGCTTGCGGCGGCCGGCAAACTTGGCGTTGCAATCGGCAAGGGCCGCGGTCTTCTCCGCCTTGGTTGCGGCTTTCTCGGCGGCGTCGGCGCATTCCTCGAAATCGACAGGTGCGCGTTTCCACCATTGCGCCTCGGCATGCCCCGGCGTCAGCAGAATAAATCCTGCTGCGGCAACGAGAAGCAGCGCCGCGCGATGCGATGTAACTACGGCCGACATTCTAAGAGAGCATTCCTTGCAAGACGCAACCCGAACTGAGTCGAGCCAGATTTTTGCCTCTTTATCGCCGGCTTGTCACCCATGGAACCCGGGAAATTCAGGGCTGGGATGCTGACATTTTGTGCTTGACGTGGCGCGGGAGTCACAGCGCCCCGCCGACAGGCTGTTACACTCGTGTTGCGAGTGCCTCACTCCTGCTGGCGACGCCAGGAAGACGAAGTGGAGCGCCTTCCGGATCTTGCCTTCGAAGGCGCGGGCGCATGCTGAATGAGACAAACACGGAAGGACTGACATGACGATCACCATCGCAGCGAGCAGCGTGCCGAAGCCGCCGGCTGATATCATTGAAGGTTTCAGGGACGCGCCGACCTCGGTGATCTCGGACAATCTTGCCCGGCTGCCCGGCGCGGTCGGGCTGAGGCCCTATCACCGCGGCGGCAAGCTGGTGGGGACGGCCTTCACCGTGCGCACCCGGCCCGGCGACAATCTCGCCATCCACCGCGCGCTCGACCTGGTCGGGCCCGGCGACGTCATCGTGGTCGATGGCGGCGGCGACGAGACGCGCGCGCTGGTCGGCGAGATCATGAAGAACATCGCGCAATGGCGCAAAGCCGAAGGCTATGTGATCGACGGCGCGATCCGCGACGTCGCGGCCTTCGCGGCCGACGACTTTCCCTGCTACGCCCGCGCGGTGATCCATCGCGGCCCCTACAAGAACGGTCCCGGCGAGATCAACGTGCCGGTGACGATCGGCGGCAGCGTGATCGCGCCCGGCGACATCGTCGTCGGCGACGAGGACGGCGTGGTGTCGTTTCCCGCGACCGGTGCGGCCGCGCTGCTGGAAGCAGTGCGCGTCCAGGTCGCGCGCGAGGAGGAGACGCTGAAGGCGATCCGCGAGGGCCGTTACCAGGGCGCTTACGGCAAGGCCTGATCTGGCGGAGTGTAAAGGGGAGGATGACGTGAGCGAGAAGGACGAATTCCACAATCTCGACGACGCCAGCGACGGCCTCTTCCGCGAGCTCGCCGCCGGCGTGACCACGCGCATCTTCTCCGGCGAGCAGGCGATGCTGTCGGTGGTGACACTGGCGCCGCATGCGCAAGGCACGCTGCATCATCATCCCGAGGAGCAATGGGGCGTGCTGCTCGACGGCTCCGCCATCCGCGTCCAGGGCGATGAGGAAATCCCGGTCAAGAAGGGCGATTTCTGGCGCACGCCAGGGAACGTGCCGCACACCATGCGTGCCGGTCCCGACGGCGCCCGCGTGCTGGACATCTTCAGCCCGCCTCGGCCAGAATACAGAAAGGCAGGGTCAGGCTTCGGCACGACCTAAAGCGCCTTGCGCTTTAGCCTATTTTCTTGAGCATGATCTTTTCGGAAAACCGCTGCACACTTTTCCGGATCATGCTCGAGCGCCACAGAGCAAAAAGCCGGGCGCAACAACAAGGGAGGGGACCATGACGATCACACGACGCACGCTCTTGGCGGCACCGGCCATCCTCGCGATGGCACCGGCAGCAGCGCAGGCCGGCAAGATAACGCTGGTGGTGCCGTTCCCGCCTGGCGGATCGACCGACGCGATGGCGCGGCTGCTGCAGACGAACCTGCAGACCAAGCTGGGTCGCATCGTCGTGGTCGAGAACAAATCGGGCGCGGCCGGTGCGCTCGGCGCGGCGCAGGTCGCCAAGAGCCCGGCCGACGGCTCGACCTTCCTGGTGACGTTCGATTCCCATGCGGTGATCCCGTCGATCCTCGACAAGCCGCCGGTCGATGTCGAGCGCGAGCTGATGCCGGGGCTGCTGATCGGCACCGCGCCCTACGTGATCGCGGCCGGCGCCGGACGCCCCTACAAGAGCTTTGCCGACGTGGTCGCCGCCTGCAAGGCGAGCCCCGGTGCGGTGAAATACGCCTCGGTCGGCATCGGCACGCTCGGCCATCTCGCCATGACCGTGCTCGGCAGCAAGGCCGGCGTCGAGATCATGCACGTGCCCTATCGCGGCGGCGGGCCGGCCATGAACGACGTGCTCGGCGGCCATGTCGATCTCATCGCGGGATCGGCGGCGCTGGTCGCCGCCCAGCTCGGCACCAACATGCTGCGCCCGATCCTGCAGCTCGGCCGCGAGCGGCTGCCGGCCCTGCCGGACACGCCCACCGCGATCGAGGCCGGCTTCCCCGATTTCGAGACGCTGGCATGGTGGGGCATCTTTGCCCCCGCAGGGACGCCTGCCGACGTCGTCGCGGCCATGGCGACGGCATCCAAGGAGATCCTGAGCGAGCCCGCGACCGCCGCCCAGCTCAAGGACACCCAGCACATGACGCTGCTGCTCCAGGACGGCGCCACCTTCAAGACCTTCTTCGACAAGCAGGTCGCCTATTGGGGCAAGGTCGTGAAGGACAACAATATCAAGGCGTGAGATCCGCCCATGCCCGGGATTGCCATCCCGGGTCCAGTGCGCTCGCGCGGGCTTGCGCGTCAGAGCATCTTGCCGACGATCTTCGTCATATCTGCCGCCGAAAACGCGCGCAGCGTTTCGGTGCGGACATTGCCGAGTGCGCTGAGACTAAGGCTGAGTGACATCGCGGCAGCCTCATCTGGAGCCTCGAGAACGGTCACAACGTCATATCGTCCCTGCGTCCAGACGATCTCTTTCACGGTCACTCCGAACGTTTTGGCCATCTCCTTGAAGGCTTCGGCCCGCTTCGGCGAGTCCTTGACGTTTCGGACTCCCTGATCAGTGAAGTTTCCCAGCACGACATAAGCTACCATGGTCGTCCTCCCTGGTTAGAACTTGAGGAAACCGCGCCGAGCTTGCCACGGTGGCTGAGACAGCGCTAGTTTCGCGTTGGAACGTCAGCAGATGCGACTTATTCGGTCAGGACAACGGCCGTGCGAAACTGAGCTCATGGCCGTCGGGATCGGTGAGATGGAAGTAGCGCTCACCCCATTCGGCATCGCGCGGCGTGGTCGACGGCTGCCATCCGGCGGCGCGGGCGCGCTCGTAGGTCCCGTCGACATCGGAGACATAGAAGATGACGCGGCCCCACCAGGACCAGCGCTTGTCGTCCGGCTGCGCAGTCAGGTTGAGATAGCCGCTGCCGACGCGAAAGCTCGTGAACGCAGCGGCTTCGCCGCCATACAGGAGCTCGAACCCCAACGAACGGTAGAAGTGCACGGCGCGCCCCATGTCATGCGTGCCGAGCGTGATGGCGCTGATGCTCTCGATCATGTGGGCTGCTCCGTGGAGAGGGGTCCGGGCGCGATTGTACTGCCGCCGTGTTCAGCTTGACGATGGATCTCGCCCGTCTTGCGGCTGGCGAACCGTATCCTGCTCTGCTATGACCGGATTGAACCCGTAGCCACGGGTTCCGCGGTCCCGTAGCTCAGCCGGATAGAGCGACGGTTTCCTAAACCGTAGGTCGGAAGTTCGAGTCTTCCCGGGATCGCCATTTCCTTGTCCGGCTTTGCTTCGTCTGCCGCCCTGCCGAGGGCTGCGCGACGGTCGATGTCAGTCCAGATGCCGACAATTGCGCCGCTGCCCATTTGATTGTAGCATTTCGCGTCAGAGCATCAGTCTATTGTCGATGCAGCCGAAGATTGATTTGATGGCGCGCCGCGGATCGGCGCCGGCCCGCCCGATATTCGTGGTTTGCAGCGGATGACTTTTCAGCGCGACAATGCGGCTTTCGAGCACTGGCTGCGCAAGCAATGCGACGTCGTTGAGGCGGACCTCGCCCACAAGCACGAGCGGATGCAGAAGGATGCGTTCACGTTCCTGCGCGCGACGTTCTTTCGCTGGGCGCGTCGCATCGAGAAGCTCTGTCCCAAGCTGAAGGATGCGCCCGCTGTGCTGTCGGTCGGCGACACCCACATCGAAAATTACGGGACCTGGCGCGATGCCGAAGGCCGTCTGGTCTGGGGCATCAACGATTTCGACGAAGCCGCGGTCATTCCCTATCCGTTCGATCTCGTCCGCCTTGCGACCAGCGCGCGGCTCGCACCGAAGGCGCGGACCGCTAATCGCAATGCGGCGGCGGCCATTCTCGATGGCTATCGCGAAGGACTCGCGAACCCGCGCCCGTCGCTGCTGGACGAGGAGGAGAGCTGGATGCGGCCCTTCGTGGCCTGCTCCGACGAGGAACGGCGCGACTTCTGGCACGAGCTGGAGGACTATCCGGATGCGGAGCCGCCTTCGCAGGTTGCTTCGGCGCTCAGAAAGAACCTGCCCGACCATGCCGAGCTGGAGCGGTTCGCTTCGCGCAGGAAAGGCGGCGGCGGCCTTGGCCGGCCGCGCTACGTTGCGATCGCCACCTGGGATGGCGGCAAGATCGTGAGGGAAGCCAAGGCGCTGGTACCCTCCGCCTGGGATTGGGCGCACGGCATGAACGGCAAGCCGCGCTTTCTGGACGTCGCCCGAGGAGAGTTTCGCGCGCCCGATCCGCATCTCAAGTTGAAAGGCGGCTACATCATTCGCCGCATTGCTCCCGATCAGCGCAAGCTCGAGCTCAGCAATCGCAGTCATCCGCGGCTGAGGCTCGATCTGCTCTGGGCAAAGGGATTCGATCTCGGCGCGATTCATGCGGGAACGGGCGGCGCCAGATCCAAGATCGAGCACGATCTCGATGGACGCAAGGACGACTGGCTTCACAGCGCCGCAAAAGTCGCCGCCGCGGACGTCCAGGAGGACTTCGAGGAATGGCAGAAGGTCCGGCTGCCGTGGACACCTGATACCCAGGATTGACGTGCGAGGCGCCGGCAGGCGGCTTGCAAGCGCTGGGAGCGTAACCGGCATGCGCGCCGATTTGCTCAGCGGGCGCGAAAATTGCTAACAGGGACAATTGCAGGGACCTGCCCGGGTCTCCTGCCTGTAATCCTGCCATACCCAGCCACATCCCGGAGACCATTGATGCCTTTCGACCTGATCCTGCGCGGGGGGCGGGTGATCGACCCGTCCCAGAAGCTCGACGCCGTGACCGATGTCGCCTTTGCCGGCGGCAAGGTCGCCGCGATCGGCAGCGCCCTCAAGGCGGATCCGGGCACCGAGGTGCGAGACGTCTCGCAATTCATTGTGACGCCGGGGCTGATCGATCTCCACACCCATGTCTATTGGGGCGGCACCTCGCTCGGCATCGATGCCGAGGAGTTCTGCCGCCTCTCCGGCGTCACCACGGCGGTCGATACCGGCAGCGCCGGACCCGGCAATTTCGCCGGCTTCCGCAAGCATGTGATCGAGCCGAGCCAGGTCCGCATCCTCGCCTATCTGCACGTCTCGCATGCCGGCATCTTCGGCTTCTCGCACCGGATCATGGTCGGCGAGAGCGAGGAGCTGCGATTGATGAATCCGGTCGAGGCGGCCGAGGTGGCCGATGCCAACCGCGATCTCATCGTCGGCATCAAGGTGCGCGTGGGCTTGCATTCCTCGGGTACGTCGGGCGCGGTGCCGCTCGACATCGCGCTCGAGGTCGCGAACCAGGTCGGCATGCCGCTGATGGCGCATATCGACCATCCGCCGCCGAGCTATGAGGACGTGTTGGCGCGACTGCGTCCCGGCGACGTGTTGACCCATGCGTTCCGCCCTTTCCCCAACACCCCGGCGACGGCGCAAGGCACGGTAAAGAAGGCGGTGCTCGAGGCACGCGAGCGCGGCGTGCTGTTCGATATCGGCCACGGCAAGGGCTCGTTCGCGTTCAAGACCGCGCGTGCCATGCTCGCCAATGGTTTCTATCCCGACACCATCTCCTCCGACATCCATCAGCTCTGCATCGACGGCCCGGCCTATGACCAGGTCACGACCATGTCGAAGTTCTTGTGCATGGGCATGGAGCTGCCGGATGTGATCGCGGCATCGACGGTGAATGCGGCGATGGCGCTGCGACGTCCCGAGCTCGGCAGCCTCAAGCCCGGCAGCGTCGGCGACGCCACGCTGATTTCGGTCAGCCGCGGCCAGTTCGACTACGAAGACGTCGTCGGCGAGCACCTGATCGGTGATCGCAAGATCGTGTCCGAAGGTGTCGTCATCGGCGGGCGCTGGTGGCATCCGAATTGACGATCGCCCACGAGACGTGAGCGCGCCATTGCGGGACACGCCGGTCAGTCGCGTCCCGCCTCGATGATTGCCTTGGCGAGCCGCGCCGGATCGGAGAAGCACAGCTCGTGGCTTCCCGCGACCTGCACCAGGCGGAACAGGCCGAGCTTCTCCGACAGGCGCGGATGCCAGCCATGGCTGTGCGGCAGCGCGGTATCCTCGGTGCAGTTGATGTAGGATTTGGCCAGCGGCATCTCGGCCGGATTGCTCTTGAGCGCGATCTTGTCGGTGAAGGTCGCGAGCGGATGCGGATTGAGCACGTCATAGGCGCGCTGCGCCGTCTCCAGATCGGCATCGTTGATGAACGCCTCGCGCCAGATCGGGAAGGGCAACACCACCGAGCCGTCGCCGCGCTCGGCCGCAATGGCGTCGAACAGACCAATATAGCGCGGCGGCACCATGTCGTTGAGGCATTCACCGTCGTTGGGCACGAAAGCGTTCCAATAGACCAGGCGGCGGATGCGCTCCGGCGCGAGGTCGGCGACCCCCGTGATGACCATGCCGCCATAGGAATGGCCGAGCAGGATGACGTCCTTCAGATTGTTCTCGGCAAGGTAGTCGGCGATCGACTGGATCGCTTCCTTCAGCCCGGTCGTCTTGGCATCGCCCGGACGGTTGCCCTTGACGGTGGGGGTATGGACCTGATGGCCGGCTGCGCGGATCGGCGCGGCGACCGGCTCGAGCTCGGCACCGGTATGCCAGGCGCCATGGACGAGAACGTAGGTCGACATGTTGTGGCTCCCTCGGAAGACTGCTTAGATCGGTGCGGCGATGATCTTGCCTGGATTTGCCGGCTGAACGCCGGTCGACGTTGTTGCCGCCATACTGAACCGCTGGCGCGTTGCGCGCTTGTCCGACGGTGAACCGGATTGGTCCTGGAGCGAACTGATGGAGCAGCTCAATTCCGAAAGCCGGCCCCGCCGTTTGGTCTGGGACACCGGCGAGACGCGGCCGGAGGAGCAGTTCTCCTACTATCGCGAAGCGATCTGCCAGGCATTCATGAACCTGACGCCGGAATCGGCAACCACCTCACGCTTCCAGGCCAAGGTCGAGGCGATCAAGATCGGCAGCGGTGCCATCAACCGCGTGGTCTTTCCCGAGCACACCGTGCATCGCTCGCGCGCCGATATCGCTGCGTCGACCGAAAGCTGCTTCTATCTGAACTTCAAGCTCGCCGGCCGCTGCCGCGTGGTCCAGGGCGGCTGCGACGTCAGCCTGTCGCGCGGTCAGGTCGGCATCTGCGACAGCGACCGGGAGGTGACCTTGTTGCATGATCGCGGGCCGACGCTGCAGGTTGCATCCTTCTGGGTGCCTTCTCGCGAGCTGCGTGATCGGCTGCCGCCATCCTTCGACTTCAGGGTGGAGCGTGTGTCCGACGATCCCTTCGTCGGCCATCTCATCGTCGAGACCGCGCGATCGCTGAATGCCGGCGCGCTGCGGATGACGGAAGGCGAAGCCGTCAGGCTGTTCGGCGTGCTGCTCGATCTTGTCGCGCTGAGCCTGTCGCGCCGCGCGCGTGCGCAGACGGCCGAGGCCGCCAGCTTTGCCGACGCGACCGCGCTCGCGCTCCGCCGGGCCGTGCATGAGCGGCTCTCCGAGCAGCGCCTTGCGGTTGCGGACGTCGCGCGTGCCATCGGCATCAGCGAGCGCTACGTGCACAAATTGTTCGAGCGCGCAGGCACCACATTCTCGGACTACGTCATGGATCGTAGGTTGGACGGCGCGGCACGTGACCTCAGCGATCCTGCGAAGGCGGACCAGGCGATCGGCGCCATCGCGTTCGACTGGGGCTTCTCGGACCTCTCCCACTTCACCCGCCGCTTCAAGCAGCGCTTCGGCTGCCGGCCGCGGGACTGGCGCGCGCGCTGATCTACAGCGACCTGATCTATAAGGATCTGGCGATCAGCAGCTTCATGATCTCGTTGGTGCCGCCATAGATTTTCTGGATGCGGGAATCGATGAAGATGCGCGAGATCGGGTATTCCTGCATGTAGCCGTAGCCGCCGAACAGCTGCAGGCATTCGTCGGCGGTCTCGACCTGCTTCTCCGAGCACCAATATTTCGCCATCGAGGCCGTCACGGTGTCGAGGTCTTTTGCGACCAGGCGCTCGATGCACCAGTCGACGAAGACGCGCGCGATCATCGCCTCGGTCTTGCGCTCGGCCAGCGTGAAGGCGGTGTTCTGGAAATCCATCAGCGGCTTGCCGAACGCCTTCCGCTCCTTGGTGTAGTCGGTGGTGAGCTTGACCGCGCGCTCCATCGAGGCCACGGCGCCGACCGCGAGCGCAAGCCGCTCCTGCGGCAGTTGCTGCATCAGCTGGACAAAACCCTGCCCCTCCTCCTTGCCGAGCAGGTTTTCCGGGGCTACCTGCACGTTGTCGAAGAACAGCTCCGAGGTGTCGGAGGCGTGCAGGCCGATCTTGTCGAGGTTCCGCCCGCGCTTGTAGCCGTCCGCGCCTGCGGTCTCGACCACGATCAGGGAAATGCCCTTGGCGCCCGCTTCGCCGGTGCGCGCGACCACGATGACGAGATCGGCGGCCTGGCCGTTGGTGATGAAGGTCTTCTGCCCGTTGATGACGTAGGAATTGCCCTGTTTCTTGGCCGTGGTCTTGACGGCTTGGAGATCCGAGCCGGTGCCGGGCTCGGTCATGGCGATGGCGCCGACCATCTCGCCGGACGCCATCTTCGGCAGCCAGCGTTTCTTCTGCTCCTCCGAGCCGTAATTGAGGATGTAATGCGCGACGATGGCGCTGTGCACGGAGACGCCGGTGGTCAGCTCCGGCACCGTGCTCTCGAGGTCGTCGAGCACGGCGGCGTCATAGGCGAAGGTGGCGCCGAGGCCGCCATATTCCTCCGGCACGCTCGCGAGCAGCGCGCCCATCTCGCCGAGCCCGCGCCAGGCGAAGCGGTCGACCATTTTCTGCTCGCGCCACTTCTCGGCATGCGGGGCCAGGTCCTTGGCGAGATATTTGCGGAACTGGTCGCGGAAGACGTCGAGCTCTTCGGTCATCCAGGAGGAGCGGTAGGGCATGATTACCTCGGTTGATGCGGCGTTCCGGCTTGGTAAGCCAGCGAACCGCGGCAATTATTGTGTTTTCAGGCTGCGCCGGTGACGCTACCAAGGCGCCGGTAACAGCGTCTATCGGGATGTCTGATTGTGGCGATCAAAACCCAGGAGCTCAAGCTCGACATCGAGCGCATCGGCACGGTCTCGGCGATCCTGACGCAGCCCGGCAAGGCGCGCGCCTGCTACGTCCTGGCGCACGGCGCCGGCGCAGACATGCGGCATTCCTTCATGGAGAAGGTTGCAGCCGGCCTTGCCGAACGCGGCATTGCGACGTTCCGCTTCAATTTTCCCTACATGGAGGAGAAGAAGGGACGTCCTGACCCGCCCGCAATCGCCCACGCAAGCGTCCGCGCGGCGGTCGCGGAGGCGGCGCGGCTCTGTCCCGGGCTGAAGCTTGTCGCTGGCGGAAAATCGTTCGGCGGCCGCATGACCTCGCAGGCGCAGTCGAAGTCGCCGCTGCCCGATGTCAAAGGGCTCGCCTTCCTCGGCTTTCCCCTCCATGCCGCCAAGAAGCCGTCGAGCGAGCGTGCCGAGCACCTCGCTGCAATCGCGATTCCCCTGCTGTTCCTGCAAGGCACACGTGACGAGCTTGCCGATCGCGCTTATCTCCAGCCCGTCATCGAGCGGCTCGGCCCGAAGGCAACGCTGCATGAGGTCGCAGGCGGCGACCATTCGTTCGCGGTGCTGAAGAAATCCGGCCGTACCAATGACGAGGCGCTCACCGAGGTGCTGGACACGCTCGCGGCCTGGATCGACGCGCTCGCCTGAGGCTCACGCGGAATAAAGCCCCTTGTCGCGCGCCTTCTGGATCGCGAGTGCGGCGATCAGGTCGAGCGTCGGCGTCGACAGGCCGGCGGTGCGCGCGAAGGCCTGGGGCGCCTTCACCAGCACGTCGATCTCCATGGCTCGGCCGAGCTCGTAGTCCTGCAGCAGCGACGGCTTGTGGTTGGGGGCAGGGCCGCTGCGGCTGACACGCTTGACCTCGGGAATGAAGTATTGGGCGATCTCGTTGGCCTCGTTCAGCATGCGCGGAATCACCTCCGTGAAGGCGGAGTCGTCGCGCACGCCGCGCGCGGTCTGGCCGGTGAGCAGGCACAGCACCGACAGCGACATGTTGGTCAGCAGCTTTGACCAGATCGCCTCGCGGATCTCGGCGACCGGCGGCGATTCCAGCCGCGCGTCGTTGAAGACACCGCGCAGCCTGGTGATGCGCTCGCAATTGCGGTCGTCGCACTCGCCGATCAGGAGACGGTTGCGGTCCGGCGTCAGGTTCTGCACCACGCCGGGCGCGATCACCTCGTTGGATGAGAAGACCACGCCGCCGACGATCCGTTCCTTGGGGATGCAGGCGCGCAGGCGCCCCCCAGGATCGAGGAATGAAATGTCCGGCGGCGCCGGGTGCCGCGGCGGCAGGCCGATACCGTACCACCAGGGAATGCCGTTCTGCGCAAACACGATCGCAGTGTCGTCCTGGAGCAGCGGCTTGATGCTGGAAACCAGCCCCTGAAGCGCGGTCGCCTTCAAGGTCGAGATCACGACGTCCTGCGGGCCGAGCTGGGCCGGATCGCCTGACGCGTTCACTTTGGCGCCGACCTCGGAATCGCCGACGCGCAGCTTGAGGCCATTGGCGCGGGCCGCCTCCAGATGCGCCCCCCGCATCACGCAACTGACCTCATGGCCGGCGCGCGCCAGCCGTACCGCAATGTGGCTGCCGACGGCGCCTGCGCCGAAGATGCAGATGCGCATATTGATATCCCGTATCCATCCCGTGGTGTCGCCCGCGGCCAGCATGACACAAGCCGCCATGCGATGGACGCGGCCGCCCTACGCCGGAAAGATATGGATCAGGGCACGCGCCCTCGGCCATAGTGCGCGGCAAACAACCGGAGGACCGCCGATGACTGCCAGCCCCGTCCTGTGGAGCCTCGATGAACGCGGGGTTGCGACCGTCACGTTGAACCGGCCGGAGGTCAACAATGCCTATGACGGCGCGCTGATCTCAGGCGTGCTCGCGGCCATGGACGACCTCGGCAGGAAGCCCAATCTGCGCGTCGTCGTGCTCCGGGGCAACGGCAAGCACTTCCAGGCCGGCGCCGACCTCAAATGGATCAACAGCGTGCGGCCGCAATCGAACGAGGCGAACGAGGCGGCCTCGCGGGCGACGTTCGAAGCCGTGCAGCGGCTCAACACTTTGCCGATCCCCACCATCGCGCTGGTGCAGGGCGGCTGCTTCGGGGGCGGCACCGGCGTCATCGCGGCCTGCGATGTCGTGATTGCCGCCGACAACGCCCTGTTCTCGATCACCGAGGTGCGCTGGGGCCTGACCGCCGCGATCATCATCCCGCAGCTCTGCGATGCCATCGGCGTCCGCCAGGTCCGCCGCTACGCGCTCACCGGCGAACGCTTCGGCGCCGAAGATGCCCGCCGCATCGGCCTTGTCCACGAGGTGGTGCCGCTCGCCGATCTCGAGGCCGCAGGTGCCAAGGTGGTCGAGCAGCTGCTCGCCAACGGACCGGAGGCGATGGCCGAGACCAAGCGGCTCGCGCTGGAGAGCTCGTTCGGCGGCATGGCGGTGGACGATGCGGCGTATACGCGGCTCGTGCAATTGCACTCGCTCAAGCGCCAGAGCGCCGAGGCCGCCGAAGGGCTGGCCTCGTTTGCCGAGAAGCGGGCGGCGAAGTGGGGTGGTGGCAAAGGTTAGACGTCAGCAGCCACGGCAAATGTTGTTGATGCTGCGGTAGACCGCATCGTCCTCCTGCCGCAGCTGGCGCAGCGTTTCGAGCGTCGTGCTCTCAGCCGCCGGCGCGGCCGGCTTTCGCTTCGCGGCCAGCTCATCCTCTTGCCGCTTGTAGCAGGCTTCGCGGTCGGCCTTGGCCGGGATGAAGCGGCAGTTTTGCTCCACCGCTGCGGCGGGAGCGGCCGAGAGCGCGAGGGCAGTAAGAGCGGCGAAGCAGTACCTGACGATGATCGAATTCATGGCCGCCGTTTTCTCAGGTTCACCGATGGCGAGCAACCGCGATCTTGCGGGGACGAGGACCGCCGGCTAATTCGTGATCCAGTTCGAACCAGATTCCGGGAAGGAACGCGCCATGCCGGCCATGACGATCGATGAACCAGCGCGCAAAGTGCCGCTCTACGGCGAGTATGAAGTCGTCGTGCTCGGCGGCGGCCCGGCCGGCATCGTGGCGGCGGCCGCAGCGGCGCGCGCCGGGCGGAAGACGTTGCTGATCGAACGCTACGGCTTTCTCGGCGGCATGGGCACCGCGGCCGGCGTCACCAATTTCTGCGGCCTGCACGGCAATGTCCATGGCGAGCACCGGCGGCTGGTGCAGGGTCTGGCCTCGGAGCTGCTGGCGCGGATCGATCGTTTGAACGGCCTCAACGCGCCGCATCTGATCCTCGGAAAGGTCTATGCCCAGGCCTATGACACCGCCGCCTACAAGATCGCGGCCGACGCGCTGCTCGCCAGCCACAGGGTGAGTATCCTGTTCCACGCGCTCGGCGCCGGCGTCGTCATGGCTGATGAGTGCCGCATCGACGCGATGCTGGTCGAGACCAAGGCCGGCCGGCAGGCGGTGCGCGCGGAGATCTTCCTCGACTGTTCCGGCGACGGCGATCTCGCCGTGTGGGCCGGCGCGCCGTTCGAGGTCGGCGACGAGCATGGCCATCCGCTCTATCCCTCGATGATGCTGCGTCTCAACGGCATCGATCCCGCCAAGGCCGGCGAGGCCTGGCGCACCATTCCGCAATTGATGGAGAAGGCGATCGCCGCCGGCACGCACAGATTTCCGCGGAAAAGCGCGATCGTGCGGCCGCAGAAATCCGGCATCGAATGGCGGGTGAATTTCACCCAGGTGGCGCGCGAGGATGGTCACGCCATCAACGGAATCGAGCCCGACGATCTCACCCGCGGCGAGATCGAGGGCCGCAAGCAGGCGCTCGCCGCGTACGAATTCCTGCGCAGCGCGGTGCCGGGGTTTGAGAAGTCCTACATCGTCGACCTGCCGCCACAGCTCGGCATCCGCGAGACCCGCCGCATCAAGGGTGGCTACCAGCTCAGCGGTGAGGACGTGCTGGGCTGTGCCTCGTTCGCGGATTCCATCGGCGTCAACGGCTGGCCGATCGAGGCCCATGTGCCCGGCGACGTCGTCTTCACCTTCCCGCCGATCCCGGAATCGCGCGGCTACAACGAGCTACCTTACCGGATGCTGGTCCCTGAAGGCGTCGACAATCTCCTGGTCGCGGGCCGCTGTGCCTCGATGACCCACGAGGGCCAGTCGGCGGCGCGGGTCTCCGGTGCCTGCTTCGCGATGGGTGAGGCCGCCGGTTCCGCCGCCGCGCTGGCGCTATCCGGAAACCGGATTCCACGCGAAATCCCCATTGAAAAGTTGCAGGAAACGTTGAAACAACAGGGCGCCTTCATCGGAGGGGACCAGGCGGTGCCCGAAGGCCTGTAACGCACTGCAAGACAAAGCGGAGGAAACGGGATGATCGGGATTGCGCGGCTCGCGGTAGCGGGCCTGATGGCGATCGTGGCAATGGGCACGGCGCGGGCCGAGGATGCGCTGAAAGCCAAGATCGGCGTGCTCCGCCTGTCTTCGTCGGCCCCGGTCTTCATCGCGGTGGACAAGGGCTATTTCCGTGAGGCCGGCTTGGAGGTCGAGCTGAAGTTCTTCGACGCAGCGCAGCCGATTGCGGTCGCCACCACCTCGGGCGACGTCGATTTCGGCGTCACCGCCTTCACCGCCGGGCTCTACAATCTCGCCGGCAAGGGTGTGCTGAAGGTGATCGGCGGCATGAGCCGCGAGAAGCCCGGCTATCCCTTGATCGGCTATTTCGCCAGCAACAACGCCTATGCGAGCGGCCTGAAGACGCCGAAGGACCTAGCAGGCAAGCGCGTGGCGATGACGCAGGTCGGCTCGAGCTTTCACTATTCGCTCGGCCTGCTCGCCGACAAATACGGCTTCAAGCTGGCGGACGTGAAGATCGTGCCGCTGCAATCGCTGTCGAATGCCGCCGCCGCGCTCAAGGGCGAGACCGTCGATGCCGCCTTGCTCCCGATCTCGACCGCGCGAAAGCTGATGGACGAGGGTGGCGCGAAATTTTTGGGGTGGGTCGGCGACGAGACGCCGTGGCAGCTGGGTGCGGTATTCGCTTCGCCGAAAACGCTGGCGAACAAGGCGCTGGTGACGAAATTCCTCGGCGTGCTCGCGAAAGCCGACCGCGAATATCACGACGTGATCCTCACCGCGATGAAGGACGGTGTCGCCCCGATCAACGAACAGACCAGGCCGCTGCTGGAGATCATCGCAAAGTACACCAACCTGTCGGTCGAGCAGGTGGTCGGCAACTGCGCCTATATCGATCCCGACGGCAAGCTCGACGTGAAGAACGTCGACAACCAGATCAAATGGCTGCAGGAGCAGGGCTTCGCCGACAAGGGCTTTGATGCGGAAGCGATCATTGCCAAGGAATTCGTGAAGGCGGACTAACCTTTCGTCATTCCGGGGCGATGCGAAGCATCGAACTCCGGTGCGCAATTGCGCACCTGAGAATCTCGAGGTTCCGGATCTGATCCTTCGGATCATCCCGGAACGACGGAGAACAGGATAGACGTGACCTTATGGACCTGATCGCCAGCCACATCAGCCATCGCTTCGGCGATCTCGCCGTGCTCGACGACGTCTCGTTCACCGTCGGTACCGGCGAGGTGGTGGCGATCGTCGGGCCCTCGGGCTGCGGCAAGAGCACGCTGCTGTCGATCCTCGGCGGGCTGCTGCAGCCGACCTCCGGCGCGCCGGAACTGCGCGGTGCGCCGCCCGCGGACAGTCTCAATCCGCTGACCTTCGTGTTCCAGGATTTCGCGCTGCTGCCCTGGGCGACGGTCGAGGAGAACGTCGAATTCCCGCTGCTGCACACCCGGCTCTCGGCCGCGCAGCGCCGCGCGCTGGTCGAGGATGCGCTGTGCCGCACCGGCCTCACCGACTTTCGCCAGACCTATCCAAAGCAGCTCTCCGGCGGCATGCGCCAGCGCGTCGGCATTTCGCGCGCGCTTGCGGTGAGGCCCGCGATCCTCTTGATGGACGAGCCGCTGTCGGCGCTGGATTCGCAGACCCGCGAGCTCTTGATGGAGGATTTCATCCGCCTGCTTGCCGATGGCGGCATGGGCGCGGTCTACGTCACCCACAATCTCGAAGAGGCGGCGCGGCTCGCCGACCGCATCGTGGTGCTGTCGCGGCGGCCCGGCCGCATCCGCGAGGTCGTCGCCGTGCCGATGACGCGCGCGGCGCGCGGCGAAGCGGCGGCGCGCGAAAAACTGCTGGCGCTGCAGAATCAGATCTGGTCGCTGATCCGCAACGAGGCGATCGATGCCGAGCGCGAGGTCCAGCATGCTTGACCGCGCGGCAACGGACACGGCGGCCAAGAACGAACCGACGCGGCGCGTCCGCTTTCGTGGTGCGGGCTTCGTGCCTGCGTCGAGCCGGTTTGGCGGCTGGATCGCGCTCGGCCTCGTCATCGCGATCTGGCAGGCCGCCGGCAGCGCCGGCCTCGTCAATGCGCTGTTTCTGCCGACCCCCTCTGCGATTGTCCGCGCGATCTATCAGCTCGCGGTCTCCGGTGCACTGTGGCAGCATCTTTCGGCCTCGCTGCTGCGGATCGGCGTCGGCTGGCTCGTGGGAACGGCGGCCGGCGTCGCCGTCGGCTTCGCCATCGGCCTGTCGCGCCTCGCGCGCAGCGTCGGCATCACCTTCATCTCGGCGCTGTTCCCGATCCCGAAGATCGCGCTGCTGCCGCTGCTCATTCTCTGGCTCGGCATCGGCGAGGAGCCGAAGATCGCGACGATTGCACTCGGGGTGTTCTTCTCGACCGCGATCTCGGTCTATAGCGGCGTCGATGCCGTGCCACGCAACCTGATCCGCATGGCGCAGAGCTTCAACGTTCCGTTCGCCACCATCGTGCGCAAGGTGATATGGCCTGGCGCGCTGCCGGCGATTCTCGCCGGCTTCCGCATCACCGCGTCCGTCGCGCTGCTGCTGGTCGTCAGCGCCGAGATGATCGGCGCCCAATACGGCATCGGCGCCTTCGTGCTGCAGGCCGGCAACCTGATGCAGACCGATCAGCTGCTCGCGGGCGTCGTGATCCTGTCGGTGTTCGGCCTCGCAGTGGGCAAGGTGATCGGCTGGCTGGAGACGCGGCTGTTGCACTGGCGGTAGCGGCATTCACCGCTGCAGTAGGGTGGGCAAAGCGAAGCGTGCCCACGATCTAGAAGACGTGGGCACGGCGCGTTGCGCCTTTGCCCACCCTACGAGACTTGTTGCACTGGAGGTAGCCAACCGTCATTGCGAGGAGCTTTTGCGACGAAGCAATCCAGACTGTCCCCGCGGAAAGATTCTGGATTGCTTCGCTACGCTCGCAATGGCGATGTGGTTGGCAGTGCGACCCTCACGCGTTCCCGCGATCTTCCCTGAACAGATCCAGCTTCTGCTGTACCGGCCGGTCCGAGAAGCTGAACAGCACGGCGTCCTCATCCGCCTCGTGCGTGACCCAGTGCCAGCTCGGCACCACGAACAGATCGCGCGGCCCCCATTCGAACACGGTATCGCCGATGCGGCTGCGGCCGCGGCCCTCGATCGGGCAGAACACCGTTGCGTCCGTCGAACGATAGCGCGCGGTGCCAAAACCCTTCGGCAGCAGCTGGATGAAGGTGCCGATGGTCGGCATTGCGAAATCGCCGGTCTCGGGGTTGCTGAATTTCAGCTTGAGGCCGTGGCAGGCATCCCATTCCTGGCTCGTCCTGGCCTTCTCCAGCGCCTCGCGCGTGTAGGCATAGGGATAGCTGAAGATGGGTGAGGTCTTCGAGCTCCGCTTCACATCGACGGGCAAGAGGTTGTGGCCATAGCGGGCAAAGCTGTCGCCCGCGGGCTTCGTGATCTTCTGCTGATCTTCCTTCGAGCCTTCGGCAAAGGAGCAGTCGAAGAACTGCACCAGCGGAATGTCGAGGCCGTCGAGCCAGAACATCGGCTGATCGGTCTCGTTGGAATGATCGTGCCAGGTCATCGACGGCGTGATGATGAAGTCGCCCGCCTCCATCGCGGTGCGCTCACCGTCGACCGCGGTGTGGGCGCCCTTGCCTTCGAGCACGAAGCGCAGCGCCGACTGGCTGTGGCGGTGCGCGGGCGCGACGTCGCCGGGCACCACCATCTGCACGCCGGCATAGAGCGAGGTCGTGATCTTGGATTGCCCGCGCAGTCCCGGGTTCTCCAGCACCAGCACGCGCCGCTCGGCCTCTTTGGCGGTGATGAGCTTGCCGGCTTCAAGCATGTAGTCGCGGATGACGTCGAACTTCCAGAGGTGCGGCCGGCAGGCGCTCTTCGGCTCCGGCGTGATCAGGTCACTCATCACCGTCCACAGCGCGGTGAGGTTTTCGCCGTCGATCTTCCTGTAGAACGCCTCGCGTTCCGGCGTCTTGGTCACGGCTTCCATGGTTGCGGCTCCCGATCGTTTTGTTGATTGACAGTATACTTACAATCTATGTAGCGTCAACTTGACGAACGACACACAAGATCGTGTCATTCCGGGGCGCGCCGCAAGGCGCGAGCCCGGAATCCATACTCCCGATCGTGGTTATGGATTCCGGGCCCGACGTTGGCGCGTCGCCCCGGAATGACAAAAGCAGGGAGGCTCTCCATGAAGCTGCACGGCTATTTCCGCTCCAGCGCTGCTTACCGCGTGCGGATCGCGCTGAACCTCAAGGGGCTCGGCGCCGAGCATCTGCCGCATCATTTGCGCAAGGGCGAGCAATGCGCCCCCAGCTATCTCGCCATCAATCCGCAGGGTCTGGTGCCGGCGCTGGAGGACGATGTGGGTGGAGTGCTGACGCAATCGGTGGCCATCATCGAATGGCTCGACGAGACCCATCCCAATCCGCCGCTGCTGCCGAAGGATCCGCTGCGCCGCGCCAAGGTGCGCGCCTTCGCGCTGGCGATCGCCTGCGACACCCATCCGGTGCAGAACCTGAAAGTGCTGGCGCGGCTGCGCGAGCTCGGCCTGCCCGAGGAGAAGGTCCAGGACTGGGCCGCCTGGGTCAATCGCGAGGGCCTGTCGGCCTGCGAGACGCTGATCAAGGCCGAGCCGGGTCCGTTCTGCTTCGGCGATGCGCCGACGCTCGCCGATCTCTGCCTCGTGCCGCAGCTCGGCAATGCGCGCCGCTTCGGCGTCGACGTCTCCGCCTATCCGCGCCTGCTCCAGGCCGAGGCCGCCGCCAAGGCGCTGCCGGCGTTTGTCGATGCCGCACCGGAGAAGCAGCCCGATGCCGAGTAAGCCGCCCCCTCCGATCACGATCGACGCGGTCTATGCCGCGCCGGGCTATCTGTTCCGGCGCATGCAGCAGATCGCGGTCTCGATCTTCATGGAGGAGTGCAAGGCGTTCGACCTCACTCCGGTGCAATATGCGGCGCTGGTCGCAATCCACACCCATCCCGGCATCGATGCGACGCGGCTGTCGGCGGTGATCGCCTTCGACCGCTCGACGCTCGGCAGCGTGATCGAACGTCTCCAGGCCAAGGCCTATATCGAGCGCAGGCCGGCACCCGAGGACAAGCGGATCAAGCTGCTCTACCTGACTAAGTCGGGCGCTGCGATCCTGCGCGAGATCATTCCCGCCGTGGAGCGTGCGCAGGAGCGGATGCTGGAGCCGCTCAAGCCCGCCGACCGCAAGGCCTTGATGGGCCTGCTGGCGCAGCTGGTCGATCTCAACAACGAGGCATCACGCGTGCCGCTGCGCGCGGAGGACGCGCTGGAGCATCTTGGCAAGGCGGGGTGAGGGGGCGCCCCGGCCCAGCCCAGCGCGCGATCTCGTAGGGTGGGCAAAGGCGCGCTTGCGCCGTGCCCACGATTTCTCTCCTATTTTGCAATGGTGGGCACGCTCCGCTTTGCCCACCCTACGATTGCGGTGTGCGGAACTCCGTCCTCGCCTCACATCCGCAGCAACGCCTGCCGATCGATCTTCCCCGTACCCGTCTTCGGCAGCTCGTCGATGAAGATCACCTCGCGCGGATATTTGTAGGGCAGCAGCTTGCCCTTCACATAGTCCTGCAGCCTGCGCGTCGCATCACTCTGGTCCACCGCGCGGTTGTTCATCACCACCACCGCCTTCAGCGTCATGCGACGATCCGGCAGCTCGGCGGCGAACACCGCGCATTCGCGGATGTCGGGGTGATCGGCGAGGCACAGCTCGACCTCGAGCGGATAGACCCACTGGCCGGAGATCTTGATGAGATCGTCGGCGCGGCCGCGGAAGAAGTGGAAGCCGTCGGCATCCCGCACGAAGCGGTCGCCGGTGTAGATCCAGCCGCCCTCGCGGATGGTCTCCGCGGACTTGTCAGGCCGGTTCCAGTACAGCGGCGTGTTGGAATCGCCGCGGACCCAGAGAATCCCTTCCTCGTTGTCGCCGACGTCGCGGCCGTCCTTGTCGCGCAGCGCGACCTCGTAGCCGGGCACGCGCTGGCCCGCGGCGCCGAGCTTCTTCTGCTCGGGCCGGTTGGAGAGATAGATGTGCAGCACCTCGGTCGAGCCGAGGCCTTCGACGATTTCGAGCCCCGTAAGCGTCTTCCAGCCGTTGAAGACCTCGGCCGAGAGCACCTCGGCGGCAGAGAGCGCCATGCGAAGCGACGAGAAATCCGTCTTGTCCGCCCCTTCGGCCTTGGTCAGCGCAGTGTACAGCGTCGGCAGGCCGAAGAAGACCGTCGGCTTGTATTGCTCGATCGCCGCGAAGATCGACGCCGGCTTCGGCTGCCCCGGCAGCAGCAGCGTTGCGGCGCCGGCAGAGAACGGGAAGGTGACGGAATTGCCGAAGCCGTAGGCGAAGAAGATCTTCGGCACCGAGAAGCAGATGTCATCAGGCGTCAGCTTCAGCACGTTCCGCGCAAAGGAGGCTTCGCTGTAGGCCATGTCGTGCTGCAGGTGCACGATGCCCTTGGGCCGTCCGGTCGAGCCGGAGGAGTACATCCAGAACGCCATTTCGTCGCGCTGCGTTGCCGCTTCCGCCAGCTCAGCAGGGAATTGCGCGAGCCAGCTCGCCGCCGCGAGCGCCCGCGGCGCCGCGTGCTCGCCGGCCGCGCCATTGGCGACGATCAGCGTGTGCAGCTTCGTCTCCTTGCAAGCCTCCGCATCGAAGCGCGCCGCGAACTCGGCATCCGCCACCGCGACAGTCGCGACGGAATCGGCGAGATAGAATTGCAGGAGGTCCGGCGGCGTCAACGTGTTGATCAGCAGCGGCACGAAGCCGGCGCGCACCGCGCCGAAGAAGGCGGCGGGGTAGGCCGGCGTGTCGTCGAGAAACAACAGCACGCGGTCGCCGCGCGCAAGGCCAAGCGAGGCGAGACCGTTGCCCCAGCGGCAGGCCTCCGCGCAGAGCTCGGCGTAAGTGCGCGTGCCTGCCGGGCCCAGGAGCGCGAGCTTGTCGCCGCGGCCCTTGCCGAGATTGTCGAACAGCACGCGGCTGGCATTGTAAGTGTCAGGAACGGCAAAGCCGATCTCGCGCGCGCCCTCGCTGTCCGCCGGCACCTGGTCACTTATGTCATGGCTCATGCCGCATCTCCGCCGTTGTCTTCGGCGCTGTCTCCGCCGTTCTTGGCCGCCTCGTAGCGGGTCATGAAGGCCGGCGACATCGCACGCAGCCGGGAATCGTCGATCCGGCCGGAGCGGGTGATATAGCTGTAGGCGAAGTCCATCAGGGGAAGCTTCATGTGCTCGGCGAAATGTTCGTACCAGAACGCACTGGTGCGCGCGGCGTTGACGAGCTTCTGCACGATGGGCTTGCGCGCGGCCTGATAGCGATGCAGCGCGGTCGCAAGATGCGCATCCGACTCCAGCGCCTTGACGAGGGCGATGGCGTCCTCGATCGCGAGCCGCGTGCCCGAGCCGATCGAGAAATGCGCCGAATGCAGGGCGTCGCCGAGCAGCACCATGTTCTTGAACGACCAGTGCTCGTTCCAGACCCAGGGAAAATTGCGCCAGACCGATTTGTTGGAGACGAGGCAATGGCCGCCGAGCGTGTCGGCGAACACCTCCTCGCAGACGCCCTTGGACTGCTCGACATCCTTGTAGGCGAAACCATAGGCCTGCCAGGTGGCGTGATCGCATTCGACCAGGAAGGTGCTCATGGTCGGCGAATAGCGGTAGTGATGGGCGTTGAAGGCGCCGCGCTCGGTCTTCACGAAGGTCTGCGACAGCGTGTCGAAGCGTTTCGAGGTGCCGTACCAGACGAACTTGTTGGATGAGTAGGACAGCGAGGTGCCGAAATCGCCCTCATAGGCGCGGCGCACCAGCGAGTTCAACCCGTCGGCGGCGACGATCAGATCGTGGCCGTTGAGCTGGTCGATCGCCTGGATCTGCGTGTCGAAGCGCGGCGTGACGCCGACCTCGAACGCGCGCTGCTGCAGAAACTTCAGCAGCTCCAGCCGGCCGATCGAGGAGAAGCCGACGCCGTCGATGGCGACGCTGTCGCCATGCAGGTTCAGCGTGATGTTCTCCCAGCTCTCCATGTGCGGGGCGATCGCATCGACCGTCTCGGGGTCGTCGGTGCGCAGGAACTCCAGCGCCTGGTCGGAGAACACGACGCCAAAGCCCCAGGTCGCGTCGGCCGGGTTCTGTTCGAACAGGTCGACCTGATCCTCGGGGTGACGCTTCTTCCAGAGATAGGCGAAGTAGAGCCCACCGGGCCCCCCGCCAATCACGGCGATCCGCAACGTCTGCCTCCCTAATTGACAGTATACTTACTATCTAGGGGTAGACTAATGGGCTCCGGCGTCCAGCGCCAGCGGAATTATCGCCAGCGCGTGGCACGCCAAAGCCCGTTATCCGGACGCGCGTTTTGCGGATCCGAAACCGTCAGGCGCGAATCATAGCCAACCCGGGGCGGATTGGCCACCGGGGGTCAGACGCAGCGCTTCACATAGACCCCGTTCACCAGAACCCTGGTGCAGCGGACCACCGGCACGGGCTTGCGGACGACCACGGCCGCATTCGGGCCGGCGCAGCCGGCGCGAACCACGCCGCGGGCGCAAACCACCGCATTGGCGTCGGTGGCCTCGAAGGTCATGGTGGCGGCGAACGCGAAGAGCGCAGAAGCAACGAGCAGCAATGAACGCATGTTGTTCTCCCGGGGCTTGTCGTGATCGAAGCTGCGTCTGAAGAAAGTATCGGTATCAGCGTGCGCGCATCCGGTCGCGCACGCCGCAATTCATCTTTCGTGCTGCGTCCGCCTTATCTGGCGGCGAAAGGCGCGAGCACCTCCTTGCAGGCCGGCGAGAGCGATGCCGCGCGGTTGGAAATGCATTGGATGATCCGGCCGCCGCCGGGCGCCACGCCGGCGCAGAGGGTGCGGATGTCGGCGCCGCAG
Organism: Bradyrhizobium sp. CCBAU 11357; assembly: GCF_028128865.1. Classification (NCBI taxonomy): domain Bacteria; kingdom Pseudomonadati; phylum Pseudomonadota; class Alphaproteobacteria; order Hyphomicrobiales; family Nitrobacteraceae; genus Bradyrhizobium; species Bradyrhizobium sp. CCBAU 11357. Next base: position 167,468 of record NZ_LBJW01000104.1, on the reverse strand, counting down.
GCCGACCGCGCGATGAACAGCTCTTCGCGCGGCAGCAAGGGCCGCAGCACGATGACGGCCGGTGCCGCGGCAGGCGCGGCCTCTGCGGCCGGTGCAGCACCGGAGGCAGGCGCGGCTGCTCCGCCACCGAAAGCCGCATTGATGGCCTTGGCGCAGCCCGCCGACACCTTCGCCTTGTTCTTCTCCAGGCATTCGACCGCGGGCGCGCCGCCCGGCGGCACGCTGGCGCAGACCTTGGGGTAATCGCCGCGGCAGGCGCCCTTGATCGCGGACACCTGCGCAGGGCTCGGCTGCTTTGCTGCGGCTGCCTTCGGCGCGGCTGCCGCTGCCGGCTTGGCTGCGGGCTCGGCGGCGGGCGCCGCTTCCGTCTTTGCGGGCTCAGACTTGGCCGGTTCAGATTTGGCGGGCGCCGCTTCGGTCTTTGGCGCTGCGGCCTGCTCGACCGCGCGAACCGCAGCCTGGCACCCCGACGACAGGCTCGACATGTTCTTGGCGAGGCATTGAACCGCCTCCACTCCGCCGGGCGTCACGCTCGCGCAATGCGCCATGAAATCCGAGGTGCATGCGGACCGGACGGCACTCTTCTGGGCCTCGGTCTGCGCGAACGCTCCTGTTGCAGTTGCGAAGAGCGCCGTCGCCAGCAAGGCGGTGCGCGTCGATGCATGTTTCAACATGTTGAACATTTGCATGAATTCCTGCCCGATCGGGAATGCCGACTATTTTTGAAAAGATATGCAAGCGCAATCGCCGCGAGGGTCAGCTCGCGAGCGGCATCTTTGGCCGCTTCGGCCTCTACCGCAAGTAGATTATGCCGGCGCAATTGCGGCGCGACTACGTCGTCAGTCTCACCATGCGCTTGCCGCGGTTCTCGCCTGCAAGCAATCCGATCAGCGCTTTCGGCGTGTTCTCGAGGCCGTCGAGAATGTCCTCCTGTACCTTGAGCTTGCCGGATTTCACCCAGGCCTGGAGATCGGCGAGCGCGCGCTCGCTGTCCTTCATGTAGTCCATCACGATGAAGCCCTGCATGGTCAGCCGCTTCACCACGATCAGGCCGGGCACGCCGCGCGGCCCATGTGCAGACGGCGCGCCGTCATATTGCGAGATCGCGCCACAGCAGGCGATGCGGCCGTAATTGTTCATCTGGGGCAGGCAGGCTTCGAGAATGTCGCCGCCGACATTGTCGAAATAGACGTCGATGCCTTTCGGCGCCGCTGCGCGCAGCGCCTTGAACAATGCGCCGTCCTTGTAATCCACGGCGGCATCGAAGCCGAGCTCGGAGGTCAGCCAGTTGCACTTGTCGGCGCCGCCGGCGATGCCGACGACGCGGCATCCCTTGATCCTGGCGATCTGTCCGACGATCGAGCCGACCGAGCCCGCGGCCGCGGAGACCACGACGGTTTCCCCTTCTTTGGGCTTGCCGATCTCCAGCAGGCCGAAATAGGCGGTGAGGCCGGCGACGCCGAACACGCTGAGCAAATGTGTCATCGGCTCGAGCTTCGGCATTTTGGTCAGGTGCTTCGCCGGCACGGCGGCAAATTCCTGCCAACCGGTGTCGCCGAACACGATATCGCCGGGCGCAAGTCCCGCCGCCTTCGAGCTGACCACCTCGGCGATGGCGCCGCCGGCCATGACGCTGTTGGCCTCGACGGCGGAACGATAGGTCGCGCCGTGCATCCAGGCGCGGTTGGCCGCATCGAGCGAGATGTAGCGCACACGCAGCAAGGCCTCGCCGTCCTTCGGTTCCGGCATCGCGCCCTCGATCATCTTGAAATGCTCGGGGCCGAGCTTGCCGCTGGGCTTTTCCACCAGCAGAATCTGGCGATTGATGTTGCCGCTCATGGCGTTTCCCTCTTCGTTTGTTTGACGATTATTGGTGCAGCCGCCGCAAAGAAAACGTGCAAGCCGCATGTGTTGTGCGCTGCACGAAGGCTAGATCGCGCGCTGGCGTTGCGCAACGGGAACATCGCGCCATCGCGCGTGCACGCAAAGCGTGTTGCGTCGCTGTCATATCTGCGACACTATGAAGCGCCGGTGTACGTGGGGGTAAGCGATGTCCAACAGGTTCACGCAATACATTCTGGCCGCGATGGTGCTGGGCATCGTCATGGGCTCGGCGATCTACAACTTCCTGCCGGACACGCGCGCCGACTGGGCCTCCTCCATCAACCTGATCGCCATGATGTTCCTGCGCCTGATCAAGATGATCATCGCGCCCCTGGTGTTCGCGACCCTGGTCGGCGGCATCGCCCATATGGGCTCCGGCTCCAAGCTCGGCCGGATCTTCGCCAAGACCATGGGCTGGTTCGTCAGCGCATCCTTCGTCTCGTTGCTGCTCGGCCTGATCATGGTCAATCTGCTGCAGCCCGGCGCCAACTTCCCCGGCACGCTGCCGCAGGCGGGTCAATCGACCGGCCTGCCGGTCTCGGCCTTCTCCATCGAGAAATTCCTCACCCATCTGATCCCGACCTCGATCGCGGATGCGATGGCGCAGAACGAGATTCTGCAGATCGTGATCTTCGCCGTGTTCTTCTCGGTGGCGATGGGCTCCATGCCCGAACGTTCAAAGCCGATCCTCGCCATGATCGACGACGTCGGCCACATCATGCTGAAGGTGACGGCCTACGTCATGCTGTTCGCGCCGCTCGCAGTGTGGGCCGCGATCACCGCAACGGTGGCCAAGAACGGTCTCGCCGTGTTGTGGAAGCTCATCGTGTTCATGGGCGGCTTCTATCTCTCGCTGGCGATCCTGTGGGCCATCCTGGTCATCGTCGGCTTCATCGTGATCGGGCCGCGCTACAGCCATCTCTTGAAGCTGGTCCGCGAGCCGTTGATGATCGCGTTCTCGACCGCGAGCTCGGAGGCGGCCTATCCGAAGACGCTCGAGGCTCTCAACCGCTTCGGCGCCTCGTCGCGAATCTCGAGCTTCGTGCTGCCGCTCGGCTATTCCTTCAATCTCGACGGCACGATGATGTACTGCACTTTCGCGGCCGTCTTCATCGCGCAGAGCTATCATATCGACATGCCGCTCGGCACCCAGCTCGCGATGCTGGCGACGCTCATGATCACCTCCAAGGGCGTCGCCGGCGTGCCGCGCGCCTCTCTCGTCGTGATCGCCTCGACCTTGGCGCAGTTCAACATTCCCGAGGCGGGCCTTTTGATGATCATGGGCATCGACACCTTCCTCGACATGGGCCGCAGCGCCACCAATGTGATCGGCAACACGCTTGCGACCTCGGTCGTGGCCAAATGGGAGGGCGAGCTCGGCCCCGAGCACGAGCTTGGCTCCGGCGACGTCGTGCCCGACGACATGGTCCCGGGCGAGGTGCCCGCGATGGCCGGCCATGGATAGGAGCGCGCCATGGGCAGGATATTGGCGAGGCCGCTGACCTCAGGCGTCCTCTTGCTCGCCGCGTCGTTGCTCGCGGCCTCCTCGTGCGCGACGTCGGCACTCGCCCAGACCGCCGGCGAAGGGCTCAGCCCGACGCTGTCGGCCATCAAGTCGGCCCACACCGTGCGGCTCGGCTACCGCGAGAGCTCACCGCCGTTCTCGTTCCTCGACCAGTCGGGACGGCCGATCGGCTACAGCCTCGAACTGTGCGAAGCCATCGTCGAGGAGATCGGCGTCGAGGTCGACGATTCCAATCTCAGGATTGACTACGTCAAGGTCACCTCGGACGACCGCATCGACGCCGTGCTCCAGAACAAGATCGATCTCGAATGCGGCTCGACCACGGCCAATGCCGAGCGTGGCAAGCGCGTCGCCTTCTCGCCGCTGATGTTCGTCGCCGGCACCAAGCTGATGGTGCCGAAGGCCTCGACCGTCGCTTCGGTCACCGATCTCAAGGGCAAGACCGTGGTGGTGACCAAGGGCACCACCAACGAGCAGGCGATGCATGCGGCCGACAAGAAGTTCTCGCTCGGCCTCAACATCGTCACCTCGCCCGACCACGAGCAATCGTACCAGATGCTCGCCGACGGCAAGGCCGACGCGTTCGCGACCGACGACATCCTGCTGTTCGGCCTGATCGCGCGCCACAAGGCGCAGGACAAGTTCCGCGTCACCGGCGACTATCTGTCCTACGATCCCTACGGCATCATGTTCAGGAAGGGCGAGCCGCAACTTGCCGCCGTGGTCGAGCGCGCCTTCCGCAAGCTCGGCTCCAACCGCGACCTCGTCCCGCTCTACAACAAATGGTTCACCGCAAGGCTGCCCACAGGCGAGCGCCTGAACGTGCCGATCTCGCTGCAGCTGGAAGAGGCGTTCAAGGCCATGGACGATTCCCCCAGCGCGAATAATTAGCGGCAGTCTCTCTTACCCTCCCCTGGAGGGGGAGGGTCGATCGCGCGCAGCGCGAGCGGGGTGGGGTGATCTCTCCACGCGGGTAGTGCCCGAGCGGAGGGATCACCCCACCCCGCTGCGCATTCCGCTTCGCTCCATGCACAGCGACCCTCCCCCTCCAGGGGAGGGTGGCAGCTGCGCCGTGGCTAGTATTTGTCGCTTTCCCCAAACACCCGGTCCAGCGCCGCGTCATAGGTCGCCTGCACCAGTTCCGGATGCAGCTTGGCCAGTGCTTCCATCATCACGCCGGAATTGATCTCGAGCACGCGCCAGGAGCCGTCGACACGAACCACGTCGATCGAGGCAAAGACGATGCCGATGGCGCGCGCGGCTTCGATCGCGAGCTTCACGCAGGCCGCGCGGACCTCGCCGTCCTGCAGCAGCACCGGCTTTGCGCCGGCATCGAGATTGTGCCGCCAGTCCGGGCCGCGCTGCTTGCTGTAGACGACGCGGGGCGCATCATCGAGCAGCACCACGCGGACCTCCTCCTCGATCGCGACATAGGGCGAGATCACGAGCCCCGTGCTCATCGAAAAGACCTCGCCGGCCGCGTGGTCGAGCTCCGCCTCGGTCGTGACCTTGAACACCGATCGCCCCGATGTCCCCTCGTTCGGCTTTACCACCACGCCCTGCGGATTTTCGGCGAGCAGCGCCAGCATCCCCTCGCGCCAATCGGCGCCGGCGACATGCACGCCCAGCTTCGGGTTGAGGAAGAGCCGATGCGGAATGCAGGGCACCTCCGCCAGCGTCAGCGCCTCGGCGGTGGCTGATTTGTCGTTGGCAAGGCGATGGGCGATGGCGCTGTTGAGGCCGATGTCGTAGCCGAAGGCGAAGTGCCGCCGCGGCCCCCGGCGCATCGCGATGAGCCAGCCGCCGGAGCGGACATCGACCGCGATGCGCCGCGCCGCGCAACAGCGCCTGATCGCCTGAACGAAGATCCGCTCGCCGCTTGCCATGGTGTTTCGTCGTCCCTGGCGCCAAAAGCCGCAAAAATGCGGGCACCGGCGCCAATCCGGATGAAAATCAGAGCTATTCTTAATGAAATTCCCGCGAGCGCGGCGGAAATTAAGTGCTGCAATGAAGCCCGCGAGGGAAAAGAAATTATCCTCCGCGCGCGCCAGGCAGCAGATTCCTTAATGATGTGACCAGTTCTGCCGCAAATGCCGGTTTGACCGGCATCAATTGCATCCGAAACGAGGTTGATTATTGGTCTCAATGGCGTAGATCACACACCCGAAATCCTCCGCCATGGCAAATGGTGACCGCCCCGTTTCAGGGCCGGGCAACGGTTTTGCCCTAAAACCGCAGCTATTCGGAATATCGAAAATCATGAGCGCGTTTTACCGAGAGAAGGTTCTTTCCGTCCACCACTGGACCGACACGCTGTTCAGCTTCCGCGCCACGCGCGATACCGGTTTCCGGTTCCAGAACGGCCAGTTCGCCATGATCGGCCTCGAGGTCGATGGCCGGCCGCTGCTGCGCGCCTACAGCATGGCGAGCGCCAACCACGAGGAAGAGCTCGAGTTCTTCTCGATCAAGGTGCAGGACGGTCCGCTGACCTCGCGCCTGCAGAAGATCAAGGAAGGCGACACCATCCTGGTCGGCCGCAAGGCGACCGGCACGCTGATCACCGACAATTTGCTTCCCGGCAAGCGGCTGATGCTGCTCTCCACCGGCACCGGCCTTGCGCCCTTCGCCAGCCTGATCAAGGACCCCGAGGTCTATGACCAGTTCGAGTCCATCGTGCTGGTGCATGGCTGCCGCCAGGTCTCCGAGCTCGCCTATGGCGAGAAGCTGGTTGCGACCCTGCGCGAGGATGAGCTGTTCGGCGAGCTGCTCGCGGACAAGCTCATCTACTACCCGACCGTGACCCGGGAGCCGTTCCGGAATCGCGGCCGCATCACCGATCTGATCAGCTCCGAGCAGATCTTCAACGACATCGGGCAAGGCCCGCTCGACATCGCAACCGACCGCATCATGATGTGCGGCAGCCCGGCGATGCTCGAAGAGCTGAAGGCGATGTTCGAGAGCCGCGACTTCGTCGAAGGCAGCGGCAACAAGCCCGGCCATTTCGTGATCGAGAAGGCCTTCGTCGAGCGCTGAGCGCCACGCCATCGTGCCCCGGACGCAGCGCAGCGCCGCTTCGGCGTTGCGCCGCAGAGCCGGGGCCCATCTCTCCGCATCGCTTGGCGTTGCATTTTGGGTCCCGGGTCTGCGCTTGCGCTTGCCCGGGACACTGCTTGGTTGCGGCCGCTTGCCGCCTAACCCGTCCCCCTGCTGCGCTGCAAAACCAGTCCATCCGGCTGATTGATTTGTCTCGACCGAATTCGCTAGCCTGAAACAAGGGCGGCGTCATATCCGTATGACAAGCGCGGGCGTATCGTGACGCCTTCTGCTGGCGAGAGGATCGGAAACGTGGCCGACGACAACAAGACGCATGCATCCCCGAAACGCCTGCCGCTGGCGGAGGAGGGGATCATGGAAACCCTGCTGCTGCCCTTCTCGCCGCGCTTCATCGTGCTGACGATCTGCGCGGTGGTCACCGCGCTCCTGATCGGCATCGGCATCGCCGACCGCAAGATCTTCGACATCCTGTTGATTCCGATCCTGATCTTCGGCGCGCTGACCCTGCTCGGCGTCCGCGATCTCCTGCAGAAGAGCCACGCGGTGCTGCGCAATTATCCGATTTCCGCGCATATCCGCTTCCTGCTCGAAGAGATCCGGCCCGAGATGCGGCAATATTTCTTCGAGAGCGAGAAGGACGGCATGCCGTTCTCGCGCGACACCCGCGCGGTGGTCTATCAGCGCGCCAAGATGGAGCTCGACAAGCGCCCGTTCGGCACCCAGGAGGACGTCTATCGCGAGGGCTACGAGTGGATGCATCACTCGGTCTCGCCGAAGGCGCATGCCACGGAGAAATTCCGTGTCGTGATCGGTGGACCGGATTGCGCAAGGCCCTATTCGGCCTCGGTGTTCAACATCTCGGCGATGAGCTTCGGCGCGCTCAGCCCGAATGCGGTGCGGGCACTGAATGCCGGTGCCAGGCAGGGCGGCTTCGCGCACGACACCGGCGAGGGCGGCGTCAGCCCCTATCACCGCGAGATGGGCGGCGACATCATCTGGGAGATCGGCTCCGGCTATTTCGGTTGCCGTCATCTCGACGGCAGCTTCGATCCCGAAGCGTTCGCGCGCGCCGCCGGCGACGACCAGATCAAAATGGTCGAGCTCAAGATCAGCCAGGGTGCCAAGCCCGGCCATGGCGGCGTGCTGCCGGCGGCCAAGGTCTCCGAGGAGATCTCCAAGATCCGCGGCGTCGCGATGGGCGAGGACTGCATCTCGCCGGCCTCGCATCGCGCCTTCTCCACGCCTGTGGGCATGATGCAGTTCATCGCCGAGATGCGCCGCCTCTCAGGCGGCAAGCCGGCCGGCTTCAAGCTGTGCATCGGCCATCCCTGGGAGTTCCTGGCGATCTGCAAGGCGATGCTTCAGACCGGCATCTATCCCGACTTCATCGTCGTCGACGGCAATGAGGGCGGCACCGGTGCGGCGCCGCTGGAGTTCATGGATCATTTGGGCATGCCGATGCGCGAGGGCGTCAATTTCGTCCACAACGCGCTGGTCGGCATCAATGCGCGCGACCGCATCAAGATCGGCGCGTCCGGCAAGATCGCCACCGCCTTCGACATGGCACGCGCCATGGCGATCGGCGCCGATTGGTGCAATTCGGCGCGCGGTTTCATGTTCTCGCTCGGCTGCATCCAGTCGTTGAGCTGCCACACCGACCGCTGCCCGACCGGGGTGGCAACGCAGGACCCGACGCGGGCGCGCGCGCTCTACGTGCCGCTCAAGATCGATCGCGTGCACAATTATCACCACGCCACGCTGCATTCGCTGACCGAGCTCATCGCCGCGGCCGGCCTCGAACATCCGCAGCAGCTGCGGCCGATCCATTTCAGCCAACGGACGTCGACGACCCAGGTGAAGTCCTTCGCGCAGCTCTATCCGGCGCTGCGTCCGGGCGAGCTGCTCGAAGGCACGGAAGACCCGCGGTTCCGCGACGCCTGGCAGATGGCGCGCGCCGAGACGTTCCAGCCGGCGCTGTGAGATGCCGGCCGCCGCTGCCGCAGGCCAGGGCCGTCAAATTGCCGAGAGCGGAGGGTGGGTGTAACGTCTGGTTCAACTTTGGGTGTAGATTCGCCCCATGGACGAGCGACGCGACAAAGCCAGACATCGCGTGCTGAAGGCCGGAACGATCGAGTTCGGCGGCGGCGCGATCGACTGCACCGTCCGCAATCTCTCCGACACCGGCGCCGCACTCGACGTCACCAGTCCCGTCGGCATTCCCGATCATTTCACCCTGTTCGTTCAGGCCGACGGCAGGCATCTGCGCTGCACCGTGGTCTGGCGCAAGGAAAAGCGGATCGGGGTGCGGTTCGGGTGAGGCGCGCTCACGCCGCCGCCTGCTCGCCCAGCCGGCTGGCCAAAATCTTGTCGATCCGACGCCCGTCGAGATCGACCACCTCGATGTGCCAGCCGCCGAAATCGAAGGCGTCGCCGACATTGGGCAGCATGCTGAACTGTTGCAGCACGAGGCCTGCCACGGTGTTGTAGCGATGCGGCGGCAGCTCGATGCCGAGCAGCTCGCCGAACTCGTCGACCGGCATCCAGCCGGAGATCAAGAGCGAGTCGTCGTCGCGCCTGATGAAGGCCGGCTCGGGCGGTCCCTCCTCGGAATGAAAGGCGCCGACGATCGACTCGAGGATGTCGGCGGCCGTCACCATGCCTTCGAATGCGCCGTATTCGTCGTAGACGAGCCCGACGTGAACGGGCGCCGCTTTCAGGATGGTCAGCACGTCGCGCGCATCTGCCGACACCGGGATGCCGGGCGCCTCGCGCACGAGCGCGCGTAAGTCCGGGTTACGTTCGTTCATGTAGGCGACCAGCAGGTCCTTGGCCTGGAGCACGCCGATCGGCTTGTCGCGGTCGCCGTCGGAGACGGGAAAGCGCGAATGCGGGCTCTTGGCAATGATCTCCTGGACGGCGGCGGGATCGTCGTTCAGGTCGATCTCGTCGACCTCGGTGCGCGGCGTCATGACCGCGCCGACCGGCCGGTCGCCGAGCCGCATCACGCCGGCGATCATCTCCTTCTCGCCGGGCTCGAGCACGCCGGCGCTCTCGGCCTCGCTGACGAGGTGATGGATCTCGTCCTCCGAGACCTTCTCCTCGGCCTTGCCGCCGCGGCCGAGCAGCGCGAGGATCAGCTTGCCGGAGACGTCGAGCAGAAAGACCAGCGGCAGCGATATTTTCGCAAGCGCGTGCATCGCCGGCGCGACCCGCACCGCGATGCTTTCGGGGTCGCGCAGCGCCACCTGCTTCGGCACCAGCTCGCCGACGATCAGGGTGGCGTAGGTGATGAGCGTGACCACGATGCCGACGCCGACGATCTCGGCGATGCCCGGAGACAGACCGAGCTCGAGCAGCCATTGCGTCAGCCGCTGCCCGAGCGTGGCGCCGGAGAACGCGCCGGAGAGCACGCCGACCAGTGTGATGCCGATCTGCACCGTGGACAGGAACTTGCCGGGATCGGCCGCCAGCGTCAGCGCCCGCTCGGCGCCGCGCACGCCCTTGGCCGCGAGCAGCGACAGCCGTGCCGGACGGGACGAGACCACGGCCAGCTCGGACATCGAGAGCAGGCCGTTGATGACGATCAGGACGACGACGATGACGAGTTCGAGCGAGAGCATTGACGTTCCGGAGGTAAGCAAGTGTGACCGGGGTGCCGGCGCAAGCCATTGATATAGGTATTCGGTGCGGAAGTGCTGGCGATTCTGCGCGTTGGTCGGGCAAAGGGAACCGGTACGCGACAGCGTGCTAAGGGGTCCCGCGACGACCTGACACCCCGCGGAACTACGGATCGTTGCTTAACGAGGCCTTAGTGGCCGGCGGCTAGTTTTCGCTCTTGCAGAAATAATATTCGGGGATCTGAGGATGCGGATCGGGAAGCTATTCGCGCTGTCGATGCTGACGGTGACGGTGTTTGCAGTCATTCTCGGCGCCGAGGTGCTGATTCCTCAGACGCGCATCTTCACGAACCGCTCCGACGCGATCAAGACGGTGGAAGCGTTCGGTGCGATGCTAACGGTGAGCCAGCACGTCGCTGGCCTACGTGCGCCCTACATCACCCCTATCTTCCAGGAAGGCGCGGCAACGCAGGCGCAGACCGAAGCTGCCGGGAAGGCGGCGAAAGCGGCCGATGCCGGATTCGAGGCCGCAAGGCGCGCGCTCATGACGGTCGATGACGGCGCCGCGATGATCGAAACCCTGGATCGCGCTGCCCGTCGGCTCAAGGACGTTTACACGGCGGCAGATCGCGCAATGAGCGTTCCCCTCGCGGCGCGCGACAGCGCTGTGGTCAAGGGCTTCCTGCCTGCCGTTGCCGAGGTTATCAGCAACATCGAGCCCGTCATGAACCGGCTCGAAGGACAGGTCGTCAATGCCGATTCCTCGCTCGCCGCGCTCTTGAGCCTGGCGCGAACGGCGCAGGACCTGCGCGTTTCGGCCGGCAGCCGCGCCGCCACATTGTCGCCGGCGCTGTCCGCACGCCGCCCCCTGGTGGCGGCCGAATTCGCGCTGATGGATCGCATGCAGGGACGCGTCGAAGCCGACCGTGAGCGCATCGAAGCCGGCATGGAGCAGCTCGGCAATCCGCCCCGGATCGCCACGACGCTGAAGGCCGCGACGGAATCCTATTTTGGAAAAGCAGCCTCGGTCGTGGAGAAGGAGATGCCTGCGGCGAAGAGCGACGGCAAGTACGGCATCACCGCCGACGAGCTGGCGAAGGTCATCGTCCCGGCCATCCAGATGTTCTACGGCGTGCGCGACGCTGCGCTGGCGGAAGCCGCCGAGCGTGCCTCGGCCGCGCGCGACGGCGCGCTGGCGATGCTCGCGCTCGCCGGAATCGCCGTGCTGGCCCTGCTCGGCACGCTCGGTGGCGTGACCATCATGCTGCGCAGGCGCGTGGTGGCGCCGCTCGGCCGGATCGCCGACGTGATCGGAGCGCTCGCAGTAGGGCAGCACGAGGTCGAGATTCCCGCGACGGGCCGCAGCGACGAGATCGGCCAGGTCGCCGGCTCGCTCCAGCATTTCAAGGATTCGCTGCTCGCCAAGAAGTCCGCCGAGGAGGCGGCCGCGACCGAAGCGGAAGCGAAGCTGAAGCGCAGCCAGCGCATGGATCAGATCGCGCGCGAGTTCGAAGCCATGATCGGCGACGTCATCAGCACCGTCTCGTCGGCATCCTCCGAGCTGGAAGCCTCAGCGGGAACGCTGACGAGCTCGGCCGATCAATCGGAAAAGGTCACGGCGACCGTCGCTGCCGCCTCCGAGCAGGCCTCCGCCAACGTGCAGACCGTTGCCGCCGCGGCCGAGGAGATGGCCTCGTCGGTCGACGAGATCAGCCGCCAGGTTCAGGACTCCGCGCGCATCGCCGGCGAGGCCGTGCAGCAGGCGGGGCGGACCAACGAGCATGTCGGCGAGCTCGCCAGGGCCGCAGGCCGGATCGGCGACGTCGTCGAGCTCATCAGCCAGATCGCGGGCCAGACCAATCTTCTGGCGCTCAATGCCACCATCGAGGCGGCGCGCGCCGGCGAGGCCGGTCGCGGCTTCGCCGTCGTCGCCTCCGAGGTCAAGGCGCTGGCCGAGCAGACCGCCAAGGCCACCGGCGAGATCAGCCAGCAGATCGCAGGGATCCAGGCCGCCACCGAAGACTCCGTCGGCGCCATCAAGTCGATCGGCGATACCATCTCCCGCATGTCCGAGATCGCGTCCGCAATCGCCGCGGCGGTCGAAGAGCAGGGCGCTGCGACGCGCGAGATCTCCCGCAACGTGCAGCAGGCCGCGCGCGGCACCCAGCAGGTCTCCGCCAGCATCGTCGACGTGCAGCGTGGCGCGAGCCAAACCGGATCAGCCTCCTCCAACGTGCTCGCATCGGCAAGGTCGCTCTCGGGCGAAAGCAGCCGGCTAAAGGTCGAGGTCGGAAAATTCCTCGACGCGATCCGCGCGGCGTAGGCCGTCGCGATATCAGGATTGATCGCTGCAACGGAGGTGCGCTCCCTCTCCCGCTTGCGGGTCGCAAGCGGGAGAGGTGAAACGGCCACCATCTGAGTTCATCTCGCCTGAGCCACAGCTCAGAACTCCCCGTGCAGCCGTCCCGAAAACACCGACACCGGTCCGCGGTCCGCGTTGTAGGCCGGGTTGACGATGAGCTGATAGTCGGCGGTGAGGGTGATGTTCTTGTTCACCGCATAGGCGTAGTAGGTTTCGAGGATGCGTTCCTTGCGGTAGTTCAGCGCGCCGTCGCCGACGAGGACACCGAGGCCGCCGGCGGCTAGGAAGTCGCGATAATCCTGCGAGATCGCGTTGATCGCGCCGCCGACGCCGATCACGTCGTCCGGCCGGCCCCATCTCGTGCCCTTGATCGACAAGCCCGCGGACAGGCTGCGATGAATGTCGGTGAAGGCCAGCGTTTCGAACCGGCCGTCGTTCCAGCTCCAGCGGCCGAACAGCCCGACATCGTCGGTGATCGCCTGCTCGAGGTTGAGCACATAGCCGTACTTCAGGCGTCCGCGCCGGGTCTGCGCGATGTCGAGATTGAGCGCGGGATTGTTCAGCGTCTCGCGGAAGCTGCCCATATTGGCGCTGTCGACCCAGCCGATGGTCCTGAGCTTGCCGGGCTGGCCCAGCAGCGAGAAGCGCGTCTCGAGTTCGAGCACGTACTGGCCGCGCTCGCCGACCCTGGTGTCGAAATGATTCGAATTGGATTCCGACACCATCAGGAAATAGCCGCCGCGGAGCGCCCATTGCTTCTGGTTGAGCTCGGCGGTGACGCCGTAGGTGAGACCGACCTTGTCGGCGGAATAGTCGAAGGCGCCGGGCGCCCAGAGCGACCAGTTCATGAAATCCCTGCGGGTGTCCTTGGCATAGGCATTGCCGTCGAACACGTCGACCACGGGGAACTTGCCGGCCTGCAAGGTGAGGCGCGACACGTCGACCTTCTGTCCCAGCTGCAGCTGGCTGCTCGCCAGCTCTTCCTGCTCGCCGCCGAAGCCGAAGGTCTGGCGCACGAACAGGCGCGAGGTGTTGTAGTGCGGGTAGGGGAAGTTCGACTTCTGCGCTTCGCCGTTCGGGAAGCCGGCCGCACCGACCGTGTCGTTGAGCCCAAATCCCTGCAGCAGCTCGGGATTGTAATAGACCTCGCCGCCGTCCCACAGCCGCGCGTTCAGGAACAGGCTGTTGCTCCACGTCGCCTTGGCCTGTCGCGACGGCGACAGCGAGTTCGGTCCGGTATAGAGCGCGGGGAACGATGGATAGCCTTGCGGCAGATAGGTGCTCTGGCCGTGGATCTCCCAGCGATCCGATTCCGTGTCGATCAGGGAGCTCTTCGGGTTATAGCCCGGCATGCCCGGCCAATCGACCTTGCGGTTGAGGCCGAGCCTGACCTGCTGGAAGTCGAGCGACGAGGATGTGTATTGCGCGCCCGTGGAGAAGGCGACGTTGGCACTATCGAAGCGGCTGTAGAGATATTCGAGCCGCGCGCTCCAATGCGGCGCGAAACCGTATTCGACGCCGGCGCCGGCAGTCCAGCCGGGCCGCGTATTCAGGATTTTCGGGATTTCGGCGCCGGAAGCCGGCGCGTCGAAATAGCGTTCGCCCATCCAGGCAAAGCCGCCGGTGGCATAGACGAGCCACGGACCGCTGGTGTAGCCGACGCGCCCGCGCAGGCTCGCGGTGTAGTCCCATTGCTGCGTGACGGTGTTGGCGGGCGTCGCCAGGAACGAGACGATCGAATTCGACGTGATGTAGTTGGGAAACGTAAAATCGCCTTCGACGCCGACCAGCCAGCCGGAGTTGAGGCGGTAATTGTAGCCCGCCTGCACGCCGCCGATCATGCCGCTGAAGACGCCGCTGCCGCTGAGTGCGGTGCCGTCGTTCAGCGCAAAATGCGACGAGCCGTGGCCGTAGCCGGCATGCGCGCCGATATAGAGGCCGGTCCAGTCATAGACCGCTCTCAAGGCCGGCGCCTTCAGCGGCAGATCGGCCGCGCGGCCGGCAGTCGGAAAAGCCAGAACGCCCGTGGCAATCGCCGCAGCCGTTCGCAAGCACCGGTGTTTGTGACATCTCCACGCCAAAACGCACGCCCCCAAACGCGAATGTGTCCCACCCGCCGCAATATCCCTGCCGGGTCGCGGCGATTCTGTCATCAGCCTCAGTGACTGAGGCGACCGGCCGAGTGATCTCGATTTGCCCCGACTTCGTCCCAAGTTCCTGAACCTGCGGCAAACCTTATTGCGATTAATTCGCAATAGCAACTGATGCGCATGGCCGCAGAGGAGAGTTCGCACCGCTGTGTGACGCGGCTGCAACAAATTTCGCAGGGCTCAAAAAGGATGACCCCGCCCGGGGGGACAGCCGGGCGGGGTCGGGGGCACGACACGGGGTGGATGAGGCGCCCGTGTCGGACGCAGGATCCACGTGAAGATCGGCCTCAGGTACTCAGATCAGTAGCAGGTGCGAACGCGGCCGACGTACTGGCCGAAGGCGTTGTACTGCGCGACCCAGCCGCAGCGGTGATAGCCGTGGTAATAGGGATCGTTGCTGGCGGCGATCGCGGAGCCGACGACGGCGGCTGTGGCGATGCCGGCGCCGACACCCCAGACCCAGCCGGGCTGCTTGGCTTCGGCCGAGGTGGTGGTGGACGCGATGCTGCCGGTGACGGCGAGAGCAGCGAGAGCTGCGGCGGCAATCTTGGTCTTGATCGACATGTGAAACTCCATCCGGGTTGAGGCGGTCCGTTGTGGCCCGCGTGCCCAGTTGGACGGAGGCACGCCGTGTCCGGTTCGAAAGCGCATCTGGCGCTGCCGGAAACCCGTCATTTCTCGAATGGTTTCAGTTGGATGCGGGCTAGCCGAGGGGCCCCTTGGCGAGCCTGTTCACGTCGAAGTTATCGACCTCTCCCAGCAGCTCGCAAAAGGCGCGTGCGCCTTGATCGAGCAACTGCTCGCCCTTCGCTGGCTCAGCCAGCGTCGCGTTGCCGACTGCGCCGCTGGCGTTGAGATCCTGCGCCTGCCAGGCGAACGGCGCCGGCCGCTGCGTCGACAGCCAGCGATATTGCTGCTCCATCGCGATGCTGCTCGCGGGAAAATCAGCGATCGCATCCTTGCGCACCTGATCAGGATAGCGCGCCAGCATGATCGAGGTCTCGACCGCGCCGCCGTGAATGCCGTGGCGCACTTCATCGGCCGGGAACAATGTGTCCGCGCCCGAGAGCCGCGACCACGACGTCGTCACCACGAAGAGCTTTTGATGCGCGCGAAGGTCCTGCGCAACCAGCATCATGGCCGCGCCATTGCCGCCATGGCTGGTGACGATGACGAGCTTCTTCACGCCGCGGCGTGCAACCTCCTCGCCGATCCCAGTCCATTTCTTCAGCGCCATTTCGGTCGGCAGCGTCTGCGTGCCCGGATAGTCGATATGCTCGGTGGAAATGCCGACCCGTTCGACCGGGAGGAAGCTCGCCGCAATGCTCGCGGGCAACAGCTCGCGCACACGGGCCAGATAAGCGTCCGCGATCAGCACGTCCGTCGTCAGTGGCAGATGCGGGCCGTGCTGCTCGGTTGCCGCCAGCGGCAGCACCGCGATCCAGCGCGACACCTCGCCCGGGCTCGCATGAGCCCAGTCGATGTCGATCCAGTCGCGGGAGGGCGTCATCGAGGTTTCCTTGCCCGAATTTGTCACGTAATTTGCGCTATGAGGGGATGCGGGCCCGGCCGGCTCGCATCCCCTGATGTCATGCGGTTTTATCGCGTTGCATTCACTTGAACCAGAGACGATTGGATCAGCCAGAGTCGACGGAGTGCCATCATGCCCCCCTTTCATCTGCGGCGAGCGTTAATTGCAGGCTTGTTGGCCGCTGTCGCCTCCTTTGCGCCGGCGCGCGCCCAAACGCTCGACAAGGTCACCTTCGGCACCAACTGGGTCGCCGAGGCCGAGCATGGCGGCTTCTTCCAGGCGGTCGCCGACGGCACCTACAAGAAATACGGTCTCGACGTCACCATCGTCCCCGGCGGTCCCAACGAGAACAACCGGATGCTGCTGATTGCCGGCAAGATCGATTTCTTCATGGCCGCGAACACGCTGATGTCGTTCGATGCGGTCGCCAACAACGTTCCCGTCGTCAGCATCGCCGCGGTGTTCCAGAAGGATCCGCAGGTGATGCTGACGCAGCCCGACGCCAAGGTCGCCAAGATCGAGGATCTCAAGCCGCTGACGCTGTTCGTCTCCAAGGAAGGCATGACCAGCTATTTCCAGTGGTTGAAGTCCGAATACGGCTTCAGCGAGAAGAACGTCCGCCCTTATAATTTCAATCCGCAGCCCTTCATCGCCAATCCCAAGAGCGCCATGCAGGGTTACGTCACCTCCGAGCCGTTCGCGGTGGAGAAGGCCGCCGGCTTCAAGCCCAACGTGCTGCTGCTCGCCGATTACGGCTTCAACACCTATTCGACCCTGATCGAAACCCGCCGTGAGATCGTCGAGAAGAAGCCCGACCTGGTGCAGCGCTTCGTCGATGCCTCCATGATCGGCTGGTACAATTACATCTACCGCGACAATTCCGCCGGCAATGCCCTGATCAAGCAGCTCAACCCGGAGATGACCGACGATCTCTTGGCCTATTCCGTCGCCAAGATGAAAGAGCACGGCATCGTCGATTCCGGCGACAGCTTGAAGAACGGCATCGGTGCGATGAGCGACGAGCGCTATGCCTCCTTCTTCAACAAGATGGTCAAGGCCGGCGTCGTGAAGGCGGATCTCGACTTCCGCAAATCCTACACGCTGCGCTTCGTCAACAAGGGCGTCGGCGTCGAGCTGCGCCCGAACAAGCCGTAGATGCTGAGATCAGGCACGGCGGTGCGGCTGGGGCCCACCTCTCCCGAAGGGAGAGGTCGCATCGCATCGTCAGATGCGGTGCGGGTGAGGGGTTACGCTCTCTCGTGGGACCTGAGGCCCCTCACCCGGCGCTGCGCGCCGACCTCTCCCCGTTGGGGAGAGTTGAAAGACGCGGCGCGACCGAGCCTCACAAAGACCAGCGATCGATGGTAGCGAGCTCAACGCCACCCGCCGTCGAGCCCAGTCTGGCCGCTCTCGCCGTCAGCCTGCGCGGCGTGACCAAAACTTACGACAACGGCGTGATGGCGCTCGGCCCGTTCGATCTTGCGGTCCGCAAGGGCGAGTTCATCTCGCTGCTGGGCCCGTCCGGCTGCGGCAAATCGACGGTGTTGCGGCTGATCGCCGAGCTCAGCGCGCCGTCGTCGGGCACGGTGCGGGTGGCACGGCACGAGGGCGTGCCGCAGCCGGGTCACGGCATCGGCTTCGTGTTCCAGGAGCCCACCCTGATGCCCTGGGCCAACGTCCGTGAGAACGTGCGGCTGCCGCTGAAGCTCGGCGGCGTGCCGAAGGCGGAAGGGCGCGCGCGTGCCGACGCGGCACTGGCGAGTGTCGGCCTTGCCGATTTCGCCGATGCCTTTCCGCGCGAGCTCTCCGGCGGCATGAAGATGCGGGTGTCGCTGGCGCGCGCGCTCGTCACCGATCCCGATATCCTCCTCATGGACGAGCCGTTCGCCGCGCTCGACGAGATCACGCGCTTCCGCCTCAACAACGATCTGCTGGCGCTGTGGCGGTCCCTGCGCAAGACCGTCATCTTCGTCACCCATTCGGTGTTCGAATCCGTCTATCTGTCGCAGCGCGTCGTGGTCATGACGGCGCGGCCCGGCCGCATCCAGGCCGACATCCGCATCGAGACGGTCGAGCCGCGGGCTGAGGAGTTTCGCACCTCGGCGGCCTATTCCGACTATTGCCGACGCGTGTCCGCCGCGCTGGCGCCGTCCTATTCGGAGCGGTCGACGCTATGAGCGCGCAAGCTCCCGTGCCGGCAAAATCCTCTGGCGCGCAACGCGCGATGCGCTTCGTGCTGCCGGTCATCGTCTTCGCGGCCGGCCTCCTTGCCTGGGAACTCGTGGTCCGCATCAAGGAGATCCCGCCCTACGTGCTGCCGGCGCCCTCAGTCATCGTGCTGACGCTGATCAAGGACTGGGCGGTGCTGTCGCAATCGCTGGCGACCACGCTTGCAACCACGCTCGAAGGTTTTGTCGCCGCCAGCATCGGCGGCATCGCGCTGGCGCTGCTGTTCAACCAGTCGAAATGGGTGGAATATTCGCTGTTCCCCTATGCCATCGTGCTCCAGGTGACGCCTGTGATCGCGATCGCGCCGCTCTTGCTGATCTATCTGGAGCAGCAGACCGCGGTGGTCGTCTGCGCCTTCATCGTCGCATTCTTCCCGGTGCTGTCGAACACCACGCTCGGGCTGAACTCGGTGGACCGCAATTTGGCCGGCTTGTTCCAGCTCTATGGCGCATCAAGGCCGCAAACCCTGCGTTTCCTCAAGCTGCCGGCGGCGCTGCCCTATATCCTCGGCGGCCTGCGCATCGCCGGCGGCCTGTCGCTGATCGGCGCCGTCGTGGCCGAGATCGCGGCCGGAACGGCCGGCGCCGGCTCCGGGCTCGCCTACAGGATCGCCGAATCGGGCTATCGCTTGAACATACCCCGCATGTTCGCAAGCCTGCTTCTGTTGTCGCTGGCCGGGATTGTCATCTATGGGGTGCTGGCGCTAGTTTCCCACCTCGTTTTACGGCGCTGGCATGAGAGCGCGCTTGGAAAGGAAAACTGATGGCTGCCGGTTCGATTTCGTCCGAAAAGATCGACCTTCTGATCTATGGGCCGGTGCGGCCGATCCTCGAGAACGGCTTTTCCGATCATTTCGTCGTGCACAAGGCGGAGACGCGCGGCGATCTCGAGCGCCTGACGCCGGCGGTCCGCGACAGGATCCGCGGCGTCGCGGTGACCTACCATACCGTGCGCGCGGACAAGAATTCGCTGTCGCAGCTGCCGAAGCTGGAAATGGTGGCGAGCTTCGGTGTCGGCTACGACCACATCGACGCCAAATATGCCGCCGAGCACAACATCGTCGTCACCAACACGCCCGACGTCTTGACCGAGGAGGTCGCCGACGTTGCGATGGGCCTTCTGATCTCGACCTTGCGCGAGTTCATCAAGGCCGACCGCTATGTCCGCTCCGGGCTGTGGCAGACCCAGAACTATCCGCTCAGCGTCGGCTCGCTGCGCGACCGCAAGGTCGGCATCGTCGGCATGGGCCGAATCGGTCAGGCCATCGCGCGCCGGCTCGATGCCTCGCTGGTGCCGGTGGTCTACCACTCGCGCAACCCCTCCAAGGACGTCGCCTACAAGCACTACCCTGATCTGATCGAGATGGCGAAAGCTGTCGATACGCTGATGGTGATCGTGCCGGGCGGTGCCTCGACCGAAAAGATGATCAATGCCGAGGTGCTCAAGGCGCTCGGCCCGCGCGGCGTGCTGGTCAACGTCGCGCGCGGCTCGGTGGTCGACGAGCCCGCGCTGATCCAGGCGCTGAAATCCGGCACCATTCTCGCCGCCGGCCTCGACGTGTTCGCGGCCGAGCCGAACGTGCCCGACGAGCTCAAGTCCATGCAGAACGTCGTGCTGCTGCCGCATATCGGCTCGGCCTCGGTGGTGACGCGCAACGCCATGGACCAGCTCGTGGTCGACAATCTCAAGTCCTGGTTCGCCGGCAAGGCGCCGCTGACGCCGGTTGCGGAAACGCCGGTCGGGGGGCGCTGATGATCGCTCGTCGCCTTCTCGCATTTGCCGTCGCGGCCTTTGTGGCCGCGACCGGCATCGCGCGTGCGCAGGATGCGACGAGCCTGAAGAAGCAGATGCCCGGACAGTGGGAGCTCTCGACCACCGAGCGCAGCAAGACCTGCGTCGTCACGCTGAGGGGTGACGCCGCTGGCCAGGGCTTCAAGCTGGAGCTGGAGCCGGCCTGCAAGACCGCGCTGCCCTTCACCAAGGACATCGTCGCCTGGAGCGTGAAGGGCCTCGACATCGTGCGCCTGCAGGATGCGACCGGCGAAGCCGTGATCGATTTCACCGAGGTCGAGGCCGGCATCTTCGAGGGCCTGCGCCAGGGCGAGGGCGTCTACATCCTGCAGGATCTCGCCGCCGCGCGCTCGATGGCGAAGTCGATGGACCAGATGATCGGCGACTGGTCGATGGTGCGCGGCAACGGCCAGCCGATCTGCGGGCTGACGCTGACCAACACCGAAGCGGGCCCGGACAATTTCCAGGTCTTCCTCAAGCCGAGATGCGACGCCGCGATCGCGCAGTTCAACCCGACGCAATGGCGGCTCGAGCGCGGCCAGATCATCCTGATGTCGAAATCAGGCGACGCCTGGCAGTTCGAGGCCGACGACAACGCCCAGTGGCGCCGTGTCCCCGACACCGCCGATCCCCTGATCATGCTGCGCCAGTAGGCATTTGCTCGATGCGAGCTCGGTCACCTCTCCCGCTTGCGGGAGAGGTCGCGCCGAAGGCGCGGGTCAGGGCTTTCTCCTCTAGGGGGTTCTCGATTGTGGAGACACCCTCTCCCCAGCCCTCCCCCGCAAGCGGGGGAGGGAGCGCACCTTCTCCTGGAGAAGCATCCCGAGCCCGATCTCCCTGCGTCCCTACGTCGTCACCTTCGGCGGCGGCGCGGTGCCTTGCGCCCATTTCTCCATCTTGCCGAGCACGCCCCAGACGGCGAGCGCGAGCGAGATCGGCATTGCGAACTGGCCAAGGCCGGGCACGGCAGACACGATGGTTCCGAGCAGCCCGGCAAGGCCTCCCGCATTCGGGCTTGCCGTCACCGAGGAGAGCAGGGCGGTGATCAGCGAGCCGCCGATGCCGAGCGCGGTCTTCTTGCCGTCGAGCAGCTTGCCGATGGTCTCGCCGAGCGCGCCATTGACCTGGCCGAGCATCGGCTTGCCGCCGCCGTTGTTGAGCAGGGTGCTGAGCAAATCGACGACCTGTTTCAGCTGATCGACGGGGGCGGGGCTCATCGGGGCGACGGGTCCGGGCATGGGTGCTGTCCTGTTGATGAGGGAGAACAGCCGTTCGAACAGGCTGACGGGATCGTTGGTGGCAGGCAATGTGTTGCTCGGCACGATCGCCGGCAGCGTCCCGCCGCTTGCCGGCGGTCGCAGCACTTGTGTGAGATCTTCCAGCCGCTTCAGGATCTGCGAGAGGTCGCCGTTCTGCCCGGCCGGGCCCGGCTGCTGCATCGCGCGCGTGATGGCGGCGACCGTGGCAGCGTCGAGCAGCCCGGTGTCCCTCAGGCCGTTCTGCTGCTGAAACAGCGAGACGGCGGCCCTGGTCTTCGGTCCGCTGATGCCGTCCTCGGCGAGCGGCGGATTGGCGCCGAGCTTGTTCAGCGCCTGCTGCATCAGAATGACCGTCGAGGCCACCTCATCCTCGGGCTCGGTGCGACCGGCGAATTGCGGGCCGTCGTCGAGCGCGATCGACGAATCCAGCGCCATCATGGCATGCAGGATCACCGCCGTGCCGAGCTGGGCATCGACATGACCGGGATCGAACACATGGTCGCGGACGAATTTTCCGGCTCTTGCTTCCGGCGGGCCGTACAGGGTCGAGCCGCCATAGAGATAGGGCGAATTGACGCCCTTGGAATGATAGCCGAAGCCGTTGAACGCTTCGAGCCGGAACAGCATCCGCGCGATGCCCCAATCCCGCGAACCGATGAAGTTCTCGATTCTGAACGCGTCCACGGCGCCGTCCACGAAGGTGGCGAACGGGCCGCGCCCCTTCGGAACGATCGTCGTTGTGCGATGAAGCGTTTCGCCGTTGCCCAGATAGGTGTCGAAATCGAAGTTGGATTCACGGTAGTGGCACAGCGCGGTGAAGTACCAGGGCACGCCGGTCAGCCGCTCGATCTGCTGATAGGTCGCCTTGCCGTTGAGCGCCTTGCGGGCGATGGCATTCGCCTCGGCAAGGCGTGCCGGCCGGATTTCGAGACCGGCCCAATTCCGCTCGTATTCGTTCTTGAAACTCTCGAATGAGATCATCTTCCGCTCCCGCAAATTGATTGAATGATCGACTTGCCGTGCAAACCAGAGTGAGCCGGCGTCGTGATCGGTGCCTGGCTCCAGCGTGATCTGCCAGAAAGTCTGGCAGGTCATCGGCGCGGCGCATGTGAAATGGCTTACAGCTTGGGCGGGAAATCTCGGTTGAACCATGGAGAGGCCGCCACCGCTCCGGGAACCGGCGCGGCCATCCCTCCGTTAGCAAGGTGAGACGGTCCGGCAAGGAGTGTCCTGCATGGCCAAGCGCGTCCTCGCGATCGGCATCGAACCCGGCAATGCGGACTACAGCGCATTCCCGCAGCTCACGCCCGAGCATGTCCGCGGATACATCGAGGCGCAGCTGCTCCGTTTGCGCGGCCTCGGTTTCGAGGTCACGAGCTGTCTAATCGATCTCGATGCGACCGCCGAGGCCGCCGTCACGGCGGCGCTGCGCGACGAGCGCTTCGACTGCATCGTGATCGGCGCCGGCCTGCGCGAGCAGAAGGAGCGGCTGTTGCTGTTCGAGAAGGTGCTCAACCTCGTCCATCGCCTCGCGCCCGACGCCGCGATCTGCTTCAACACCACGCCCGCCGACACCGCCGAGGCGGTGCAGCGCTGGGTGGAGCCGTGACGGGATCGGCTCGGGCGGGCCAAGGATCGCTGATTTCGAACTTTTTCTACGTCTTGAGCGACCAAGACGGAATGGTTCAAACTCGATCGGGCTTTGACATGAAATTCGTTGCCCTGGCCTTTTCGTGCCTTCTGCTATTCGCGATGCCCGCCAGCGCGAATGACACCCGCACCTTCAATGCGATGGTGGCGTTGGCCAATCGCGGAGATGCGGAGGCGCAATATCATGTCGGCATGATGCACAATAACGGCATCGGCACACCGCAGGATCGCAGCCAGGCATTCGAGTGGTTTCAAAAATCGGCCGCGGCCAACGATCCGCTCGGCGCCTATAAGCTCGGCTGTTATTATGACGGGCAGGGCGTGGGCGTCGTCGCAACCGATCCGGATCAAGCATTGAAATACAAGCTTGTGTCCGCCAAGGCCGGTTACGCGCGTGCCCAGCACGATGTCGCTCTCATGTACGACCGGCAAGGCAATTCAGAAGAAGCGCTGAAATGGTGGAGGCTGGCAGGCGACCAGGGCCTCCCTAGCGCCCTCTTCAGCCTGTCCCGCGCATATTCTGCAGGAAAGGGCACGCCGAGGGATCTGTCGCTGTCGTATGCCTATTTCAAGCTCTCGAAGGTGGCGCCGGCCAGGAATGTCAACGAGATGGCTTCCATGTTGTCCAAGCTGGAGCTCGAGAAGGCCGAGAAAATGGTTGCCGAATGGAAGCCGCAACCGACCGCTCTGACGCTCAAGGCATTCGCCGGCATCACGGCCGCAGAAGAGCACTTGAAAGCAGCCAAAAGCCAGATGTTCTGATCTGGCCTCAAGCGGAATGGCTTTAGGTTGATCAATGCCGCGGTCTCGGTTCACCTCTCCCGCTTGCGGGAGAGGTCGGCGCGTCCGGGCGATGCGAAGCATCGTCCCGCGCGCCGGGTGAGGGCTTTTTCCTCTTGGGGATTGTCCCATTGCGGAAACATCCTCTCCCCGACCCTCTCCGGCAAGCGGGAGAGGGAGTGCGCCTCCGTCTAGGTCTTCGCTGCTGCCTCCGGCATGATCTGCAGCAGCGGCTCCGGCTTGATCGAGACCTGACCGGCGAATGGCCGGTCGTGTGCGGCAATTAGCAGGACGGAGGTGGCCACCCCCGTCGCGAACAGGCCCATCGCGATCGCCGATCCCAGCCGGTTGTCGCAATGAACGAGGCCGATCACCAGCAATGCGCAGGCGGCTTGGAGGTACAGGCACCACCATTTGACGGGATTGAACGCGGCGAGGCTGACGATGATCCGCTGCCGCCGCGCATCCAGCGCCTGCTCCAGCGCGGCGATGAGCTCGCGTTGCACATTCGCCTGCCCCGTGCCTTGCGGCGTCATCGTGATGACGAGCTGCAGGGCATCGGCGAGCGCCGGCGGCGTCACTTTCAGCGATGCCTCCTGATGCGCCATCATCGGCCATTCCACCGCGACAGCCTGCCCGACATAGTCGCGCACCAGGCCGCGCAGCTTCGTCTCCTGCTCCGCCGGCAGGCCGCCAGCCAGCAGCACGGCGCTGCGCAGCGCACTGGCCTCGCGGCTTACCGCGGCACTGGCGCGATCGCTGTCACCCCAGACCTGCGCTGCGGTGAAGGCGACGAACAGGCCGAAGATGATGCCGAGCACGGGCAGCATGCCCGGCGAGATCGCTTTGAGCGATTTGGCACGCTCCTCCGTTGCGACAAGCGCGATGCCTGCGAAGATCGCCGCGGCCAGAAGATAGGTGAATCCGAAGATCACCAGCGCCATGAAGGGCACCGGCAGATTGTGCAGCCAGTCGCTCATCGTTCCCTTGTCATCTGATTTGAGACTCTAGATCAGCCGCAGTCCGCGCAAACTCGCATGCCCGTTCTTGCCGACGATGATGTGATCATGCACGGCAATCCCCAGCGGTTTTGCGATGTCGATGATCGCCTTCGTCATCTGGATGTCGGCCTGCGAGGGCGAGGGATCGCCGCTGGGGTGGTTGTGCACCAGGATTAGCGCGGTCGCCGATAATTCCAGCGCGCGCTTGATCACCTCGCGCGGATAGACTGGAGTGTGGTCGACCGTGCCGGTCTGCTGCACCTCGTCGGCGATCAGCTGGTTGCGCTTGTCGAGGAAAAGCAGGCGAAATTGCTCCTTGTCGGCAAACGCCATGCTGGTGCGGCAATAGGCGATCACCTCGTTCCAGGACGACAGCGCATTGCGGCTGTTGACCTCGCCCTTGGCGACGCGATGCGCCGCCGCGGCAATCAGCTTGAGCTGGTTGATCGCGGACTCGCCGACCCCCTCGACCTCGCGCAGGCGCGCCACCGGCGCATGCACGACCTCGGCGAACGAGCCGAAGGTCTTGATCAGCGTTTTCGCCAGCGGCTTGGTGTCGCGCCGCGGCAGCGCGGCAAACAGCGCCATCTCCAGCAATTCGTAATCGCTCAGCGCATCCGCGCCCGCGCTGTAGAAGCGCTCGCGCAGCCGCTCGCGATGGCCGAGATAGTGCGGCGTCTCGTCAGGCTTGCTCTTGTCGTGGTCCGGCTTGGCGGGCATCGGCCGCCAGCATTGCCGGGGACCGGCGTTTTTGCAACCGTCAATTGCGGGAGCGGCCGCGCGTCATACGACAGCGCCCCAGCTCACCCGATCTGCTTCTCGCCGTGCCGCTCCGACAGCGTGAAGATCTCGACACCCGTCGCGGTGACGCCGACCGAGTGCTCGAATTGCGCCGACAGTGAGCGGTCGCGCGTCACCGCGGTCCAGCCGTCGGAGAGGATCTTCACATGCGGCTTGCCGAGATTGATCATCGGCTCGATGGTGAAGAACATGCCGGGCTTGAGCTGCACGCCTTCGCCTGGCCGGCCGATATGGATGATGTTCGGCTCGTCGTGGAACATGCGGCCGAGGCCATGGCCGCAGAAGTCGCGCACCACGCTCATGCCCTGCGGCTCGACGAAGCTCTGGATGGCATGCCCGATGTCGCCGGTGGTGGCGCCGGGCTTCACCGCGGCGATGCCGCGCATCATCGCTTCATAGGTCACCTCGATCAGCCGCTCGGCCTTGCGCGCGATTGGGCCGATCGCATACATCCGGCTGGAATCGCCATACCAGCCGTCGACGATGAAGGTGACGTCGATGTTGACGATGTCGCCCTCCTTCAGCGGACGGTCGCCGGGCATGCCGTGGCAGACCACGTGGTTGAGCGAGGTGCAGGTCGAGTAGCGGTAGCCGCGATACATCAGCGTCGCCGGATAGGCGCCATGGTCGAAGGCGAAGTCGCGGACGAATTCGTCAATTCTGGAGGTCGGCACGCCGGGCCCGACGATGTCGGTGAGCTCGTCCAGGCACTTGGCCACCAGCGCGCCGGCCTTGCGCATGCCGGCAAAGGCGGCGGGCCCGTGCAGCTTGATCTGTCCGGTCTTGCGCAGGGAGGTCTCGGTGGCGTCGACGTAGCTCATGCGTGTCAGGTCTTCTCGGGCTGATCTCGATGTCGGTGGAAAGGCTTGATTTCAGGCCCCAATTTAATGATTGGCAGGCTTCATGCAAGCCGAGGGGCCAGCCTCGGAGGCGAAAGTGACCTAATTCGGGACTTCTACGGCGGTTTCCACCGGCAGGGCGCCGCCGCGGATGCGGATTTCGCGGA
Organism: Bradyrhizobium sp. CCBAU 11357; assembly: GCF_028128865.1. NCBI lineage: Bacteria > Pseudomonadati > Pseudomonadota > Alphaproteobacteria > Hyphomicrobiales > Nitrobacteraceae > Bradyrhizobium > Bradyrhizobium sp. CCBAU 11357. The sequence continues at coordinate 140,828 of NZ_LBJW01000104.1, read as the reverse complement.
CGGGATAGGGAACCCGGATGCCCTCGCGCTTGAAGGCGTCCCACAGCTCCAGCATCACGTCGCTCTTGACCTTGTCCATGCCGTCGGGGTCGGCGATCCAGAAGGTCAGCGAGAACTTCATCCCGGCTTCCGCGAACTCGGTCAGGAGACAGGTCGGCGGCTTGCCTTTTTGCGCGCGCGGATGGGCTTCCGCGGTCTCGGCGGCGAGCTTGCAGACCAATTTCGGGTCGGCGTCGTAATTGGTGCCGAAGGCGATCTTCACCAGCGTGTTCTTGTCGGTATAGGTCCAGTTGACGACCTTCTGCGTCACCAGATCCTCGTTCGGCACCAGGAATTCGCGGCCGTCGCCGGCGGCGACGGAAATATAGCGCGTCTTCATCGCGCTGATCCGCCCGGTATTGTCCCCGATGGTGACGAGGTCGCCCGGCTTCACCGATTTGTCGGCGAGCAGGATGATCCCCGAGATGAAGTTGGCCACGATCTTCTGCAGGCCGATACCGATACCGACGCCGACCGCGCCGGAGAACACCGCGAGTGCCGACAGGTCGATCCCGACCGCGCCGAGCGCGATCACGATCGCGACCGTGAGCAGCCCGATGCGGATGATCTTGACCAGCAGCACCTGCACCGACGGCGTCAGGTCGGTGGTCGAGTTGATCCGGCTCTCGGCGAAATTGCTGGCGATGTTGGTGAGCCAGAGCGCGATCAGCAGCAGCGCGCCGGCCTTGAGCGCCAGGAGCGGGGTCAGCCTGAGGCCGCCGAGCACGATGGCGAAGGAATCCAGTAGGTCGACCGTCGCATCGAGCTGGCCGACGATGGAGAGCGCGGCGACGAACCAGGCCGTGATCGACACCAGCTTGACGATGAAGGCGTTGCGCAGCACCGAGGTCACGAGCCGGATCACCAGCCAGGCGAACCCCAGCTTGGCTGCGACCATCAGGAGATAGGAGCGGCTCGGCCAGGTCGCGTGATACATCACCACGCGCGAGACGATCACGAGCAGCGTGAACACCGCCGTCGAGGCGCTGGCGACCATCACCCGAACGAAGTGTCGCAGCGGCAGCGGCCAGCGCATCGCCAGCGAGGCCAGGTCGACACGGCTGCGAATGCCGGCCTCCGCGGCATAGGCGATGCCGGCCGCTGCCAGGATGAGGCCGAATTGCAGGTAGAACCAGGGTGAGGAGATTTCCGCCCCGACGCTGCGTGCGGTGGTCTGCACGAACTCCATGAAGTCTTTGAGGTCCATGTCCATCGGTCTCGTCGGCAAGCGGGCAGGAATTGATTCGAGGGCAGGGCGCGGCCGGGCCATCGATACACCGTGAAGTGATGCGCGTTAAGGCCGTAAAATACGGGCAGATTGCCGCGAAGAGCGAAAATGGGTTGGCGCGCGAGTCCGCCGACGATAAGGATGAAATTCCAGCGATTTTTTACCCGGAAGGTGGATGGCTTCCCTCGACTCCGTCAGTCTCGCCATATTGCTCGGCGCCGTCCTCGTCATGGCCGGCATCCTCTCGAGCCTGCTTGCGCTGCGCTTCGGCGCGCCCTTGCTGCTCGTCTTCCTGGTCATCGGCATGCTCGCCGGCGATTCCGGCCCCGGTCAGCTCCAGTTCGACGACGTCCGCACCACCTATCTGGTCGGCTCCGTCGCGCTCGCCCTGATCCTGTTCGACGGCGGCCTGCGCACGCGCTTTGCCAGCATCCGCACCGTGCTCGCCCCGTCCCTCGTGCTCGCGACCGTCGGCGTGCTGCTGACCGCGCTGGTCACGGCGCCGTTCGCCAAATACACGCTCGACCTCAACTGGGCGGAGTCGCTGCTGGTGGGCGCCGTGGTGGCCTCGACCGACGCGGCCGCCGTGTTCCTCCTGGTGCACACCCAGGGCCTGCGCCTGCGCCCGCGCGTCGGCGCGACGCTGGAGGCGGAATCCGGCACCAACGATCCCTTCGCGATCTTCCTCACTTTGATGCTGGTGGAATACATCTCGGTCGGCTCGAGCTCGGCCGGCCACGTGCTGATGGAGTTCGTGCTGGAGGCGGCGCTGGGCGCCGTCGTCGGCGTGTTCGGCGGCCGCCTCGTCGTCATCGCGCTCAACAAGGTCGCCCTGCCGCAGGGCCTGCATGCGCCCTTCGTGACCACGGGCGCGCTCGTGATCTTCGGCGGCTCGCAGATCATGCACGCCTCCGGCTTCCTCGCCGTCTATCTCGCCGGCATCATCATCGGCAACCGGCCGACCCGCGCGCATAATTCGGTGGTGACCTTCCTGGACGCCGCGACCTGGCTGGCTCAGATCGTGATGTTCGTGCTGCTCGGCCTTCTGGTCTCGCCGAGCCGGCTGGGGGCCAGCGTGCTGCCGGCGGTCGCCGTCGCGCTCGTCCTGATGCTGGTGGCGCGGCCGCTCGCGGTGTTCGTGTGCCTGTCGCCGTTCCGCTTCAACTGGCGCGAGAAGATCTTCATCGCCTGGACCGGCCTGCGCGGCGCGGTCGCGATCTTCCTGGCCTCGATCCCGATGCTGGTCGGCCTGTCCAAGGCCTATCTCTATTTCGACGTCGCCTTCGTCGTCGTCATCATCTCGCTCCTGCTGCAGGGCTGGACCCTGGCGCCGGCTGCCCGCAAGCTGCACGTGGCGCTGCCGCGCGCCGAGCGCGGCCCGCGCCGCGTCGAGCTCGATCTGCCCGGCCAGCTCGAGCAGCAGCTGGTCGGCTATCCGGTGCGGCCCAAGAGCCTGTATTTCCGCCGCGGCCTGATCCCGTCCTGGTCCAAGCCGACGCTCGTCATCCGCAACGAGAACATCCTGACGCCGACGGAAGCCGACCCGATCGCGCCGGGCGACTACATCTATCTGCTGGCGCCGCCGGAAAAGGCCGAGTCGCTCGACCGCTTCTTCGTCGACATGCAGCCGAGCACCGCGCCCGATCCGCATCTGCTCGGCGACTTCATGGTCTCCGGCGAGCACACGCTCGCCGAGCTCGCCGAGATCTACGGCGTCAAGGTGAGCGAGGACGAGAGCAAGCTCACGCTCGCCGATTATTTCGACGTCCATCTCGATCGCGCGCCGAAGGAGGGCGCCGAGCTCGCGCTGGACGAGATCGTGCTGGTCGCCCGCAGCATCTCCGGCGGCCGCGTCAACGTCGTCGGCCTGCGCCTGCCGGAGGATGACGAGACGCCGCCGCCGCCGACACGCACCCAGGCGCTGCGGAAGAAACTCGCCGAGCTGTGGTCCTCGGTGGCGGGGGTCTGACGCTGCCGTAGGGTGGGCAAAGGCGCCCTTGCGCCGTGCCCACCAGCAGGCAAGACGTGGGCACGGCGCGCGAGGAGCGCGCCTTTGCCCACCCTACGAAGGTGGGGCAGGACAAAGCCAGCCGAGGACGCGTCATTGCGAGGAGCTCTTGCGACGAAGCAATCCAGACTGCCGCCGCAGATAGTCTCTGGATTGCTTCGCTACGCTCGCAATGACGGGGATGGGCCACGGGCCCTCACGTCAGCACCTTCACCCCGCCCAATGACGTGACCCGCCCCTGCTTCAGCATCACGATCTGCGTCGCGAGCTGGCGCAGCTCGGCGACGTCGTGGCTGACATAGACCATGGGCACATTGGCTTCGTCGCGCAGCCGCACGAGATAGGGCAGGATCTCGAGCTTGCGGCCCTCGTCGAGCGCGCCGAGCGGCTCGTCGAGCAGCAACAGGCGCGGCTTCGACAGCAGCGCGCGGCCGAGCGCGACGCGCTGGCGCTCGCCGCCGGACAGCTTCCCGGGACGGCGATCCCTGAGCGCGCCGATGTCGAGCAACTCGATGATGCGCTTGTGCTGCGCCGGATCGGGCGCAAGTCCGTTCATGCGCCGCCCATAGTCGAGGTTCTGCGCCACGCTCAGATGCGGAAACAGCCGCGCATCCTGGAACACGTAGCCGATGCGGCGGCGGTAAGTGGGCACGTGAATGCCGGCGGCGGTGTCGTCGACGGTCTCGCCGTCGATCGCGATGGTGCCGCGATCGGGCCGCAGCAGCCCGGCGATCATGTTGACCAGCGAGCTCTTGCCGGCGCCCGAGGCGCCGAACAGCCCGATGACGCGCCCCTCGCTGCTGAAGGATGCGGAGAGCGAGAATTCGCCGAGCTGTTTTTCGACGTCGACGCGCAGCATGGTCAATTCCCGTGCAGCCGCTGCGTGGCGCGGCGGGCGAACCATTCGGCCGCGATCAGCGCGCCGATCGCGAGCACGATCGAGACGATCACGAGCCTTCCCGCAGCGGCATCGCCGTCGGGCGTCTGGATCAGCGAATAGATCGCCGACGAAATCGTCTGGGTCTCGCCGGGAATGTTGGAGACGAAGGTGATGGTGGCGCCGAACTCGCCGATCGCCTTGGCAAAGCCCAGCACCATGCCGGCGAGCACGCCCGGCAGCGCCAGCGGCAGCGTCACCGTGAAGAACACTTTCCACGGCGCTGCGCCGAGCGTCTCGGCGGCCTGCTCGAGCCGGCGATCGATCGCCTCGATCGACAGCCGCATCGGGCGGACGAGAAGCGGAAACGCCATCACGCCGCAGGCGAGCGCAGCACCGGTCCAGCGGAACGCGAAGACGATGCCGAGATGGTCGGCGAGAAAGCCGCCAATGAGACCTCTGCGGCCGAAGCTGAGCAGCAGCAGATAGCCGGTGACCACGGGCGGCAGCACCAGCGGCAGGTGCACCAAGGCGTCCAGTATCGACTTGCCCCAGAATTCGCGTCGCGCGAGCAGCCACGCCAGCGCGATGCCGAACGGCGTCGCGACCAGCGTGGCGATGACGGCGACCCTGAGCGAAAGCAGGATCGCCGTCCATTCGGCGGCAGAGATCTCGAACATCAAGTCGTCATATCGGGTCGCAGAAATCAGGTTTGCAAGAATCAGGTCGTCGGGCTGATCAGGAACTTGAAGCCGTATTTTTCCAAAATGGTCTTGGCCGCCGTCGAGCGCAGGAAGGCGAGATAGTTGTTCGTCTCCGGCTTGGCGATGCTGGTCGCCGCGACCGGATAGATGATCGCAGGATGCGAATCCGCCGGAAAGGTGCCGACGATCTTCACGCCCGGCTCGACCATGGCGTCGGTGGAATAGACGATGCCGAGATTGGCCTCGCCGCGGGCGACCAGCGTCAGCGCCGCGCGCACGCTCTCGGCCATGGCGAATTTCGGCTCCGCGGCCTGCCAGGCCCCGAGCTTTTCCAGCGCCGCCTTGGCATATTTGCCTGCCGGTACCGACCTGACGTCGCCGGTCGCGATCCTGCCGCCGCCGGCGAGCTTGGCGAGATCGAAGCCTTGCGCGATGGTCACGCGGTCGATCTTGGAATCCTTCGGCGCGATCAGCACGATGCTGTTGCCGAGCAGGTTGACGCGTGACGGCTCGCTGATGGTCCTCTTGGAGATCGCGTAATCCATCCAGTCGGTGTCGGCGGAGACGAACACGTCGGCCGGCGCGCCCTGCTCGATCTGCTTGGCCAGCACCGAGCTTGCGGCGTAGCTGACGCTGAACTTGACGCCGGTCCTGGCGGTGTAGGCGGCGTCGATCTCGTCGAGCGCGTTCTTCATCGAGGCGGCGGCGAACACGGTGATGGTCTTGTCAGATGCTTGGGCGAAAGAGCAGGACACGAGCAAGATGAGGGCAGACAAGAACACCGAAGGGCGGGACATCAGGAGCGCTCCATGCACGTCGAGACGTACGCAAGCGCACGCAAGGACGGCGTCAATTGAATTAGAAGGGCGACCGGCGGAAGCGCAGTTCCGAAAAGCCAGGCGGACTTACGGTCCGTGGCTTGTCGCAAACCGCAGCATAACAGGCTGGCGGAACAGGTCAAAGGCGACGTTTGGCCGGGCCCGCTACGGCTTCGCGTCGCCTGCATGCAGCACCGCCTTACAGGCTGCCGGCATCTGCGCGAGCGTCATCGGCGGCTTCGGCTTGGGCGGCTCGGGCGGCGGCTTGGGGTGCAGCACCGCGTCGGAGAACCAGTAGGCGAGATCGGCGGGCTTGCAGCCTTCGTCCTCGGCCTGTGACGGCTGGCCCTCGCATTCGCCGGCCCCCGCCGGGCAGCGCATGCGAATGTGGAAGTGGTAGTCGTGACCCCACCAGGGGCGGATCTTCGACAGCCAGGCGCGATCGCCCTTGGCCTCGCGGCACAATGCCTTCTTGATCGCGGCGTTGACGAAGATGCGCTGCACGCCGGGCTCCCGCGCCGCGTCGCGCAGCACCAGCACGTGGCCTGGTGTGAACACCTTGGGGTCGATGTCGAGCCGGTCCGGGCGCACCATCATCACCGCCGACATCTCCTCGCGCTCCTCGCGCGAGAGCCGGCGGTCCGGCATCGGCGTCAGCCAGATGTCGGCGTCGAGACCGATCTGGTGGCTGGCATGGCCCGACAGCGCCGGCCCGCCGCGCGGCTGCGCGATGTCGCCGACCAGGATGCCGGGCCAGCCTGCGTCCTTGTGCGCTTTGGCGGCGAGCCGCCTGATCAGCGCGATCATGTCGGGATGACCGTAGCTGCGATTCCGCGACAGCCGCATCACCTGCCAGTGATCGCCGTTGACCGGCATCTGCTCTGCGCCGCCGATGCAGCCCTTGGTGTAGGAGCCGATGACATGGGTCGGCCCCTTCGACGGCAGCAGCTTGCGCGCGAACAGTTCCTTCGCGGCGAGATCGGGGTCGTTGGGATTGGCGAGCGGCGGCAGCGGCTTCGGGGTGATGCTGCCCTTGTCCTGGGCCAGCGCGCTACCGGCGCCCAGGCAGACGAACGAGAGCAGGAGGAGGGTGATGCCGCGGCGACTCATGCTGACGCTCTTATAGCCCAATGCTGCACCAGGGTTAAGAACGAGGCGCTGAGCCCGCCGCCGGCTCACCGCAGCTCGCCCGAATCGCGTCTCGACCCGCCGTTTCTTAACGGTCCAATAACCGTATCCTGCATTGACCAAAATTCGTGCGTTGCGCGGGGAATACTTGCGCCTGGCATGCAATCGCGCACGATTTCGGAACGGATTCAGGCGCGCGCGCAATTTTGCGCCCGATCGCTCATTGATTGCGGCGCCGCACTCAGTCTGATGGCGCCTGCAGCCACTCGCCGCGCCGCGCAAACAGGCAGCAAGCGCCGCCGCGTGCGGACCGCGGCCGGGCAAGATTACTTTTTTTTCAGACACTTGCCCCAAAGCTTGCGGCCGCTGGGCGCGACTGGGACGAGTGAAGTTGAGTTTGGGGTCTCGAAAAGCAAGAAAGCGAAAGCAAAGCGTGCTTGCCCGTGCCGGCCAGAAGGCGCGCAAGCCGCGTTTCGCGCGTGCCTCGCGTACCCTTTCCGAACGCGACGAAGTCCTGCGCAGCCGTGCCGAGGCGGAAGCCGCGATCGCGGACGCGCGCAAATCCCATGAGCGCCTGCGCCAGGCCATCGATATCCTGCCGCAGGGCATCGTGTTTCTCGATGCCGAAGGCCGCTACGTCCTCTGGAACAAGAAATACGCCGAGATCTACAGCAAGACGGCCGATCTGTTCGAGGAAGGCGCGCGCCTCGAAGACACGCTGCGCATCGGCGTCGCCCGCGGCGACTATCCCGAGGCCGTCGGCAACGAGGATGCCTGGATCGCCGAGCGCCTGCAAAAGCTCTACAAGCCCGGCGCGCGCCACGAGCAGAAGCTGTCGGACGGCCGCGTCATCCTGATCGACGAGCGCTTGACCGATGACGGTGGCGTCGTCGGCCTGCGCGTCGACATCACCGAGCTCAAGCAGCGCGAGGCCTCGTTCCGCCTGCTGTTCGACGGCAATCCCGTGCCCATGATCGTCTGCGCGCTGGACGACGAGAGCATCCTCGGCGTCAACGATGCCGCGGTCGCGCATTATGGCTATAGCCGGGCCGAGTTCGAGCGATTGAAGATCCGCTCCCTGCAGGCCTTCGACAGCGAGCCGCCCTGGACCGTCGATGAGACCGGCGAGGAGCAGGCCGGCCGTACCTGGAAGCATGTCAAGGCCGATGGCGCGCTGATCGACCTTGCGATCTATTCCCGCGAGCTGACCTATGCCGAGCGGCCCGCGGTGCTGCTCGCGCTGATGGACATCACCGAGCGCAAGCGCGCCGAGGCGCGGCTCGCCTTCATGGCCCAGCACGACGGGCTGACCGGCCTGCCCAATCGCAGCCTGCTGCGGCAGCAGGTCGACGAGATGTTGCTGCACACGCGGCGCAGCGCCGAGAAGGTCGCGCTGCTGATGCTGGGGCTCGACAATTTCAAGGCGGTCAACGACACGCTGGGGCACGCGGTCGGCGACAAGCTCCTGCGCGGCGTCGCCAAGCGGCTGCGCTCCACCTTGCGGGAAGAGGATGCGCTGGCGCGGCTCAATTCCGACGAGTTCGCGATCGTGCAAAGCGGGCTGGCGCGTCCCGAGGACGCGGTGATGCTGGCCAAGCGCCTCCTGGCGGCCATTGCCGATCCCTATCTGCTCGACGGCCATTCCGTGGTGATCGGCGCCTCGATCGGCATTGCGATGGCGCCGGGCGACGGCGACGATTCCGAAAAGCTGCTCAAGAGCGCCGACATGGCGCTGTCGCGCGCCAAGCTGGACGCGCGCGGCAGCTTCGCCTTCTTCGAGGCCGCACTCGATGCGAAGGCGCAGAGCCGCCGCAAGATCGAGGTCGAGCTGCGCGACGCGATCCAGAACGACGTGCTGCGTCCGTACTACCAGCCGCTGATCGACCTCACGAGCGGCCGCATCACCGGCTTCGAGGCGCTGGTGCGCTGGCCGCATGCCGAGCGCGGCATGGTGTCGCCGGCCGAGTTCATTCCGGTCGCCGAAGACACCGGCCTGATCAATCCGCTCGGCGGCTTGATGCTGCGCCGGGCCTGCCTCGATGCCGCGTCCTGGCCCGACGACGTCCGTGTCGCGGTCAACCTGTCGCCGCTCCAGTTCCGCAGCGGCAACCTGCTCTCGATGGTGACCGACGCGTTGAAGCATTCCGGCCTGCCGCCGCGGCGGCTCGAGCTCGAGATCACCGAGACGCTGCTCCTGGAGAAGAGCGCGCAGGTGCTGGCGACACTGCATGCGCTGCGCGCGCTCGGCGTGCGCATCTCCATGGACGATTTCGGCACCGGCTATTCCAGCCTCAGCTATCTGCGCAGCTTCCCGTTCGACAAGATCAAGATCGACCAGTCCTTCGTGCGCGATCTCGCCGCCAACCGCGAGGCCCAGGCGATCATCCGCTCCATCGTCAGCCTCGGCAAAGGCCTTGGAGTCACCATTACCGCCGAGGGCGTCGAGACCGAAGCCGAGCTCAGCTGCCTCCGCGCCGAAGGCTGCCATGAGGGCCAGGGCTTCCTGTTCAGCAAGGCCCGGCCGAATGCGGAGATCATCAGCCTGCTGGCCGCACAGCGCGGCATCGACAGCGATGAGGACGCCGCGCTGGTGGCGTGACCACTCGCTTCCTCGATATGTAAGAACGCACCGCTCTCTCTCCGTCGGCCTCTCGGCCTCGCCTGGCAACCGCGGTCGGCGACGCGCTCGTCAGTCCGAGGCGCGTCGTGCTTCCTCGTCGAGGCAAGGCTTGGCAGAGCCGCTCACGAGCCGGCGGCAGGCTCCGGGATCGGCAGATGCGCTTGGTGAGACCAGGGTTGGCCGTCGATCCCGGTGAATCCCATTGCTTCCCAAAACCGCACAGCGCCGGCATTTCCAGCGTGGACGGTGACGATTGCGACCTTCCCCGCAGCTTCTCGCAGCAAGGCGTCCGCAATGGCCCTGCCGACCTTGCGTCTCCTGTAGTCCTGGTGCACGTAAAACCGCCGCATCCGCCACGTGGGCACCGGCGCCGGTGCAGGCTCGTTGGTGATCGCGCCGATGCCCGCCAATCTGCCATCCAGGTGGCAGGTGAAGATGGCGTGAAACATGGCGCGATCAGTTGCGAACTCCGCAGCCAGACGGGTCATGTGCGCATGTCCATCGGCCTTGGCGTCGGCCTCCAGCGCGGGAAAATCCGCGGGAAGAATGTCGGCGACCCGTTCAAGGGAAATGATCGTCATGGCGCAGTTCGTTCGGCTGGGACAATCAGATCCGGCAATGGCTACAGGTCGATGTCACGCCGTCGCGCGGCTAAGATCGAGCGATGGCCGGCGTCTGGTCGGGAAGTTCAGTGCGACTGCGACCGCGGCGAGCCCGATCGCGAAGGAGCCGGCGTGCAGCCAGGTGTATTGCTGGAACGTGTCGAACACGATCCCGCCGGCCCAGGGCCCGAGCGCCATGCCGAGGCTGGCGAAGGCCGAGACCGCACCGAACACCGTGCCCATGATGCGCGCGCCGAAAAATTCGCGGACCAGCACCGCATAGAGCGGCATCACCCCGCCATAGGCGAGGCCGAACACGACTGACAACGCATAGAACTCGCCGAGCTGCGCCACCGCCAGATAGGTCGCGATGCACATCGCCTGCACGAACAGCCCGCCGACAAGGACCGGTTTCGCGCCGATGCGATCGGCCAGCGCGCCCAGCAGCAGGCGGCCGCCGAGGCCTGAGACGCCGGCGACGCTATAGACCGTCACCGCCGTGAGCGGAGCGATGCCGCAGACCATCGCATAGGACACCATGTGGAAGATCGGGCCGGAATGCGCCGCGCAGCAGGCGAAATGCGCCGCTGCGAGCGCGATGAATTGCGGCGTGCGCAGCGCCTGCGCCGCGTTCATCTCGACCTCCGGCGTCGCGTCCGTCATTGCGGAGCCCGCGGCTGACGGCGCCGGACGCACCAGGAAACAGGCGGGGATCAACAGCGCCCAGGCAGCACAGCCGATCATCAGCATCGCGGTGCGCCAATCATAGGCGGTGATCAGCCAGCTCGCGGCCGGCGCGACCGTCACTGGCGACACGCCCATCCCGGCGGAGACCAGCGCCACGGCGAGGCTGCGGTTCTTCTCGATCCAGGCGCTCGCGAGCGCCATCATCGGCGCGTAGAAGCTGCCCACGGCGATCCCGATCAGCACGCCGAAGCAAAGCTGGAATTGCCACAGGCTTGCGGCCTGGCTCGCGGTGACGAGACCGAATCCCAACAGAATGCTTCCCGAGAGCACCACGATGCGGGTGCCGAACCGGTCCGACAGCGTGCCCCATAGGAAGGCGGCGAATCCCATGCAGAGGAAATCCAGCGTCGCGGCCCCCGACACGCCGGCGCGCGACCAGCCCATCGCCTCCGAGATCGGCTGCAAGAACACCGCCAGCGACAGCATCGTGCCAAACCCGATGCAGGTCATCAGCGCACCTGCGGCGACAACGACCCAGCCATAGTCGAAGCTTGACGGCTTGCTCATGCGTTTCCTCAGCGCTTTTGCTCTTGTTGATGGCGCGCGGGAGGGATGGTGACTTATCTGCGGGGCGAGAGCAAGGCGGGTTGCCACCACCGGCTGACACCGTCTGCTCGCAGTGATAGCATGCCGCGCGTCACCGGCCTGCGATGTTGTTCTCATAAGCGCACACACACACGAACGTGCGAGGAGGCAAGTGCAATGATCTGGGGAGCGCTGTGGAGGCCGCGGGGATGCCGCAGGCTTTTCTTGCCCGTCATTGTCGCCTCCGCGGTCTGGACGCCCCTGGCCTGCGCACAGGACGTCCGAAGCGCGCCCGCCAAGCCGGGGCCGGTCTTTTCGGATAGCGGCCCCGATGCCGAGCAGTACGGCGCGGCGGAAGGCTATCCGGTCGGCAGGCGGGGCGCCGCCCCGGAGCTCAACAAGCTCGTCGGGAGCTACAGCCATTTCGGCGAGATCTATCCCTCGCGCCGGGTCGCTCGCGCGACGGCGCCCTGGCAATTCAAGCGCGCGCCGGAGCCGTCGATCACCTACAGTTTTGGTACCGAAAAGCTTGGCATCGCGGACTACCTCAAGCGCAACCCGGTGACGGGACTTCTGATCGCCCGGGACGACACCATCCTCTACGAGCACTATCAATATGCGCGGACCGACCATCACCGCTTTGTCTCGCAGTCCATGGCGAAGACGCTGGTGGCCATGCTGGTCGGGATCGCGGTCTCGGAGGGACGGATCAAGTCGATCGACGACCTCGTCGCGACCTATGTACCCGGCCTTGCAGGCACCGAATATGGCAGCACATCCATCCGCGCCTTGTTGAACATGTCGTCGGGCGTCGAGTTCTCGGAAGTCTATGACGGGAACGACGACATCGCCCGGCTTGGGCGGGCCCTGTTCGTCGACGCGCCGAAAGATCCCGCCGCCATCGTCGCGCAGTTCAACACGCGAACCGCACCGCCGGGCACCAAATTTCACTATGCCAGCGTTGAAACCGAGATCCTCGGCCTGGTCCTGCGCGCCGCCACCGGCACGCCGGTTGCCGATTATCTCCACGACCGGATCTGGGATCCCATCGGCACCGAGGCGGATGCCTCCTGGGTGATCGACGGCAGCGGGCAGGAGATCGCCTTTTGCTGCTTCAACGCAACCTTGCGCGATTATGCTCGCCTCGCCCGGTTGCTCGCCCATGACGGCGCCTGGGAAGGCCGTCAACTGATCCCTCGGCAGTGGCTGCTGGATGCCACGACCGTGCGGCCGGCGGATGGCCATCTCGCCCCGCACGTGGCCACGCGCTATTTCGGCTATGGCTATCAGGTGTGGCTCCTCCCCGGCGAGCAGCGCCGATTTGCCCTGCTCGGCATCCGCGGTCAGGTCATCCTGGTCGATCCCGCCTCCAAGCTCGTCATGGTGCACACCGCCGTTCGCCAAAAACCGAACGAACCCGGAGCGCTCAGGGAGCCGCTCGCGTTGTGGTCTGCTGTGCTTCAACAGCTCGGGCAATGATCGATCAGGGATCGGGCGTGCAGAATCACGCCTGCATCACCTTCATGGGCTTCTTCGTGCTTTTTGCCTTGTTGATGCTTCGCAGCAGGGATGATGGCTTACCGGGCGAGGGGCAGGGCGGTTGAGCCCGGGTAGAATCCTGCGGTTACTCAATCACTTCGTCGGCGCGGGCGACGACGGTTGCGGGCAGGTCGAGACCCAGGGCCTTGGCGATGCGGAGATTGATCCTGAGGTCGAACTTGGTGGGTCGTTCGAAAGGCAGGTCGCCCGGCTTTGCGCCCCGTAGAATGCGATCAACCTGCGCAATCAGGCGGCGCCCTGCGTCTGCAAAGTCGGGGCCGAACGACATGAAGGCGCCGTTCGCGACCCAGTCGGGTGAAGCAAAGATCGCAGGCTTCCTGCTCAGGTTCACCAGCCTGATGACTTCGGCCTGGTGGCCGCTGAGCACGACGTCCGGAACGAAAACAAGACCGTCAAATCGGGCAAGGTTGTCTGGGCTCAGGCTCGTCCCGATGCTTGCGGGATCATCGATGTTGATGGCTTCAACCTGAAAGCCGAGCTTGCGGCCGGCTTCCAGAACAGGCGTGAGGCTCTGTGCACCGCTCGACACCTTTGTCGTGACAGTTCCGAGGCGGACGGCCTGGGGCAGGATCTCCCGCATGAGCTCGATCCGCTTTGCAGTAGTTTCCTCCGAGAAGACCGCGATGCCGGTCACGTTGTGGCCGGGGCGGGCGAGGCTGTCGGCCAGTCCGGATGCGACGGGATCGACGGCAGCAAGGGTCACGATCGGAATGGTCCGCGTTGCCTTGTAGGCCGCGAGAGCGGCAGGTGTGCTGATTGCGATGATCACGTCCACCCGGCCATCCCGCACGATCTCCTGCGCGAGCGCCGGTAGTGCGTCGGCGTCTCCGGCTGCGTGACGAAACTCGAGTCGAATCCGGCCCTCGACGTAACCAAGCTCCGCAAGCAGTCTTTTGGTTGCAGCGATTTGCGCAGGAATTTCGATCGGTCCAAACTGGACGACGCGCGGCGTTGCGGAAGACTGCTGGGCGCGTGCGATGAGCGGCCAGCCGATTGCTCCCGTCATCAGCCCGATGAATGTGCGCCGTCGCATGTGACCTCGCTCGAAGCTGCCGTGCCATAGCAAGACTATAGCATGCTCCAAATGCTCGTAAGCCGTCCCACCTGGATCACGGGCCAGATACCGAGCGAGGCGTCGCCGGCAGCACGCCTGGATCAGAGACTTGGCGGGAGGCAACACCCCGATCTTTCCTGTCCCCCTGGCCGGGGGGCAGCCCAGGCGAGGGCTTTGAACCATTCCCCCTTCCGGCTGCACCAACGTCGCGTATGTCGGTGAGACCCGCGACGAAGGAACGCGTGATGAAGGCCCTGAAAGCATCGATTTACGTCGCAATCACCGCGCTTGCCTTGAGCTTGTCGTTCGGCGCGCCATCCCAGGCCGAACAGGACGAGGCTGGTGCTCTTACGCTGCAGATGAAGCAACTTTATCGGGCCGGGAAATACGTCGAAGCGTTGCCATTGGCTCAGAAATCGCTGGCCCTTCGCGAGCAGGAGTTCGGCCCTGATGATGCGCACGTCGCGATGCCGCTGAACGACCTCGGCACGATCCATTACAATCTCGGCCAATACGCCGTTGCCGAACCTTTGTACAAGCGCGCGCTGGCCATCCGGGAGAAGACACTCGGTCCGAATCATGCCGAAGTCGCGATGGTGCTGAACAATCTCGGCGATCTCTATCGCGCGGAAGAGCGTTACGCGGAAGCGGAGCCGCTACTCAAGCGCTCGATCGCCATTAACGAGAAGAGCGGTGGTCCGTCGATCGTGCCGGCGTTGAGCAATCTCGGCGCGGTCTACAGCCATCAGGGCCGGTACGATCAGGCTATACCGCTGTTCAAGCGAGGCCTTGCCGTGCTGCAGAAAGCGCTTGGCCCCGACGATCCCGAAGCGACGGTGCTGATGAACAATTTGGCCGACGCCTATATCAATCGGCATCGCTATGCCGATGCCGAGCGGCTGCTGAAGCGGTCGATGGCGGTGACCGAGAAGGCGTTCGGCCCCGATCATCCCGACATTGGCCAGGCACAGAACAATCTGGCTGCACTCTATGGGCGTCAGGGCCGTAACGCGGAGGCCGAGCAGCTGTTCAAGCGGTCGGTGGCCACCTTCGAGAAAACCCTCGGCCCCAACCATCCGGATCTCGCCGGCGTTCTGGATAACCTCGCCGGTCTCTACAAGTATCAAGGCCGCTATGCCGATGCCCAGCAGGTCCTGAAACGGTTGATGGCCATCCGGGGCAAGACAAGGCCGATCTGAAGAGCAGCGCAGGATGCGACGAGGGAAGGCGCGATGAAGGCTCTGAAAGCATCGATCCGTGTTGCAGTCACGACGCTTGCCTTGATCCTTCCGTTCGGCGCGCCATCCCATGCCGAAGAGGACGAGACGGACGCGCTGACGCGGCAGATGAAGGAGCTTTATCGGGCCGGGAAATACATGGAAGCCTTGCCGTTGGCCCAGAAGTCTCTGGCCCTTCACGAAAGGGAGTTCGGCCCTGACGATGCGCGCGTCGCGATGCCGCTGAGCGACCTCGGCACGATCCATCACAATCTCGGCGAATACGCCGTTGCCGAGCCGCTGTACAAGCGCGCGCTGGCCATCCGCGAGAAGACGCTCGGTCCGGATCACGCAGAAGTCGCAATGGTGCTGAACAATCTCGGCGATCTCTATCGCGCGGAAAGACGCTACGCGGAAGCGGAGCCGCTCCTGAAGCGATCGATCGCCATCGACGAGAAAGTGCTCGAAGCCGACGATCCGTCGATCGTGTTGCCGCTGTGCAATCTCGGCGCCGTCTACAGCAGCCAGGGCCGCTACGATCAGGCCGAGCCGCTGTTCGAGCGGGGCCTCGCCGTGCTGCAGAAAGCGCTCGGCCCCGACGATCCCGAAGCCACGGTGCTGATGAACAATTTGGCCGACACCTACATCCAGCAGCATCGCGATGCCGATGCAGAGCGGCTGCTGCAGCGGGCGATGGCCGTGACCGAGAAGGCGTACGGCCCTGATCATCCCGACATCGCGCAAGCGCTGAACAATCTCGGTGCGCTCTACGGGCGTCAGGGACGCAACGCCGAGGCCGAGCGGCTGTTCAAGCAGTCGGTGGCCATTTTCGAGAAAACCTTCGGCCCCGATCATCCGGATCTTGCTGGCGTCCTCGACAACCTCGCCAGCCTCTACGACCATCAAGGCCGCCACGCCGATGCCGAGCAGGCCCTGAAACGGGCGATGGCCATTCGAGGAAAGACAAGGCCGATCTGAAGAGCGCGGGGGATGGTCGAGCGCCGTGCCTGCCATCTTCCCGGCGGCACACAATTTGGTTGGTTCTAACTTTTTTTAGCGCATTGACGGTTGGCCATGTCGGCATGGACCGGCTCTCGATCGTCCTTGGGTGGACACGCCCCGGACGTGCCGGGAGATGACCCGGCACAGGTGACGTGATTTCGTCAATTCGAGCCGTCAAGGTCGCAAACTGGAGCAATACCCATGAGGATCACCGTCGAAACCAACGTCGCAGCCCCCATCGATCAGGTCTGGCAGGCCTATACGACGCCTGCCGACATCGTGAAATGGAATTCGCCGTCCGACGACTGGCATACGACCAAAGCGACGGTCGACTTGCGGGAGGGCGGCGACTTCTCGTCGCGGATGGAAGCCAAGGACGGCAGCATGGGCTTCGACTTCGCCGGCACCTACACGAAAATCGTCGAACACCAGCGGATCGAATATGCCTTCGGCGATCGCAAGGCCGAGGTCGAGTTCGTGCCCGGCCCGAACGGCGTTGTCGTCCGTGTCGTCTTCGACGCCGAAACGACGCACTCGGTCGAGCAGCAGCGGAGCGGCTGGCAGGCGATCCTCGACAATTTCGCGCGGTACGTCGAGGCGAAGAAGACGACGCCGTGAGGTGAGCCTACGCGAGCACGGCTTTCGTAGGGTGGGCAAAGGCGCGGAGCGCCGTGCCCACCACTCTTCAAGACGGCACACAAGCGGTGGGCACGCTTCGCTTTGCCCACCCTACGAAGCCGTCGAATTTGACGAGACCGACCTCACGCGGCCTTGGTCAACACGTCGGGAACGGGACGAAAAGACCGGCCGTCCGCGGGCTTGAATGCATCGACTTCCATCAGTCGATCATTCTATCACCCCGTCCGCGCGGGCCAGCAATGTAGCAGGAACTTCGATCCCGAGTGTCTTTGCAGTCTTGAGGTTGATGAATAGTTCATACTTGGTTGGTTGCTCGACCGGCAGATCCCCGGGCTTGGCGCCCTTGAGGATTTTATCGACGTAATCAGTGCATAGCCGGTTCAAGTCGATGATATCCGCTCCGTAGGACAGTAGCGCACCGAGTTGAACAAATTCCTTGCCAATGGCAAATAGCGGCAGCCCATGTTCTGCGGCGAGGTCGGCGATGCGCTTGCGTGCAATGAAGAACATCGGGCTGGGAAATAGGAAGACTGCATCGGCACGCGCGCCCGCAAGCGCGGAAAACGCCTCGCCCAGCCCGTCAGGATTTTGGACGGCAGTGAGTTGCAGATGAACGCCCACGGTTTTTGATGCTGACTCCGCACCGCTGATCATGCCTTGAGTTGTCGTCTTGCCGTATGCAGCCGGGTGCCAAATCGCTGCTATCCGAGACGCCATAGGCATTGCTTCCTTCAATTGCGCGAGCCGCTTGGGAACAAGCTGCGGGCCGATGAAGGTTAGTCCGGTGATGTTACCTCCTGGTCGGGCGATGCTGGCAACGAGTCCGTCTTCGACTGGGTCGCCCATAACTGGCACAACAACAGGAATCGATTTGGTGGCTTGCTGTACTGCCCGCGCAGCAAGCGAATTCGCTGCAACGATAAGAGCAGGATTGAGACGGACGAGGTCACTCGCCAAGGCCGGGAGTTGTTCGACCTTTGAATCGGCTGCTCGAAGCTCTACGATGATATTCTCGCCGTCGATATAACCGCGTTCGCGTAGTCCTTGCTGAAAGGCAGCCACCGAAGTGCGGGTTTGCTCGATCGAGCCGGTGGTCAAGAAGACAATATGGGGGACTTTCTTTGGCTGTTGCGCGCGGGCGAGGGGTGACCAGGCCGCTGCCGAACCGATCAGTGCGAGAAATTCGCGTCGCTGCATGACAGCTCCGTTCATGAATGGAATGATCGGTACTTTAAAAAATGCAGATGGACGATCGTGCTGGCTTATCCAGCCCGCTGCGATGATGCCACCATACCCCTGTTTTGCCCGACGGAGCAAGCCGACTTCGTAAAATCGAAAAAAGCACAGTGCCGCCAAGGGGGCGGCTACTGTGCATGGGGTTGTTTTCGCGCTTTTTGTTTGCCGCCTGTTTGCCGGCCTCGGCGACCGCGCCGGTCCGTCCCGAGCGTCGCCTCAGCTATCCACCTTCAGCGCGGCGATGAAGGCTTCCTGCGGGATGTCGACCTTGCCGAACTGCCGCATCTTCTTCTTGCCTTCCTTCTGCTTCTCCAGAAGCTTGCGCTTGCGCGTGATGTCGCCGCCGTAGCATTTTGCGGTGACGTCCTTGCGCAGCGCGCGCACCGTCTCGCGGGCGATGACCTTGCCGCCGATCGCCGCCTGGATCGGGATCTGGAACATGTGCGGCGGGATCAGCTCCTTCATCTTCTCGACCATGGCGCGGCCGCGCCCCTCCGCACGGGTGCGGTGGACCAGCATCGACAGCGCATCGACCGGCTCGGCATTGACCAGGATCTGCATCTTGACGAGATCGGCCGGCTTGTAGTCGGTCAGGTGATAGTCGAACGAGGCGTAGCCCTTGGAGACCGACTTCAGGCGGTCGTAGAAGTCGAACACGACTTCGTTGAGCGGCAGGTCGTATTTCACCATGGCGCGGGAGCCGACGTAAGTCAGCTCCTTCTGCGCGCCGCGGCGGTCCTGGCACAGCTTCAGGACGCTACCGAGATATTCGTCGGGGGTGAGGATCGTCGCCTCGATCCAGGGCTCGTCGATCTCGGCGATCTTCACCACGTCCGGCATGTCGACGGGATTGTGGATCTCGATCTCCTGGCCGTCGGTGAGCTTCATCTTGTAGATGACGCTCGGCGCGGTCGCGATCAAATTGAGATCGAATTCGCGCGACAGCCGCTCCTGGATGATCTCGAGGTGGAGCAGCCCCAGGAAGCCGCAGCGGAAGCCGAAGCCAAGCGCAGCTGACGTCTCCATCTCGAAGGAGAAGCTGGCGTCGTTGAGGCGCAGCTTGCCCATCGCGGCGCGCAGCGTCTCGAAGTCGTCGGCGTCGACCGGGAATAGACCGCAGAACACCACGGGGATCGCCGGCTTGAAGCCCGGCAGCATCTCGGCGACCGGCTTCCTGTCGTCGGTGATGGTGTCGCCGACGCGGGTGTCGGCGACTTCCTTGATCGCGGCGGTGATGAAGCCGATCTCGCCAGGGCCGAGCTCCTCGACCTGCTGCATCTTCGGCGTGAAGAAGCCGACCCGCTCGACGTCGTAGGCCGCGCCCGTGCCCATCATGCGCACGCGCTGGCCCTTCTTCATCGTGCCGTCGACGATGCGCACCAGCACGACGACGCCGAGATAGACGTCGTACCAGCTGTCGACCAGCAGCGCCTTGAGCGTGGCGTCGCGGTCGCCCTTCGGCGGCGGCAGGCGGGTGACGATGGCTTCCAGCACGTCGGGGACGCCGAGGCCGGTCTTGGCCGAGATCATCACCGCATCCGAGGCGTCGATGCCGATGACGTCCTCGATCTGCTGCTTGACCTTCTCGGGCTCGGCCGCGGGCAGGTCGACCTTGTTCAGGACCGGGACGATCTCGTGATTGTTGTCGAGCGCCTGGTAGACGTTGGCGAGCGTCTGCGCCTCGACGCCCTGGCTGGCGTCGACCACGAGCAGGGAACCCTCGCAGGCCGCCAGCGACCGCGAGACCTCGTAGGCGAAGTCGACGTGGCCGGGCGTGTCCATCAGGTTGAAGATGTAGTCCTTGCCGTCCTTGGCGCGGTAGGCGAGGCGCACCGTCTGCGCCTTGATGGTGATGCCGCGCTCGCGCTCGATGTCCATGGAATCGAGCACCTGCTCCTTGCCCGCCATCTCGCGGTCGGAAAGGCCGCCGGTCATCTGGATCAGGCGGTCGGCCAGCGTCGATTTTCCATGGTCGATATGGGCGACGATGGAGAAATTGCGGATGTTGGAAATGGGGACGGTCGTCATGGGCGCGGGATACCACTCACATCCCCGTGCGGCAACCATATTGCTGTATTTTCAGGGCCTTTGTTCACGCCAAGCTGATTCCATGAGGGGCCAAAACGCGCTACGCACGGCCCATGTCCACGACCTCTCTTCCCTCCTCCAGAACGCGGGCAAAGACCCGCTTGAGTTACGACCGCTTCCGGGCCTTCCTGGTTGCCTGCGCGGTCCGCCCCGAGGCGCGCCTGTGGCTGGTGATCCAATTCGCCATCCTGCATGCGGTGCTGTGGACCTTCATCCTGATCAATCTGAAGGCGGCGCAGGACGTTCACATGGACGTCGCAGAAGCCTGGGGCTGGGGCCAGAAATTCCTCTGGGGCTATGGCAAGCACCCGCCGCTGTCGGGCTGGGTGGCCGGCCTCTGGTTCACGGCGTTCCCGGCGGCGGATTGGGCGACCTATGCGCTGGCGATGGCGACGGTGAGCGTCGGCATGGTGCTCTGCTGGCTGATCGCCTTGCGCGTGGTCGATGCGCGCCGCGCGTTCCTGGTCGTGGTGATGATCGCGCTCTATCCGATCTTCAATTTCAAGGGCTTCAAGTACAACCCGGACCTGCTCCAGCTCGTCACGCTCCCGCTCCTGGTGCTCGCTTATCTCAGCGCATTCGAGAAGCGGAGCTGGCAATCCGGAATCCTGCTCGGGCTTGCCGGCGCGTTGGCGCTGATGACCAAATATTGGGTGCTGACCATGATCGGCGCGATCGGCCTCGCCGCGCTGATCCATCCCGACCGGTTGCGCTTCCTGTCGTCGCCCGCGCCGTGGGTCGCGATCGCCACGATGGTGGCGGCGATGATCCCGCACATCGTCTGGCTGGCGGATGCGCATTTCGTGCCGCTGACCTATGCCGGCGACACCTACAGCCTGCAGGACAAGAGCCAGGTGCATCAGCTCGTCGCGGGTTATGTGCTGCACAATTTCGCGCTGCTGGCCTTGCCGGTGGCGCTCGCGGCACTCGCCATGGCGCTGGTGCCGCCTTGGGTCAAATTGCTGCTGCGAGCACCCTTGCGCATCGTCACGCGCGCCTGGTCGCGCGGCGCCAATGCAGGCGTCAACGTCTCGCAGGCGCTGAACGTCTGGATCATCCAGCTCATCGTCGCCTTCGGCCCGCCGCTCGGCGCGCTGGTGTTCAGCATCTACATGAAGACCGACTGGGGCATCTCGCTGTTCTTCCTGGTCCCGCTCGCGCTGGTCGCGATGCCGACGCTGCGCATGCAGAGCGCCGCGCTGTTCAACATCGCAGCGATCTGGCTCGTGCTCAGCGCCGCGACGCTTGCGGCCTCGCCCCTCATCGCCGCGCGCGAGATGGAGGCCAATGCCGGCAACACCGCGACCTACGGCGCGCGCTCGGAACTGGCGCGCAAGCTGACTCAGGAATGGCACATGCGCTTTGCCTCGCGCTGGGCGGTCGTTGCCGGCACCATGGAGTCGATCCAGCCGATGGTGTTCTACAGCCCGGATCACCCCGCAGCGTTCACGCCGAACGAGCCGTGGAGCTCGGGTCTGACGTCGCTCGACGACGTCAAGAGATACGGCTTCATCGGCGTGTTCGATCCGACCGATGGCCGCCTGCCTGGATTCGAGAAATGGGTGTCGGAGGTTGCGCCGAACGCCGAGCGCATGGTGATGAGCACGCGCCGCTTCACGAGCGGCAAGGCCGGCCCATCGATGAGCTGGAACGTCTACATCGCGCCGCCGGGGAAATAGC
This sequence comes from Bradyrhizobium sp. CCBAU 11357, assembly GCF_028128865.1. Taxonomy (NCBI): domain Bacteria; kingdom Pseudomonadati; phylum Pseudomonadota; class Alphaproteobacteria; order Hyphomicrobiales; family Nitrobacteraceae; genus Bradyrhizobium; species Bradyrhizobium sp. CCBAU 11357. Next base: position 119,056 of record NZ_LBJW01000104.1, on the reverse strand, counting down.
TGGGCTGCCGTAGTGCCGTAGGGTGGGCAAAGGCGCGAGGCGCCGTGCCCACGAACTTTCAATGATCATGAGATGTGGTGGGCACGCTTCGCTTTGCCCACCCTACGGTGCCGAGCGCGTGGCTCAGACCCCTTCCTCGTTGAACTTGCTCTCCACGAGCTCCGTGATCGCCGCCAGCGCGGCTTCGGCGTCGGTCCCTGCCGCCGCCACCGTGATCGTGGTGCCGGGCCCCGCGGCGAGCATCATCAGGCCCATGATCGAGGTGCCGCCGACGGTCTCGCCGCCGCGCGTCACCCACACCTGCGCGTCGAAGCGCTCGACTGCCTGGACGAATTTCGCCGAGGCGCGCGCATGCAGGCCGCGCTTGTTGATGATCAGGAGATCCTTGGAGATCGCGCCCGCAGGCACGCCGGTCGCGGCTTGTGGCGCCTCGTCGCTCATTTGCCTGCGAGCACGCGGCTGGCGATGGTGACGTATTTGCGGCCGGCTTCCTGCGCCATCGCGATCGCGTCGGGCAGCGGTCGCTCCTCGCGCACCTTGGCGAGCTTCACCAGCATGGGCAGGTTGATGCCCGCGAGCACTTCGACCTTGGGCCGGCTCATGCAGGATATTGCCAGGTTCGACGGCGTGCCGCCGAACATGTCGGTGAGGATCGCAACGCCGTCGCCGGAATCGACGCGGTTGACCGCCTCGATGATGTCGCTTCGGCAGAGATCGGAATCATCCTCGGCGCCGATCGTGATCGCTTCGATTTGCTTTTGTGGACCCATGACATGCTCAAGCGCCGCCTTGAATTCGTCGGCAAGGCGCCCGTGGGTCACAAGTACTAGACCAATCATCGGAAAACTCCTCGCGGGCGCTTTTGGTGCACCGCACGAACGCGCCACTTTGACCATCCAGAGCCCCCGCGCAAGAGGGGATGTTGCGTATCTCCCTGAATCTATACGGATGTATGAGGGGAGCTGCGCCGGTCTATTCGGTCGCGATAGTGGGGTTCATATGGTTACCATTTCCCTTCAAACAATCGCCTGAAGGGTTAACGGAAGATGAACTCTTGGTAGTGGTCAAGGCCGCAACAACCAGAGGAAGGGGCGAATAGTCGCGGGCAACGGGGATTCGCGGTATTTCGACACCAAAAATGCTGGTTTTCAGGGCTTCGGCCGGCGGCAGCCGCTCGGCGTCCGCGGCGGCCAGATCGACCACGAGACCGACGGTCGCATGCTCCACGAAGTCGCAGCGGCGGATTCCGAGGCCCCGGATCTCGATCAGGCCGGCCAGGCGAGGCGCGGGGCGGACCTCAATTTCGTGGCCGAGTGTCGCCAGATGGACACGGTCATCGCCGACCAGAACGGCGCTTCCCACAACGCCCGAGCGTCCGGCCATGATCAGATCGAAGGCAAGCCGCGACTTGCCGGACCCCGAGGGCCCGCGGATCAGCACGGCAAGTGTCCCGACCTTGACGGCGGAGGCGTGAACGCTGGGCTCGCCGCCACTCATAGCGCCGGCAGCCTCACCACGAAGCGCGCGCCGGCAATTGTCGGAGCGCCGTCGGCGTCCGGCGGGCCAGGCCGGTTCTCCGCCCAGATCCGTCCGCCATGAGCGTCGACGATCTGCTTCGAGATCGACAGGCCGAGGCCGGAATTCTGGCCGAAGCCCTGATGCGGACGGTCGGTATAGAAGCGCTCGAAGATGCGCTCCAACGCGTCCTCGCGAATGCCGGGGCCGTCGTCGTCGACCACGATCTCGATCTCGCCGCGCACGCGCCGGCAGGTGAGGCGCACCTTGCTGCCGCGTTCGGAGAAGGATTGCGCGTTGGAGAGCAGGTTGGAGACGACCTGCCCGAGCCGGGAATCGTGGCCGCTCACGGCAAAGGTGTCGGTCGGGCTGCGGCCCTCGAAGCGTGTCTCGACCGCGACGTCGTGGCCGAGCTTGGTTTCATTGGCGACGGACACCAGCGTGGTCAGCAGGCGGCGCAAATCGACCGGGATCGCATCCTGGCGCTGCAGCTCGGCATCGAGGCGGCTGGCGTCGGAGATGTCGGAGATCAGCCGGTCGAGCCGCTTGACGTCGTGCTCGATCACCTCAATCAGGCGCGCGCGGCTGTTCTCGTTGCGCGCCAGCGGCAGCGTCTCGACCGCCGAGCGCAGCGAGGTCAGCGGGTTCTTCAATTCATGGGCAACGTCGGCGGCGAACATCTCGATCGCCTCGATGCGGCTGTAGAGCGCGCTGGTCATGTCGCGCAGCGCGCCGGAGAGGTGGCCGATCTCGTCGCGCCGGCGGGTGAAATCGGGGATTTCGATGCGGGCCTTGATGCGGCGGCGGACGCGCTCGGCGCTGTCGGCGAGCCGGCGCACGGGACCTGCGATCGTGCTCGCGAGCAATAGCGACAGCATGATCATGACGGCGGCGGCGACACCGCCGACCTTCAGGATGGCGAGGCGCTCGGCGGTGACCATCTGGTCGATGTCGTCGCCTTGCGTCGACAGCATCAAGGCGCCGTGGATCGCGCGCGAGCGCAGCACGGGGACCGCGACCGAGACGATCACCTCGCCGCGTGCATTGACCCGCACCATCGAGCGCTTCTGGCCCTGCAGGGCGTCGCCCACTTCGGCATAGCCATTGCCGTTCTCGGGCCCGAGCTCGCGATAGAGCGGCAGGTCGCCGCGGTTCAGCCAGGTGCGCACCGCGACCTTGCCGCGCTCGATGATGCCGGGTTGCTCGGCCGGCGGCGGCAGCGGAAAGCGGAGCACGTTTTCGAGGTTACGGCTGTCGAGCAGAAGGCTGCCGTTCGGATCGTAGATGCGGGCGCGCGTCTTGGTTGGCGAGATCAGGGTGCGCAGCACCGGCGCGACGCGCTCCGGATTGATCGGGAAGTCCAGCGGCGAATACTCGTCCGAGCCGCCATAGGTCTCGCCCGGCTTGAGGTCGAGCAGCCGATCGGGATCGATGGTGATGGCGTTGGTCTGCACCGTGGCGGAGGCCGCGATCGCGCCGGCGATGATCTCGGCCTGGACCAGGAGGCTCTGCGCTCGCGCGTCGATCAGGCCGGCACGGAATTGCGACAGGTACAGGATGCTCGCCACCAGCGCGACGAGGCCGGCGAGGTTGAGCGAGACGATGCGGCGGGTGAGGCTCGAGAAGGACAGCGCGAAGAAGAACTGCCCGGCGCGCTTCAGCCAGTTCAGCGGCCGGAAGCCTTGCGGCTTGTCGTCGGCAACGTGCTCCTGAACGCCGTCGGATGCGAGATCCCCGGCGCTCTGGTTAGGCTCAGGCTGCGTTCGGTCAAGCAATGCTTACGCCCGCGTTAGGACGGCCCGTGCGAAGGTCCCCGCATCCTAGAGCGATCCTCGTCCCGATGGAACGAGAACCGGAGATGCTCTCGATCGCGCTGGAGGGTGCGCCTCAGGCTTCCTTGAAACGGTAGCCGACGCCGTAGAGCGTCTCGATCATCTCGAACTCGTTGTCGACCACCTTGAACTTCTTGCGCAGCCGCTTGATGTGGCTGTCGATGGTGCGGTCGTCGACATAGACCTGGTCGTCATAGGCGGCGTCCATCAGCGCGTTGCGGCTCTTCACCACGCCGGGCCGGGTCGCGAGCGCCTGCAGGATCAGGAATTCGGTGACGGTGAGCGTCACCGGCTCGTTCTTCCAGGTGCAGGTATGGCGTTCCGGATCCATGCGCAGAAGGCCGCGGTCGAGCGCCTTGGCGTCGTTCTCCTTCGGCGCGACGGTCGGGTCCTTCGGCGCCGAGCGGCGCAGCACCGCCTTGACGCGCTCGACCAGCAGACGCTGCGAAAACGGTTTGCGGATGAAATCGTCGGCGCCCATCTTGAGGCCGAACAGCTCGTCGATCTCCTCGTCCTTGGAGGTGAGGAAGATCACCGGCAGGTCGGACTTCTGCCTGAGACGGCGGAGCGTCTCCATGCCGTCCATGCGCGGCATCTTGATGTCGAGGATGGCGAGATCGGGCTGGGTGGTCCGGAAACCGTCGAGTGCGGAGGCACCGTCGGTGTAGGTCATGATACGGTAGCCTTCGGCTTCCAGCGCGATCGAGACGGATGTGAGAATGTTGCGGTCGTCGTCGACCAAAGCGATTGTGGGCATGAGCCTCTCTGCTTTCTGCTTTCCGTTTGGGTCGTGGCTTGAAACGGCGAGCGATCCAGTGATGCGCCGCATACATGGGTGCCGAAGTGGCGTTCGAACCTTGTCACCGAGCAATGCAAGCTGGGCTGAAGTGTGACCAAGTTCCACGAAACACGGCAGATTCGCCGCGTCTCGACCCATAACCGGGCCCCCGTTTACCCGAAAAAAGGCCCACCTTGCAACCACCTGAGCTGAGAAAGCCGATGCAACCGACCCCCGATTTCGACCCCGCAAGGCTCGCCAAATCGCTGCTGAGGCGGTCCCGGCAGGGGGCCTTGGCGACGCTGATGACCGGCAGCGGCGATCCCTATTGTTCCCTGGTCAATCTCGCCAGTCATCCCGACGGCTCGCCGATTCTGTTGATCTCGCGCCTTGCCGTGCACACCAGGAACATCCTCGCGGATTGCAGGGTCTCGCTGATGCTGGACGAGCGCGTGGCCGGCGATCCCCTGGAAGGCGCCCGGATCATGCTGTCGGGCCGGGCCGAGGAGCCCGATTCCGACAAGGATTTGCTCCAGCGACGGTATCTCAGTGCCCATCCCTCGGCGGAAGGCTTTGTTTCCTTTAAGGATTTCTCCTTCTTCCGGATCCGGCCCACGGGAACCCATCTGGTCGCCGGCTTCGGCCGGATCGTCGACCTCAAGCCCGAGCAATTCCTGACCGAGCTCACCGGCGCCGAGGACCTGCTGGCGGCGGAGGCGAGCGCCGTCGAGCACATGAACGCCGACCATCGCGATGCCGTGAATCTCTATGCAACGAAGCTGCTCGGCGCCGCCGAGGGCGACTGGCGCTGCACCGGCTGTGACCCTGAAGGCCTCGACATGCAGGACGGGCAAGCCGCGCTGCGGCTGGACTTCCCGGAGCGGGTGACCGATGGCACGGGCTTGCGCAAGATGCTGGTCCGCCTCGCTGGGGAAGCGCGCACAAGGATGGACCAGGGCGCAACCGCTTGAACGCCGCTACCGATCGCCGCGACCCATGACCGTGTCGGTTTCGGGTTCGCAGCGAGAGAGGTCATGACGCGTCGACGTTTGGCATGGACTGCGGGTCTGGCGCTCGCCATTACCACCTTGCTGGCCACCCCGGCCCTCGCCCAAAAGGGCGATCTCGCCGCACAGGGGGCGCGAATCAACGCGCTCAACCAGGCCGGCAAATATGCGGAAGCGCTGCCCCTGGCGCAGGCCATGGTCGCGAGCCTGGAGAAGGGCAATGACGGGCGCGAGCTCTCTGCGGCGCTCAACAATCTCGGCCAGGTCTATGCCGGGCAGGGCCGCGACGATCTGGCCGAGCCGGTCTACAAGCGCGCGATCGCGCTGATGGAAAAGTCGCTCGGCCTCGACACCGCCTTGATCTCGCCCGAACTGACCAATCTCGCCGCGCTGTATCAGCGGCAGGGCCGCTTCACTGAAGCCGAGCCGCTGTTCAAGCGCGCGCTCGCCGTCAGCGAAAAGAGCCTGTCGCGCGAGCATCCCGATGTCGGCCGGGCCCTCAACAATCTCGCCACGCTCTATGTGAAGCAGGAGCGCTTTGCCGATGCCGAGCCGCTGTTCCGGCGTGCGCTCGCGATCTATCAGAAGGCCGCAGGTCCCGAGCATCCCGCGGTCGCCACCGTCCTGAACAACATCGGACAGGTCGAGCGCGACCTCAATCGCGACGCCGATGCCGAAGCGCCGATCAAGCGCTCGCTCGCAATCCGTGAAAAGGTGCTGGGGCCGGACCACCCCGACGTTGCGCGCTCGCTCAACAATCTCGCCGGGCTCTACCAGCACCAGCAGCGTTATGCCGATGCCGAGCCGCTGTATCGCCGCGCGCTGGCGATCCGCGAGCGTGCGCTCGGGCCCGATCACCCTGACGTCGCGACCTCGACGAGCAATCTCGCCGATTTCCTGCAGGCGACGGCACGGACGGCGGACGCCTTGCCGTTGGCGCAGAAGACGCTCGCGGCCAACCGTGCGCAGCTGCGTGTCGTGCTGCCGATCCTGTTCGCGGCACGGCAGCAATCGCTGCTCGCGAGCGAGAAGGCGCTCGACGACGCGCTCGGTGCGATCCAGCGCGGCTCGCAATCCTCTGCTGCTTCCGCCGTGAACAAGCTCGCGGTGCGGCTCGCCGCCGGCAGCGATCGGCTCGCCGAGCTCGTGCGCAAGGATCAGGATCTCGCGGCCGAGTCCGAAGCGCTCGACAAGGCGATCATCGCCGCGGTGTCGAAGCCATCGGCCCAGCGTGACGTCGCGGCCGAGCAGCGCAGCCGCGCGCGGATCGCGGCGATCGCGAGCGCGCGCAACGGATTGCAGAAGACGCTCGCGGTCGAGTTTCCCGACTATTCCTTGCTTTCCAACCCGCTGCCGCTGACCGTGAAGGACATTCAGCCGCTGCTGGCCTCCGACGAGGCGATGGTGGTTTATTCCGTCGTCGACAGGCGGAGCTATGTCGTCGCGATCACGCGCGAGCGCGTCGAGTGGAAGGAGATTCCGCTCGAAGCGGACGCGGTCACGCAGAAAGTCACCGCCTTCCGCAGGGGGCTCGATGTCGGCAAGGCGCGCGATGCCTCCGGCAAATCGGGATTGTTCGACCTCGCCCTCGCCAACGAGCTCTATGTCGCGCTGCTCGGCCCGGTCGAGGCGCTGACCAAGGACAAGCGCAACCTGCTGGTGGTGCCGTCGGCGGCATTGACCGCATTGCCGTTTCATCTGCTGGTCACGGAGAAGCCGCAGGCTGCGATCCCGGACCGGCTCGAGGGCTACCGCAGTGCTGCCTGGCTGCTGCGGCGCCAGGCCGTCTCGGTGCTGCCGTCGGTGATCAGCCTGAAATCGCTGCGCGCTTTTGCCCGCAGGGATCAAAGCATCAAGCCGATGACCGGTTTCGGCGATCCAGTGTTCAACCCTGGGGCCGAAGGGCCTGCCGACCGGCGCGCCGCGAGCGGCAAGGTCGCCGCACGCAGCATTGCGACGATCGCCTATGCCGACTTCTGGCGCGGCGCCGGCGTGGATCGTGCGCGGCTGGCCCAGGCACTGCCGCAACTGCCCGATACGGCCGATGAATTGAACGCGGTGGCGAGGGACGTCGGCGCGGCTGAGGGCGATATTCATCTCGGCCGCGACGCCAGCGAAACGACGCTCAAGCGTGCAGCGCTTGCCCAATACGGCATCATCTACTTTGCCACCCACGGCCTCGTTGCCGGCGACGTCAAGGGATTGGGGGAGCCCTCGCTTGCGCTCTCCATCCCCGACCAGCCGACGGAGCTCGACGATGGTCTTCTCACCGCGAGCGAAGTGGCCCAGCTCAAACTCAATGCCGATTGGGTTGTGCTATCCGCCTGCAACACCATCGCGGGCGACAAGCCCGGTGCCGAAGCGTTGTCGGGATTGGCGCGCTCGTTCTTCTACGCAGGCGCCCGCGCGCTCTTGGTGTCGCATTGGGCCGTGGATTCGGAGGCTGCGACCCGCTTGACCACATCGACCTTCGAGCTGCTCAAGAACGAACCGAAGCTCGGTCGTGCCGAAGCTTTGCGCCGCGCGATGTTAGCCTATCTCGATGATGCCTCGTCGCCACGCAACGCTTATCCCGCGATGTGGGGGCCGTTCGCGCTGATCGGCGAGGGTGAGGTAAGATAGGGCGTCGGCGCCGCGATTGTGCGTCGCAATAACCGGGCATAACGCGCAAACTTGCATTTGGTTGCGCGATCATCAGCACTTTCTCGATGCAGCCATTCAGAGCTGACATGCGCGACGTTTGGCGCGGTCCTTGAATAAACCAAATCCTGCGGGATCAGCTTGGCAACGCCAGCGTTCATCAGTATTACGTCGTTCAGCCGAGGCCGAACGGCCCATATTCACGGTGGTCGCGACGGCGCCAGACTTGGCCGCGCTGAGTGTCGCGAGTTCTAGGAGGATTTTTTCGTGCAAGAGACGGGCGTGCGCAACGGTGCCTTCGGCGCCGACAAATTCGGCTTAAAGAATCTCAAGCAGGTTCACTGGAACCTGGGTGCGCCGCAACTCTATCAATACTCGCTCGCAGCGGGCGAGGCGGTGCTCTCCGCCGATGGCGCACTCTGCGCTGACACCGGCGAGTTCACCGGGCGCAGCCCGAAGGACAAGTTCACGGTGCGCGACGCCGCCACCGACAAGAAGATGTGGTGGGCCGGCAACCAGTCGATCACCGCAGAGCAGTTCGAGACGCTCTATCAGGACTTCCTCAAGCACGCCGAAGGCCAGCGCCTGTTCGCGCAGGACCTCTATGGCGGCGCCGACCCGGCCTACCGGATCAAGACGCGCGTCTTCACCGAGCTTGCCTGGCACTCGCTCTTCATCCGCACGCTGCTGATCCGCCCCGAGGCGATCGAGCTGTCGACCTTCGTGCCGGAGCTCACCATCATCGACATGCCGAGCTTCCGCGCCGATCCCAAACGCCACGGCTGCCGCTCGGAGAACGTCGTCGCGATCGATTTCACCCGCAAGATCGTCCTGATCGGCGGGTCTTATTATGCCGGCGAGATGAAGAAGTCGGTGTTCACGACGCTGAACTATTATCTGCCCGAGCGCGGCGTGATGCCGATGCACTGCTCGGCCAATGTCGGCGCCAAGGGCGATACCGCGATTTTCTTCGGCCTGTCGGGCACCGGCAAGACGACGCTGTCGGCCGATCCCAACCGGACGCTGATCGGCGACGACGAGCACGGCTGGGGCCCGAACGGTGTCTTCAATTTCGAAGGCGGCTGCTACGCCAAGTGCATCAAACTCTCGAAGGAAGCCGAGCCCGAGATCTATGCCGCCTCGACTTGCTTCGGCGCGGTGCTCGAGAACTGCGTGCTCGACGACGACACCCGCGTCGTCGATTTCGACGACGGCTCCAAGACCGAGAATACGCGTTCGGCCTATCCGCTCGACTTCATCCCGAACGCGTCGCGCACCGGCCGCGCGCCGCAGCCGAAGAACGTGGTGATGCTGGCTGCCGACGCCTTCGGCGTGCTGCCGCCGATCGCCAAGCTCTCGCCGGCGCAGGCGATGTATCACTTCCTGTCCGGCTACACCGCCAAGGTCGCCGGCACCGAGCGCGGTCTCGGCAACGAGCCGCAGCCGGAATTCTCGACCTGCTTCGGTTCGCCCTTCCTGCCGCTCGACCCATCCGTCTACGGCAACATGCTGCGCGACCTCATCGCCCAGCACAATGTCGATTGCTGGCTGGTCAACACCGGGTGGACCGGCGGCAAGTACGGTGTCGGCTCGCGCATGCCGATCAAGGTGACGCGCGCGCTGCTCACCGCCGCGCTCGACGGCTCGCTGCGCAACGTCGAATTTCGCACCGACAAATATTTCGGCTTCGCGGTCCCGACCGCGCTGCCGGGCGTGCCGGCCGAGATCCTCAACCCGGTCAATACCTGGAAGGACAAGGACGAGTTCGACAAGACCGCCCGCGCGCTGGTCGGCATGTTCCAGAAGAACTTCGCCAAGTTCGAAGCCCAGGTCGATGCCGAAGTGCGCGCCGCCGCGCCGGACGTGAAGCTGGCCGCGGAGTAAACGCTCTGTCTTAATGCAGAAGGGCGGCCGAGAGGCCGCCCTTTTTGTTTGCCCCACATCTTTCCACCGTCATTGCGAGCGCAGCGAAGCAATCCAGAAATCCCTCCGCGGAGACAGTCTGGATTGCTTCGTCGCCAGCGCAAAATTGCTCCGCAATTTTGTCGCGGGCTCCTCGCAACGACGAGTCCGTGGAAGCAGCTAGGCCTTGAAATACGCGATCTGCGTCGTGGTAGCGAGCAGCCGGCCGTTCGGCGACCACAGCTCGGCGTTCTGGTCGGCGTAGCTCTTGTGCATGATCTTCGAATCGGCCGTCGCCAGCACGCGCGTGATGTCTTCAGCCGCGAGCTCCTCGGCGTCGGTGTGGAAATACGTCGTCAGGGACACCGTGCCGAACGGCACCAGCTCGCGCCTTGCGTGGAAGATGCGGCCGAAGAAGGCGTCCGACATCGACATCAGCGACAGCATGTCGAGCTTGCGCGGCGTGCGGTCGCTGATCCAGATTTTCGAATAGGTGCTGGCGGGCTCGGCCTGCGGCGGGCCCATCCGCATCTCGCCCTCGACGAAGCGGAATTCGTATTGGTTGGCCCACGATGCCGAGATTTTTGGGAACGGCAGCGTCTCCTCGAACGGCTTTGTTTCAGGATATTGCGCCACCCTGTGCTCCCAGGACGGGCGCCGCTCGGCGAACACCGCGGTGGCGAGCGTTGCGACCTCGCCGCCGCCCTGGCTGAGCTCGACGCTCCAATGCTGGCTGGAGCGGTTGGCTTTGACCAGCCGCACGTCGAGGTCGAACGGACCCTTGGCGATCGGCGCGCAATAATTGACGGTGACGGCGAGCGGATCGCCGGCGCGTTCAGGATGGTCGATCAGCGCACGCAGAATCGTCGCGGCCGTGGCGCCGCCGAACGGGCCGACAAAGGCCCAGTAATCGTCGCTGGTGTGTCCCTGCCAGCTGCTGTCACCGGCGGTGATGCGCGTGGCCTCGTCGAAGGGATGCGGGAGCTTGGCGTGCATTGTTGGTCCTCGATGCCTCCCGGCCCTCATTGCGAGCGCAGCGAAGCAATCCAGAGTCTTTCCGTGGAGCCAGTCTGGATTGCTTCGCTGCGCTCGCAATGACGGTGTCTGAGGTGACGGCGTCTGTCTCGCAGAGGCCGTTCCTGGGGATGATGACGATCATATCATCATCCCTCGCGACGGATGCAATAACCTCGCGGGTAACGTCGCTTCCACGCCGCGGAAAATCAGCCCGCGGCGTCGCGCAAATTCGGCAGCAGCGGCGTGGTCGGGTTGACCGGCACGTTCCAGATCTCCTCGGCATATTCGCGGATGGTGCGGTCCGAGGAGAACCAGGCCATGCGCGCCACGTTGAGGATCGAGGCGCGCGTCCAGGCCGGCGTCACCTGCCAGCGCGCATCGACCGCGCGCTGCGCCTCGTAATAGGAATCGAAATCGGCGCTGACCATGTAATGGTCGAGATAGCGCAGCGCATGCGCGATCGATTCGAAGCGGCCGGGGTCGCCGGGCGAGAACTCGCCGGCGCCGATCGCATTGATGGCACGCTGCAGCTTTGGCGACCTGCGGATCACGTCGGAGGCATCCAGCCCCTGCTTGCGGCGGATCATGACGTCGCCGGCCTCCATGCCGAAGATCGCGATGTTCTCCGCGCCGACATGGTCGCGAATCTCGATATTGGCGCCGTCGAGCGTGCCGATGGTGATGGCGCCGTTCAGCGCCAGCTTCATGTTGCCGGTGCCGGAGGCTTCCATGCCGGCGGTCGAGATCTGCTCGGACAGATCGGCGGCGGGAATGATCACCTCGGCGAGGCTGACATTGTAGTCGGGCAGGAACACGACCTTGAGCTTGCCGCCGATCGCGGGGTCGTTGTTGACGATGTCGGCGACGTCGTTGATCAGCTTGATGATCAGCTTGGCGTAGCGATAGCTCGCCGCCGCCTTCCCGGCGAAGATCTTCACCCGCGGCACCCAATTGCCGTTGGGATCGTCCTTGATCGACTGGTACAGCGCGACCGTCTCGATGACGTTGAGCAGCTGGCGCTTGTACTCGTGGATGCGCTTGATCTGCACGTCGAACAATGCGCTCGGGTCGACCCTGATGCCGAGCCGTTCGCCGATCAGGCGTGCGAGCTGGGCCTTGTTGTGGAGCTTGACGCTGCGGAATTTCTTCTGGAACTCGACGTCGCTGGCGCGCGCCTCGATCAGCGAGAGCTGGGTCGGATCGTCGAGCACGGCCTCGCCGCAGGTCTCGCGCAACAAATCGGTCAGCTTCGGGTTCGCCAGCATCAGCCAGCGCCGGAAGGTGATGCCGTTGGTCTTGTTGGTGATGCGGCCGGGATAGAGATGGTTGAGATCGTGGAACACGGTCTCGCGCATCAGGTCGGAATGCATCGCCGAGACGCCGTTGATGCGGTGCGAGCCGACGAAGGCGAGCTGGCCCATGCGCACGCGGCGGCCGCTCTTCTCGTCGATCAGCGAGACCGAGGCGCGGAAGTCGATGTCGCCGGGGCAGCGCGCTTCGGCGAGCGCCAGATGCTGCACGTTGATGCGGTAGATGATCTCCAGATGCCGCGGCAGCAGCCGCTCGAACAGCTCGACCGGCCAGGTCTCCAGCGCCTCCGGCAGCAGCGTGTGGTTGGTGTAAGAGAGGGTGGCGACCGTGATCTTCCAGGCCTCGTCCCAGCGGAAATTGTGGAGGTCGACGAGGATGCGCATCAGCTCGGTGACGGCAAGGCTCGGATGGGTGTCGTTGAGCTGCACCGCGACCTTGTTCGAGAGGCTGCGCAGCTGGCCGTCCGACGACAGATGCCGCTTCACCAAGTCCTGGAGCGAGGCGGAGACGAAGAAATATTCCTGGCGCAGCCGCAGCTCGCGGCCCGCCGGACTTTCGTCGTTCGGATAGAGAAATTTGCAGATCGCCTCCGCGCGCGCCTGCTCGGCGCTGGCGCTGACGTAATCGCCCTTGTTGAAGGCATCTAACTTGAGCGGATCGGGCGAGCGCGCCGACCACAGCCGCAGCGCGTTGACGTGCTGGCCGCGCCAGCCGACGATCGGCGTGTCATAGGCGATCGCCTGCACGGTCTCGGCAGGATGCCAGATCGCGCGGTCGCGGCCCTTGTCGTCGACATGCTCGACGCCGCCGCCGAAATTGATGTCGTAGATCACTTCGGGCCGCTGCAATTCCCAGGGGTTGCCGAAGCTCAGCCATTCGTCGGGATATTCCTGCTGCCAACCTTGATTGATGATCTGGCGGAACAGTCCGTAATCGTAGCGGATGCCGTAGCCAATCGCGGGGATCGACAGCGTCGCCATGCTCTCCATGAAGCAGGCGGCGAGCCGGCCGAGGCCGCCATTACCGAGCGCCGCATCCGGCTCGCATTTGCGCAGCTCCGGCAGCGAGACGCCGAGATCGCCGAGCGCGACCTCGAAGATCTGCAGGAGGCCCATGTTGTTGAGCGCATCGGTGAAGAGCCGGCCGATCAAGAATTCGAGCGACAGATAATAGACGCGCTTGCGGCCCGCGTCGTAGCTGTGCTTCTCGGCCGTGAGCCAGCGATGCACGATGCGGTCGCGCAGCGCGAGCGCCGCGGCCTGATACCAATCGTGCCTGGTCGCCATGCCGGCGTCCTTGCCGATGGCAAGCCGCAGCTTTGCCAGGATTGCGCCCTTGATCTCGGCCAGCGCGAGTTCGTCGATGGGCTGCCCGGGGGCCGGAAAACTGGGCTGGAACGATGAATCCTGCAAAGCCGTCACTTCCTAGGTCGAAGTACTCTCACCAATCTACGCGTCCTGCCCTTGGACCGGAACTGTCGCCCGGCCGTGCACTGCGCTGGCGCAAAATTATGCAAGGAACGGGCCGACTTGGGAACCCGGAGGAGCACGGAGAAAGCCGGATTCGGTGCTAGATTACGAAAGATTCAGCCATCAGTGTGGAGGAGACGACAATGAGACTGCTGATCGAAATCGCCACTGCGGCCCTGCTCGTCGTCTGCATCAGCGCCACCAGCGCGGCGTTTGCCGCCGGCAAAACCGGTCGCGGCGCCAACGGCCTCAGCTGCGGCTTCACGGTGCCGCAGAATGCCTCGCCCGCAGCCCGCTGCGCTGCGATCAAACGCCAATGCGGGGGCAAGTTCTACGCAAGCGCGTGCGGTGACAAATTGATGTCCGCAGCAAATTGAGCACCGTCGGAGGCCGGCGAGCTCAAGCCGCCTTGCTCTGCACCGCATCGCAAAACTCAGCGAGACGATCCGCAAGCCGCAGCGTCGCCGGGCTCGCATCCGGCGAAGCCATCAGCGCGACCTCGGTCTTGTTGATTGGCGCAAAGCCGTCCCTTGCCGTCAGCATGCGGTGATCGGACTGGATCGCCATCTCCGACAGGATGCTTAAGCCCATGCCGGCGGCGACCGCGGCCTGGATGCCGGCGAGGCTCGATGAGGTGTAGGCGGTGTGCCAGGCGCGGCCCGCGCTTTCCAGCGCGTGGATGGCGCCGGCGCGATAGATGCAGCCGAGCGGAAAGCCGATCAGCGGCACCGAGGGGACGTCGACATCGACCGGATGGCTCTTGCTGGTGACCCAGTGCACCCGCTCCGGCCACACCGCGATCGCGTCCTTTGCCCCGGCCTCGCGCTTGTAGAGCGCAAGGTCGAGCTCGCCGCGCGCGAGATCGCGCGCGAGATGCTTGCTCTGGTCGGCGCGCACGTCGAGCCGCAACCCCGGATGCGAGCGCGAGAACGCGCCCAGCAGTTTTGCCAAGCGGTAGGCCGCAAAGTCCTCGGGGATGCCGAGCCGGATCGCGCCTTCGCCGCCCGGCTGGCGCAGCACGTCGCGCGCCTCCTCGGCGAGCGACAGCAACCGCCGCGCATAGGAGAGCAGCCGCTCGCCGGCCTCCGTCGGGCGCACGTCCTTGCCGTCGCGGTGCAGCAGCACCTGACCGACCTCCTCCTCCAGGCGCTTGATCTGCTGGCTGACGGTCGATTGCGTGCGGTGGACGCGTTCGCCGGCGCGGGTGAAGCCGCCGGCCTCGACCACCGAGACGAAGCTGCGCAGCAGCTCCAGATCGAGCATTGCCGCCTCCATTCGAAAATCCACTGATGTGGAGTTAATCATTTAATTTCCAAATGACAAGGGGCGTTCCTAGATCGAGGGTCAGGAGAATGCCCTCATGTCGCTCGCACCATCGCTTCCCGTGCCCCGCAGCCGCTTCAACACGCTGCCACTGGTCATCGGCCTGTTCTGCCTGCTCTGGAGCTACGCCTTCGTCGCCGGCAAGATCGGCGTCACGCACTGCCCGCCGCTGATTCTGCTCGCCGCGCGCTTCTCGCTCGCGGGCATCTTGATCCTCAGTGCTACGTTGATCCGTGGCGAGCTCTGGTCCTTGTCGTGGCGCGATGCCGCGATCTTCGCCGTGCTGGGCATCGCCAACAACGCCCTCTATCTCGGGCTCGGCTATACCGGCCTGCAATCGGTATCGGCCGGTCTCGGTGGCCTGATCGTCTCCGCCAATCCGGTGTTCACCGCGGCGATCGCCGCGCTTCTGCTCGGCGAAGGCATGACCTGGCGCAAGGCGAGCGGCCTCGTGCTCGGCATCATCGGTGTCACGGCCATCGTCTGGCACCGTCTGTCGGTCGGCACTGATTCCTTCCATGGCCTCGTCTTCACGCTGGCCTCGCTCGCCTCCATCGTGGCCGGCACCATTCTGTTCAAGCTGCTGGCGCCGAAGGGGTCCCTGTGGATCGGCAATGGCGTGCAGAATCTCGCCGCCGGCATTGCGCTCGCGCCGATCGCGCTCATTTTCGCCGATGTCCGCGCGATCGACTATACGCCGGGCCTGATCGGCGCCTTCGCCTTCCTCGTGCTCGGCGGTTCGATCCTCGCCTCCTGGCTCTGGTTTCATCTCTTGAAGACGTGTGGCGCCACCGCGGCGAGCGCCTATCATTTCCTGATGCCGCCGCTCGGCATGCTGTTCGCGTTCCTCGTGCTCGGGGAGCACATCGAGGCGCGCGACCTGCTCGGCATCATTCCGGTCGCGCTCGGCATCTACCTGGTGACGCGGCCGGCGAAGGCGAAGTCGTGAACTGTCATTCCGGGGCGACGCGAAGCGTCGAGCCCGGAATCCATCGGGCCACCAACTCTGCGGATGGATGGATTCCGGGCTCGCGCTGCGCGCGCCCCGGAATGACGACGATCCTCAATCCTTCCTGAACACGATCGAGGCCATCCATCCCGTCATCAGCGCCATCGCCACCGTGGCGAGGCCGTAGATCAGGCCGTTCTGCCGCGCCGTGGTGGCGACGAACTGCTCGAAGCCGACCTTGACGATCTCGAACGCGGTCTCGGTCTTGCCGATGAACGCACCGTTCGCGAACAGCTTGATCTCGACCTCATAGGTGCCGATCGGCACCTCCGCCGCCAGCGGAATGCCGGTGCGAAACAGCGTCGGGGTCAGGAACGTCACCGCGCTTCCGTCTTCGCGATAGAGCCCGCGCTGGGTGCGCAGGCGAATGAAGGCCGAGCGGAACGCATCGTTCGGCACCACGTCGGCAAAGTCGCCGCTGACCCGCTGGGTCAGCAGCACGTTGTTGAGCCCGATCTGCTGCCGCCGCGCGATCTCGGGCGAGGTGATGGCGTCGAACGGGCGATTGGCGAATAGCGCGAGGTAGCTCGGCACCTGCAGGAACTGCCGGTAGTCGGTGTTGATCCAGATGCCGAAGGTGCGCTCCTTCCGCCGCGTCACCATCTCGGCGCGCGGGCCCATCACGGTGACGACGAGATCGTAGGCCGTGCGGTCCGCCGGCGTCGTCGCATCCTTCTCCACCGAGCCGAACAGCACCAGCTCCTCGCCGGAATAGTTCGGCGTCACTGTGACGCGGTGGTTCGAGACCGACACGATCAGCCGCTCGGCCCGCGCAGCGCCGCCGAGCAGCAGGACAAGGACGATGGCGAGAAGTGTGCGCTTCATCCGCTCACTCCGAGCTCACGGATGGTGAAAAGATCGGAGGGCTGGATCACCAGCTCGATCGCGAAGCGCACACCGACCGAGAGGATGAGCAAGCCCAGCAGCAGCCGCAGCTGCTCGCCGCGGATCTTCTGGCCGGCACGGGCGCCGAACTGCGCGCCGGTGACGCCGCCGACCATCAGGATCAGCGCCAGCACGGCATCGACCAGGTGATTGGTCGCCGCGTGCAGCATGGTCGCGAACAGCATGGTGACGAGCGTGAGGACCATCGAGGTCCCGATCACCGTCGAGGTCGGCACCCTCAAAAGATAGATCATGATCGGCACCAGGATGAAGCCACCGCCTATACCCATGATGGCGCCGATGAAACCGATCATGATGCCGACGATCACCACGGGGATGACAGAGAGATAGATCTTCGAGCGCTTGAACCGCATCTTCAGCGGCAAGCCGTGGATCCAGTTATGGGTGCGGCGCGGCGGCAGCGCGCCGCGCCGGGTCCGCATCAAGGCGCGCAATCCTTCCGAGAACATCAGGCTGCCGACGGTGGTGAGCAGCACGACATAGGAGAGCGCGATCATCAGGTCGAGCTGGCCGAGCGCGCGCAGCTGGGTGAAGGTCCAGACGCCGAGCGTCGTGCCGGTCACGCCGCCGCACAACAAGACGCTCGCCAGCGCCGGATCGATCGCGCGCCGCCGCCAATAGGAGAGGGCGCCGGAAAAGGAGGAGGCCGCGATGTGGCTCGCCACGGAGGCCACCGCCACCGCCGGCGTGATGCCGATGAAGATCAGGAGCGGCGTCATCAGGAAGCCGCCGCCGATGCCGAACATGCCGGAGACGAAGCCGACCGCCGCGCCCATGGCGAGCACCAGGAAGACGTTGACCGGAAGATCGGCGATCGGAAGGTAAAGCTGCATTGAACCTGCGCACCGGCGAGACGGGTCGACGAACGCGGAATGCTCGCGGGAAAAGGACGGAACGATTGCCGCGTCCCTCAATAGCGGAATTCGCTGGCGGGCGGGACCGGGAATTTCAGGCGTGGTGAATGGCGAGAGAAGCGCATCCCCTGCCGCAGGCGGGGGCGAAGCTCAGAACGGACTGACCGAGAAATAGCGCAGCCAGAGATCGGTATAGCGGCCTTTTTCCCAGATCCGGAACATCGCCCAGTTCAGGGCCTGGCGCAGCACGTCGTTGCCCTTGCGCACGGCGATGCCGATGCCCTCGCCGAAGAAGCGGCTTTCGACGAAGGGACCGCCGGAGAAGGCGCAGCAATCGGCCGAATCCGTGCCGTTGATCCAGAACGCCAGCGAGATGGCGTCGCCGAAAATGAAGTCGACCTCGCCCTTGCGCAAAGCTGCGCGCATCGCATCGTCACTGGAATAGGCACGAAGCTCGGCGTCGGTGAACATCGCCTTCAGATACGCCTCGTGCGCGGAGCCGGCGATGACGCCGACCTTCTTGCCTTCGAGATATTCGGGGCGGATCTCCGGCATCACCGCATCCTTGCGCGAGGCGAAGCGCGCCGGCACGCGGTAATAGGGATCGGTGAAGTCGACGCGCGCGCGCAGCTGCGGGCTCACCGCCATGGAGGCGATGATGGCATCGCCCCGGTTCGAGGTGAGCGCATCCACCAACGTCTCGAAACGCCGCATCTGCACCGTGCAGGTGACCTTGATCTCCTCGCAGAGCGCGCGGGCAAAGTCGACGTTGAAGCCGGCCGGATTGCCGTCGGCGCCGGTAAAGTTGAACGGCGGATAGTCGGTCTCGGTCAGGAAGCGGATCACGGTCAGGCGCGACAAGTCCGGCCGCTCCGGCCGCCGGCGCGGGTCCCAGAACCCGGGCACGGCCTGCGGGGCGGCTTGTGGTGCGGCTTGGGGCGCGGTTTGCGGCGTGGCCTGAGGTGCCGCGGGCGGTCGCTTGGCGGGGGCTTGCGCGCTCGCCTCGGTGAGGCCGCCGAGCAGGCAAAGGCCGGCCGCCACCCCTGTTAGCAAGCCACGGACAGATTTGAACGATTTCGCCTGTTGCGATGGAGCCATCGGCCGAAGGAATGAATTTCGTCGGGATCAGAGGGCCTTATAGACCATCCGTCCGGGAACGCGAGCGCCGATTGTGGCCAGGGTGAGGTTCAGAGATAGCGCTTCAAATCAACCGCCGCCTCTTCCGGCGTCCGCTTCAAATTGAACGGCGAGACGAACCTGCCGTCGCGGTCCATCAGGTAGATCAGCGCGGTGTGGTCCATGGTGTAATCGCCGTCCTTGGTCGGGACCTTCTTGGCATAGACCCGGTAGGAGGTGATCACCTTGGCGGTCTCGGCGGGGTCGCCGGACAGGCCCTGGAGGTGCGGATCGAAGCTCGACAGGTAATCCTTCATCGTTGCCGGCGTGTCGCGCTCGGGATCGACCGAGATGAAGATGGCATTGACCTTGTCGGCGTCCTTGCCGAGCGCGCGCAGCACTTCCGAGATCTCGAACAGCGAGGTCGGGCAGACGTCGGGGCAATGGGTGTAGCCAAAGAAGATCAGGGTCGGCTTGCCCTTCAGGCTCTTGTCGGTGACCGCCTTGCCGTTCTGGTCGGTCAGCTGGAACGAGCCGCCGATCGCGGCCGGCTGTGCCACCTTGCTGACCCCGCCCATGGCCCAGAACATGATCAGGAGCCCGACGACGAGGCTTGCGGCGAAGGCGGTCGCGATCACCAGCGGGCGGGTGGCGGAGCTCATGGGCGGAAAACTTCCTGTCGCAGGTCAGAAGCAGGCGGCGAAGCCGGTCCTGATCATTTCGAAGAACACCTGGCTGCCATAATGGAACCAGAGCGCCAGCGCGCCGATCACGGCGAGACCGCCGATTGTCGCGCCAGCCCACAGCAGCACGGATGGCATCCGCCCGGCAGTGGGCGAATTGTCCGATAGCCGATGTGATGGGTGCAGCGGTTGAGCCATGACAACGATCGGGACGAAGGCCCCGGTTCCTGGCTTTCAGATAGGCTTTGCGCCGCCTGCGGGCAAGGCGCCGCCAGCAGGCAAGAACGCCGCCAGCAGGCAAGACGCCGCCAGCAGGCAAGACGCCGCCAGCAGGCAAGACGCCGCCGTCAGCGCCACAGGACGCGGTCAGGCTACGGACGTCAGTGAAGCAGCTGGCCCCGAGCGGATTCGAGTGGCTCCGCTTGCGGGAGCGACCGCCGCGACGGCCTGCTCGTCGAGGCCTGCGCGTCCAGGTAGCAGGGCTTGTACATGGCCTCGAGCTGCTTGCCCCTCAGGAACAGCATCCGCGGGGTCAGGCCGCCCCGCTGGCCGATCCAGCGCCTCACCTGCGAGGGATACATCGCATAGAGCATCTGGGTTGCTTCGGGATTGGTGACGGCGCGGCCGTTGGCACCGAAATCCCAGGCGGCGTGGAAGCCCAGCGTCGCGTGCGAGGTCACGCAGATCCGGTCGTGCGGGATGGCGCCGAGGACGATGGTGCAGGCCGAGGCGCAGAGGCCGTCGATGATGACCGTCTCGCCCGATTGCCTGAGGTCCTGGTATTTGTCGACGTAGGTTCCAATCCGGCCGCCGCGGTCATCCGCGATCCGAACCACCGCGTGAGAAGCCCCCATGCCCGCGATCAAGAGAACCGCCGCAAGCAACCCCGTCAGAAACTTCATTGTCCCCCGCCCCAGTCGAATTCGAATCTGCGTGTCCGGTGGTGATGCACGGCTAGCGTCTGTCGTAACCAAGGTTTTGTCTAGGCAGGCCTGCTGGCCCAAAACAAATTCAAATCCAGTGTTGCGTCCGCGCTGCACCCGGCCGGTCTCCATCCCAAAGTGGAACAAGTTAACGAGGTCTTACGCGCCCTACCCTTGATCTCAGTTGCAACCGCTGGCTTCAATCCGGGCAATTACAGGGAGGAACTCATGGAGGGGGAAGCGCATGGCTGAGGAAACCGACGTCATCGTCGTCGGCGCGGGACTGTCGGGGCTCGTTGCCGCCACCGAGATCGCCGATGCGGGCAAGCGCGTGATGGTTGTCGATCAGGAAGGCGAGCAGTCGCTCGGCGGCCAGGCGTTCTGGTCGTTCGGCGGATTGTTCCTGGTCGATTCGCCGGAGCAGCGCCGGCTCGGCATCAAGGACTCCTACGAACTCGCCATGCAGGACTGGCTCGGCGCCGCCGGCTTCGACCGCGACGAGGATTTCTGGCCGCGCCAATGGGCTGAAGCCTATGTGGCCTTCGCGGCCGGCGAGAAGCGCGGCTGGCTGCGTGCGATGGGCCATCGCTTCTTCCCCGTGGTCGGCTGGGCCGAGCGCGGCGGCTATGACGCGATGGGACACGGCAATTCGGTGCCGCGCTTCCACGTCACCTGGGGCACCGGCCCGGGGATCGTCGAGCCGTTCGAGCGCCGCGCGCGCGAGGCGATGAAGTCTGGCCGATTGATCTTCAGATTCCGCCATCGCGTCGATGCGCTCTCCATCACCAATGGCACGGTGGACGGCGTCAGCGGTGTCGTTCTTGCGCCTGATAATGCAGAGCGCGGCAAGAGCTCCTCGCGCAACGTGGTCGGCGACTTCGCGCTGAAGGCGCAGGCCGTGATCGTTGCCTCCGGCGGCATCGGCGGCAACCACGAGCTGGTGCGGCAGAACTGGCCGGAGCGGCTCGGCGAGCCCCCGAAATTCATGATCTCCGGCGTGCCCGAGCATGTCGACGGCCGCATGATCGGCATTACGGAAGAGGCCGGCGCGCGGCTGATCAACCGCGACCGCATGTGGCATTACGTCGAGGGCATCCAGAACTGGAACCCGATCTGGCCGCGCCACGGCATCCGCATCCTGCCCGGTCCCTCCTCGATGTGGTTCGACGCAACAGGCACGCGGCTGCCGGCGCCGCTGTTCCCGGGCTCCGACACGCTCGGCCAGCTCAAATACATCATGTCGACCGGCTACGATTATTCCTGGTTCATCCTGACCCAGAGCATCATCAAGAAGGAGTTTGCGCTGTCGGGCTCGGAGCAGAACCCCGATCTGACCGGCAAGAGCTGGCGTATGACACTTCGGCGCGCCACCAACAAGGGAGCGCCGGCGCCGGTGGAGGCGTTCAAGAGCCATGGTGTCGACTTCATTGTCCGCGACAAGCTCGATGAGCTCGTTGCGGCCATGAACAAGCTCGCCGGCAGCGATCTCCTCAAGCTCGAGCACATCAGGATGCAGATCGAGGCGCGCGACCGCGAGATCGCCAATCCCTACGTCAAGGACGCGCAGGTCATGAACATCCACAATGCGCGCCGCTATATCGGCGACAAGCTGATCCGCACCGCTTCCCCGCACCGCATCCTCGATCCCGCGCATGGGCCGCTGATCGCCGTGAAGCTCAACATCCTCACCCGCAAGACGTTGGGCGGCTTCGAGACCGATCTCGACTCCCGTGTGTTCGGCGACGAGGGCCGCGTCATCCCAGGCCTCTACGCCGTCGGCGAGGCCGCCGGCTTTGGTGGCGGCGGCGTCCATGGCTATCGATCGCTGGAGGGGACTTTCCTGGGCGGCTGCCTGTTCTCGGGCCGCAATGCAGGCCGTGCCGCCGCCAAGGCGGTCGGGTGATTGACGAGGCTGGCCGGTGCACGGCCGCGCACCGGCTTCAGCCGCGGCGAAGCATCTCCTGCGACAGGCGTTCGGTCAGCGAGAGCTGATCGAGCCGCAGACACAACAGCTCGTTCAGCTCGGCCGTGTGGGCTCGAAGTCGCTCGGCCTCGTCCGGCCTGTCATCGAGATTTCGGACAAGGTTGCGGACCGCTCCCGAGACATTGCTGGTCACGGCGGAGACCTGTCTCCGGGTCAGGCCGCGCGCACGGTGGTCAGGAACTGCTCGACCTCGGAGTGCAAGCGCGTGCTGTCCTTCGACAGCATTTGCGCCGAGGCAAGCACCTGCGTCGAGGCCGAACCGGTCTCCGCTGCCCCGTGCTTCACATCGCTGATGTTGGCCGCGACCTGGTCAGTGCCTTGCGCCGCCTGCTGGATGTTGCGGGCAATCTCCTGCGTGGCAGCTCCCTGCTCTTCGACTGCCGATGCGATCGCTGAAGAGATCTCCGAGATCCTGCCGATTGTTCCGCTGATTTCCTTGATCGCGACCACCGACTCCTGGGTGGCGGCTTGAATGTCGGCGATCTGATGACCAATCTCTCCGGTCGCCTTCGCCGTCTGTTCGGCCAGCGCCTTGACCTCGGATGCAACCACAGCAAAGCCGCGCCCCGCTTCGCCGGCTCGCGCCGCTTCGATCGTGGCGTTGAGAGCGAGCAGATTGGTCTGCCCCGCGATCGTGTTGATGAGTTCGACGACGTCGCCGATGCGAGTGGCCGCCTGTGACAACCTGTTGACCCGATCATTGGTCCTCTGCGCCTGCTCCACCGCCGCCCCGGCAATTCTGGCGGCGTCCTGCACCTGGCGGCTGATTTCGCTTACCGACGAGCTCATCTCTTCAGTGGCGGAGGCAACCGATTGAACATTGGTCGACGCTTCCTCGGAGGCGGCAGAGACGATGCTCGAGAGTTCCTGGGTGTTCTCCGCGGTCTTGCTCAGCGTCCGGGCCGCGGCTTCAAGCTCGGTCGATGAGGACGACAGCGTCTTCACGATGTCGCCGACAGCGTCCTCGAACTGACCCGCGAGCCTGTACATGTCGGCCTTGCGTTGAGCAACCGCGCGAGCCTCCATTTGAGCCTGCTCGGCACGTAGACGATCGGCCTCGATCATGTTGTCCTTGAACACCTGGACCGCATTGGCCATCTCGCCGACCTCGTCGGTGCGGCCCGCGCAGGGAACGGTCGTGGAGATATCGCCGCCGGCAAGCTTGCCCATGGCAAGGGTCATCCCACGGATCGGCGTTGCGATCGAGCGGGACGTGAACAGCGCGATTGTGCCGCCGAGGCCGACTCCCGTGGCCAGCAGAGTCCACAGCACCAGCTTCAACAGGGAGATGCTCTCCTGCACGGTCCGCGTCTCCTCGACGAGCATCCGCTTCTGATTGGATTTGATGCCTCCCGAGCGGGTGCCGTCGACGCCCTTGGGCCCGTCGAGCAGATCGAGAATCCCTGCGGCGCGCGGCGCGGCTTCGGTCAATAGCAGATGAACCGGCGCATTCCAGTCCGGGGACTCGCGAAGCGCGAAGATCCTTTCATAGAGAAGCGCGAGCTCGCTTTTCGCCTTCGCGATCTTATCGAAGGAGACCTGTTGCGAGGCAATGAGCATGTCCTTTCGCGTGTTGACGCCGGCATAGCCTTTCTCGAACGCCTCCCAAGGCCTGACGAATTTTTCCTTGTCGGTCCCTTCGCCCGAGAGCAGATACATCCGGATCTGGGCGGTGGCAGCAGCAAAATTGCCCCGCGTATCCGCCATCGCCTTGAGCAATTTCTTCCGGTCCGGCGTGGCTTCCTGTGCCTCCTCCTGATCGATCATCCTCGTGATCTCGGAGAAGATCACGTCTGCGCGCGGGCCGGCCTCGCTGACCATGAGCTTGGTCGCGGGGTAGGCATCAGGAGTGAAAGCGATCGCTTCGGCCTTGTTCTGCGCCGCACGAAATTCCTCGAGCAAAAGCTTGGCTTGCTCCCACTTCTGCCTGTTCTCGGGATTGGTGAACTGCGCCGCCTGCTCGTCGAATGCGGCTGCTGTCCTATCCATCTCCTTCCACATCGACGCGCGATCGAGCTTGCCTTGTGGTTGCCCACTCAGCAAATAGCCGCGCAAGGCGGCGAGCGTGGAATAGAGATTGCCGATCAACTCGGTGCTCGCCAACGCGACTGGCGTGCGCAGGTTCGTCATGCGATCGACCGTCGTTGAAATGCGAGCGACCTCGAACATCGTGTACGCGACGGAAAGCGCGATGATGGCGCAGACTGCAGCAAATCCTGCGATCAATCGGCCACCGATACGAAAATTGAAAAAGGAAGACATTGGCAAATACTCCGCAGCTATGGCCGCTTTGGCCGACGGATGAATATCGCTGCGTGGACGACGCCTGACATGATCAGATCGTGCGATACCCATTGTTCTGGTGGCGGCAGCATTTGGGCACCCCGGCTGGCAATGTTCCCGGACAGGTCGATGCGCCCCGCTTGAGCAATCCTGACGACAATGCAGCGCCGGTTACCCCGCTACTACCGCCAGTTTTAACATCCCTCCGACTCTGACTTTCACGTGTGCGCTCAAGGTGACCAAAAATGCTTATTGCGACATTAAGAAAAATTTGTTCGCGAGGTCGCTCAACCCGCAAAAATTGAGCGCCGCTTGGGACTTCCCGGAACGTACGGCCACGCCTTGTCACGATTTTTTGTCTCTAATCAGCAGAGCGCTGCGGCAACATCAAAACTTGTGAGAGGCGGCTCGATCTCACCTCGACTCTCCGCAAAAATCGATAGCGGTCGCGATTGGCTGCTTGACGATTATCTTGGCCTCACACCCGGTTTTCCGGCTCCAAAAATGAACTCGATGCCCGCAGACGAGAGCGCGGCGCAAAGAGCTGCCAATGTCTCGTCGGGCAGGCGCAGGAGTCCATTCTGCTCCTCAAGGCGGCGAATCACGGCAGCCGAAATCCCGGTTCGTGCGGCGAGCTGTTTCACCGACCAGTTCAGCATGCCGCGGGCGGCGCGCAATTGCGCACCCGTCAAACCCGAGGTCGAGACCTGTTGCGCCGAGAGCCGCTCCTCGTGCACATCCGTGGAGATTCCCAACCACTCCCGAATACTGCCATCCGCGTCCGGGACCGGCACAGCCCTGCAATGGTACCAGCGGTAGGAGCCGTCGGACTGGCGCAGTCGATGCTCGACATCGTAGGGCTGTCCGGTTTCGGCGGCCGCCGCCCAGATCCGCAAGGCGGTTTCTCGCTCCTCTTCGGGAAGCAGATCGAGCCAGCCTTTGCCGAAGAACCGGTGCGCGTCCGGCCTGTTCTCCGCGTTCAATAGCGAGGTAATCCGGCCGTCCTGGCTGCCGACCCACAGCAGTCCGCCTGCAACTTGCCTTAGCGCCGCGTAGCGACCTGCATCTGTCTTGAGAGGCTGCAACGATCTGCGTTGCTCGGTGATGTCCATGGCGAGGCCGACCACGCATTCCGGCTCGCCAGCGGAGCTCAAGAAAGTCTCGGACTGGATACGGAGCCAGCGCAGTGCACGATTCGGCCGGATGATGCGAAACTCGCCGTCGAGCAAAGATCGCTCGAACGCGAATTCGCTTGAATCGCGCTGCGAACGGCGATCCTCCGGATGAATTCGTCTCTCGATTTCCGCATAGCTGGGTGCGACGGCACCGGGATCGAGGCCTAGCAGGCCGTAGAAGCCACGCGACCACTGCATCCGGCCTTCAGCATCGCAGCGCCAGACGCCAGTCCCAAATTTTTCTTCAAAAAGACGAAGTATCTCCGAAGGGGCGAGGTAGTTTTCCAGGTGGCGCAATTCAGCCCCCCGTCGTGAAAATCATGTCTCAACTATTGATTGCACTTTATCTCAGTTCGCTCGATTGCTACAGAGTATTTGTGCCATCAGGCGGTATATACATGCGGTCGAAGGTCGCGGCGAGATTTCGTTACGTGCGTCGGACCGGTTAGACGCCATTGATGATGCCGATCATGGCCTGGATGATACGACCCGCCTTGCACGTTGCCATGTTCTGGTTGGCGGTGATCTGCTGCTTCACTCCTGCATGGGCCGATGCTGTCGACGTCAACGGGGTGAAGCGCTCCTACACCGCGCAGCTGCCGGCCAAGCGGCCCGCACCGCTCGTTGTCGTGCTGCACGGCAAGACCCAGCGCGGTGCCGACATGGTGACGCGGACGGCCTGGCCGCAGGTTGCCAGGCGCGAGGGCCTGGCCGTGGTGTTTCCGGACGGGCTCAACAACGCATGGGCGGACGCGCGCACGAAGGCGGGGCCTGCCCTGCGCGGACCACCGGCGGGCACCGATGACGTCGCCTTCATCGCAAAGCTCGTCGAGAAGCTGGTGGCCGACGGCACGGCCGATGCAAAGCGCGTCTTCGTCGCCGGCGTCTCCAATGGCGGCGCCATGGCGATGACCTTGGCCTGCGCGCGTGCCGATCTGTTTGCGGCAGCTGCGAGTGTGATCATGAATCTCACCGATGAAGCTGCCGTCACCTGTCATCCGTCGCGGCCGCTGCCGATGCTGCTCATGAACGGGACCGCCGACCCGCTGGTCCCTTATGAAGGCGGGCGCGGATCGAGCTATTTTGCCGCAGACGGATTCTGGTCGACGGACGAAACGCTGGCGTTCTGGCGCAGGCTGAATGGCTGCGAGACCGACGACGCCGGGATGTCCGACATGCCCGATACGGCGCCGGCAGACCAGTCCACAGTGACGCGGATCGGCTCGCGCTGTCCGGCGGGGCACGACGTCGTGCTCTATCGCATCAACCATGGCGGCCACCGCATGCCAGGCTTCGCTCCGGATGCCCGCTTCCCGAAGGTGGCCAGGAGCCTGCTCGGATCGCAAAATGGCGACATCGACGGTGCCGAAACGATCTGGACCTTCTTCAGTCGGTTTCCGTGAACGGCGCATGCATTGCAGGCCAACGCATGCGTGGCAGGCAACGCATGCGTACCGGGGCTGGCACAGTGCAAATCGCTGGGCTAGACAGGGCCGCCATTCCAGTCAGGAGATCCCCAATGAGCATTCAGCGTTTTGAAACCGGCCCGCGCATGAGCCAGGTCGTCGTGCACGGCAACACCGTCTATCTCGCCGGCGTTGTCGCCAACAACGCGGCCGGCGAAAGCGTGACCAAGCAGACCCAGGACATTCTGAAGACGATCGACGGCCACCTCGCCAAGGCCGGCACCGACAAGTCGAAGCTGCTCTCGGCCACGATCTACATCACCGACATGAAGACCTTCGGCGAGATGAACGCGGTGTGGGACGCCTGGGTCTCGCCCGGCAATACGCCTGCGCGCGCCACCGTCGAAGCCAAGCTGGCGGCCCCGCAATACACCGTCGAGATCATGGTGACGGCAGCGAAGTAATTTTTGGGAAAACTTCACGCGCGTTGATGACCTCCGAGGTAATCGATCAACGCGCGTGAACCTTCGATAGTCACGGTCAGCCGGACAACACGGCGCCATCGAAGGAGAGCACCATGACTGACCACGCCGCCATCGCCCGCCGCTACATCGAGCTCTGGAACGAGCGCACCGCTGGCCGCCGCCGCGAGCTGCTGAGCGAAAGCTGGACGACGGATGCGAGCTATGTCGATCCCGTGATGAAGGGCGACGGCCATGACGGCATCGAGGCGCTGATATCAGGCGTGCAGCAGCGCTTTCCCGATTTCAAATTCAAGCTGATCGGCGAGCCCAATGGCTACGGCGACCACATCCGCTTCTCGTGGGGACTTGGTCCTGACGGCGTCGATAGCCCGATCAAGGGCACGGATTTCGCCGTGCTGAAGGACGGCCGGATCAGGAGCGTGACCGGATTTCTCGATCAGGTGCCGGCCGGGGCGTGAGACCTCGGGCCCTCCTCGTGCAGGCGGGGAGGGCGGCCCCCCTCGACGAAGCCATCCCTACGGCTTACCTGTCATGCCGTGCCGCCCCGTATCCTCCAAACATCGGCCGAGCCGGCCGCGCTGCTGCCGGATCGCTTCCAGGCCTGGTTCGCAGCCCGCGGCTGGTCGCCGCGCGCGCATCAATTGGCACTGCTGGAGAAGGCGCGCGAGGACCGCTCGGCCCTGCTGATCGCACCGACCGGTGCCGGCAAGACGCTGGCCGGATTTCTGCCGACGCTGGTGGAGCTGTCGGCGCAGCCGGTGACGCGAGACGCGGGCGCGAAGAAGAGCCTCGTCTCCACCGGCCGCAGCGTGCAGCGCAGCGGCGGCCTGCATACCCTCTATATCTCGCCACTCAAGGCGCTCGCCGTCGACATCGCGCGCAACCTCGAGCGTCCCGTCGCCGAGATGGGCCTGCCGATCAAGGTCGAGACCCGCACCGGCGATACGCCGGTCTCGCGCCGTCAGCGGCAGCGGCGCTATCCGCCTGATGTGTTGCTGACGACCCCTGAGCAGCTCGCGCTGCTGCTCTCCTCCGACGACGCGCCGTTTCTGTTCTCCTCCCTGAAGCGCGTCGTGCTCGATGAGCTGCACGCGCTGGTGACGTCCAAGCGCGGCGATCTGCTCTCGCTCGGCCTCGCGCGATTGTGGCGCCTCGCCCCGCAAATGCGCGCGATCGGCCTGTCGGCAACCGTGGCCGAGCCGGAGCAGCTCGCGCGCTTCCTGGTGCCGCAGCCCGAGGGCAAGGAGCGCGCAGCCGACATCGTCCTCGCCGGCGGCGCCGCGCCGCCCGTGGTCGAGATGCTCGATACGCGCGAGCGGCTGCCCTGGGCCGGCCACAGCGCGCGCCACGCGCTTCCCGAAATCTACGAGCTGATCAAGGCCAACAAGACCACGCTGGTCTTCGTCAACACCCGCAGCCAAGCCGAGATGCTGTTCCAGAATCTCTGGAGCATGAACGATGACGGTCTTGCCATCGCCCTGCATCACGGCTCGCTCGACGTCGCCCAGCGCCGCAAGGTCGAGGACGCCATGTCGGCGGGCCGGCTGCGTGGCGTGGTCTGCACCTCCTCGCTCGATCTCGGCGTCGACTGGGGCGACGTCGATCTCGTCGTCAATATCGGCGCGCCAAAAGGCTCCTCGCGCCTGATGCAGCGCATCGGCCGCGCCAACCATCGCCTCGACGAAGCTTCGCGCGCGGTGCTGGTGCCGGCCAACCGTTTCGAAGTGCTGGAGTGCCGCGTCGCGATCGACGCCATCGCCGAGAATGCGCAGGACACGCCGCCCTTGCGCACCGGCGCCCTCGACGTGCTGGCCCAGCATGTGCTCGGCTGCGCCTGCGGCGAGCCGTTTTTCAGCGACGAGCTCTATGGCGAGGTCCGCACCGCCGCGCCCTACGCGAGCCTGTCGCGGCATGATTTCGACGATGTCGTCGATTTCGTCGCCTCTGGCGGCTACGCGCTGAAGACCTATGAGCGCTTCGCCCGCATCAAGCAGGACAAGGAGGGACGCTGGCGCGTCGCCAATCCAAAAGTGCGGCAGAGCTACCGCATGAATGTCGGCACCATCGTCGAGGACGACATGCTGAAGGTGCGGCTGGTGCGCTCGCGCGGCGGCGGGACAGGATCCACGGGCGTGATCGCGCGCGGCGGCCGGCTGCTCGGCGAGATCGAGGAAGCCTTCATCGAGGGCCTCTCGCCCGGCGACACCTTCGTGTTCTCGGGCGAGGTGGCGCGCTACGAGACCCTGGTCGAGGATCAGGTCTATGTCTCGCGCGCGCACGACAAGGACCCCAAGGTGCCGTCCTACATGGGCGGCAAGTTTCCGCTCTCGACCTATCTCGCCGAGCGCGTGCGCCGCCTTCTCGACGACGGGCGCGCCTGGGGCGGCTTGCCGGAGCAGGTGCGCGACTGGCTGTCGCTGCAGAAGGATGTCAGCAGAGTGCCGGCGGTCCGCGAACTGCTGGTCGAGAGCTTTCCGCGTGCCAACAAGCATTATCTCGTCTGCTATCCCTTCGAGGGACGTCTCGCGCATCAGACCCTCGGCATGCTGCTGACGCGGCGGCTGGAGCGCGTCCGCGCGCGGCCGCTCGGCTTCGTTGCCAATGAATATGCCGTGGCGATCTGGGGGCTCGGCGATCTCTCCTTCATGATCCGTCAGGGCCGGATCGACCTCAACGCGCTGTTCGACCCTGACATGCTCGGCGATGATCTCGAAGCCTGGCTCGCCGAATCCGCGCTGATGAAGCGCACCTTCCGCAATTGCGCGATCATCTCCGGCCTGATCGCGCGGCGCCACACCGGCGAAGAGAAGAGCCGGCGCCAGGTGCTGTTCTCGACCGATCTCGTCTACGACGTGCTGCGCAAGCACCAGGCCGATCACGTCCTGCTCCGCGCCGCGCGCGCCGATGCCGCCACCGGCCTGCTCGATTTGCGCCGCCTCAGCGACATGCTGATGCGCATCCAGGGCCGTATCACGCACCGGGAACTCGATCGCGTCTCCCCGCTCGCCGTGCCCGTGATGCTGGAAATCGGCCGCGAGTCAGTTTATGGCGAAGCTGCAGACGAGCTTTTGGCGGAAGCCGCCGACGAGCTCGTCAAAGAGGCGATGGATAGAAGCGGGTAAGACGTGACGGCAGGCGCGCTAGTTTCGGGAGATGTCGAGGACATGCGCGTTTCCAGAGTCACGATCAGCGATGTGACCTTCGCGGCCGATCTCTCCGGGGCGCTGTTCTGGGACGAGCAGCGCCTGCTCGTCGTCTCCGACCTGCATCTGGAGAAGGGTTCGAGCTTCGCCACGCGTGGCGTGCTGCTGCCGCCTTACGATACCATCGCGACGCTTGGCCGGCTCGCTGCTGTCATCTCCCGCCATGATCCGCGAGTAGTCATCGCGCTCGGCGACAGTTTTCACGACCGCAGCGCGCATGAGCGCTTGTCGGCCGAGGACCGCGACGCGGTGGCCGCACTCCAGACCGGCCGCGACTGGATCTGGATCTCGGGCAATCATGATCCCATGCTGCCGCGCGATCTCGGCGGCACTATCGCGGATGAAGTGGCGATCGGCCCGATCACCTTCCGCCACGAGCCGACCGGCGCATGCGGCGAGATCGCCGGCCATCTGCATCCGAAGGCGCGTGTCTCGGCGCGCGGCCGCCCGATGGAGCGCCGCTGCTTCGCCAGCGACGGGTTGCGCGCGGTCATGCCTGCGTTCGGCGCCTATGCCGGCGGCCTCAGCATCCGCGACGCTGCCTTCGCCAGGATCTTTCCGAAGAACGGCTTTGTCGCCCATCTCCTCGGCGACCGCCGTGTCCACGCCATTGCGGCGTCGCGTTGCTATTGAGGCGCCGGCCGAATTAGGACAGTAGTACGATCGGTATTTTTCCGGAATCGCGCAAAGCCCGTTGTCGGTTTTAACGTACGCTTGCCGGGGCTGGATTTCATCCCGAACAAGATTGCAACCGGCAAGGGGTCGCCTCGGGCGGCCCCTTTCGATTCCGCATACACTTGGAACAAATTAAGAACACTTTAGCAAGTCTTTGATATATCATTGTGATTCGGCATCTAGCCGACACAATATCTAGCGTTTGTCAGACTCCGCGAGGACTACATGTCCACCATTGCCTTCGACCAGTTCGCCCTCACCCGGATCGCCGATTTCGCGCGCTCGCTGTCGCGTCTGCATCAGGCCGCGCGGCGCCAGAGGGTCGACGATGACCAGTTCGATCGCGAGTTCAACGCGGTGTGTCAGTCGATCTGGGGCTACACCATCGACGACGTCAGCGACGATCTGTTCTCGCCCGAGGATCATCTGTTTCTCGACACGCTGGACGAAGCGCATGCGCGCATCTTCGCGGCCGAGCAGGGCTATGACCTCGTCGGCGATCAGGGCATGCTGACGGACTGGTGGGGTTTCTGCTGGATGATCCTGGCCGAGAAGCGCGGCCTCCTGACGCCGGAAAACCGCGCCGCCGCGCGCGCGGCGATCGAGGAGAAATATCTGGCGGCGCCGAACGTGATCGGGGTGATCATCGGGAGGTAGTGCCGCAAACTTCGTCATTGCGAGCGTAGCGAAGCAATCCAGAATCTTTCCGCGGAGGGATTCTGGATTGCTTCGTCGCAAGGGCTCCTCGCAATGACGGCTCAGATGCAGGTGAGGCTTAATCCAACCCCGCCCGCTTCGCCGGCTTTGCGGTCGTTTTCGGCACCGTCACATCCGGCAGTGCCTCGCGCACGATCTCGTTTGACGCCGGCGCATCCGCCGACACCGTCTCTGCCCGCACCGGCGCCACCTTCATCTCGCCGAGCCGCGCGCGGACCTGGGCAGTGAGGCCGGGGTAGGAGGCGACCGGGGTGAATTCCGCAGCCTGGTCGTTGCCGACGCGGATGCCGGTATAGGCGACGAGGCCGTCGGTGGTGGCGATCACGTCACCGGCTTTCAGCGAGGAATCCAGGGCAAGATCGACCGGGGCGAGGCCGACTGGCTCACGGCCGTTGCAGGTGCAGTCGGCGCGCAGCGCCTTGCGATAGGCGAACGCATTCTCGCTTTCGGCGTAACGCTCGCCGGTCTGGGAAGAGGCGCCGTCGATCGACGAGCCGAAGTAGACCTTGGTCGCGGTGGCAGGACAGAATGCCTGACACATCTGCGCGGGCGAGACGAGGCCGCGCATCAGCGGGAAATATTTGCCGTCGCAGCTGCGCACGCAGAAGGCAGGTCCCGAGCCGCCGGCCGCGGCCGAGCGGGTCGGCGGCACATATTGCGGCGAGGCATTCTGCTGGCTGCTGAAAGGATCTACGTAGGAGTTCGCCTGCTGCGGCACCTCGCGCTGCGGCCGCTGCTGCTGCATTCCGCCGAAGAGGAAATCGAACAGGCCTTCGGCCGAAACCGGAGCCGGAGTTGCGAGCAGCGGCGCTGCCAGCGTGGCGGCCACAAGCATCGCGCGACGCCGCCGGCGCGCATGGGACATGACTGTACGCAATGCTTACTCCACCCGACGCTACTGAACCGGCTGGGACCGAGAGGTCTCAGCACACGATTCACCATAAAGCGGGATGGTAAATGAGCAGTTGAGCGGGGGCGGTTTCAAGACGAGGCGGTGGCCTCTTTAAGGCCGGGCCCAGCCTTGGACGGATGGTGGCTTCCGGGGCACACATGACGGCGGAGAAATTTCCGCCACTTCACCCCTTCAAAAATTCCGATGCCTTGTACAGCGAGCGGAACGGCAGGCCGGCCGCACCGAACGTGTCGGTGGCGCCCTCTTCGCGGTCGACCATGGTCAGCACCAGCACGACATTGGCGCCGGCCTCGCGCACCGATTCCACCGCCTTCATCGCCGAGCCGCCGGTCGTGGTGACGTCCTCGACGATCACGACGCGCTTGCCGGCCAAGGTCTCGCCCTTGGGCAGGCCCTCGATCGCGAGCTTGGCGCCGTGCTCCTTCGGTTTCTTGCGGACGAAGAAGGCCGCGATCGGATGGCCCTTGATCCAGGAGATCTGCGCCAGCGCGCCGGCGAGCGGCACCGCGCCCATCTCGAGCCCGCCGATGAAATCGAGCTGGTCGTCCTTCAGCGCCTCGTAAGTCAGCTCGGCGAGCAGCGTCGCTCCCTCGGGGTCGAGCATGGTCGGCTTGAGGTTGAAGTAGAAATCGCTCTTGCGGCCCGACGCGAGCGTCACCTCGCCGCGGCCGAATGAGCGCCGGCGGATGATTTCGAACAGGCGGGCGCGGGAGGCGGATTTCGACACGGCGGTCCCTCGAACAGCGTTTTTGGAGGAGGCGGAATTTATCCGCGACCGGCGCGACATTCCAGAGGGGGCGTCTCCCGTCAACAGGGATCGGCCATCCCGGTCCGCCGGTTGTGAGGGTGCAACCTTCTGGAGTAGTTCAGGGGGCAAGCCTCTTGGGAAGGACACGGAATGACCATCGAGCTCTACACCTGGAACACGCCGAACGGCCGCAAGATTTCGGTCGCGCTGGAGGAGATGAGGCTGCCCTACAAGGTGATCCCGGTGAACATCACCAAGGGCGAGCAGATGGCGCCCGAGTTCCTCAAGCTCTCCCCAAACAACAAGATCCCCGCGATCGTCGACCCCGAGGGGCCAGAGGGCAAGCCCGTCAGCATCTTCGAATCCGGTGCGATCCTGCTCTATCTCGGTGAAAAGACCGGCAAATTCCTGCCGAAATCGCTTATCCAGCGCATCCCGGTCTACGAATGGCTGATGTGGCAGATGGGCGGCTTCGGGCCGATGCCCGGCCAGGTGCACCATTTCATCGCGCTCGAGAACGAGCAGGACCGGGCCTACGGCTTGAAGCGCTTCATGGCCGAGACGCGCCGGCTCTACGGCGTGCTCGACCGCCGCCTGGAGGGGCGTGACTTCGTCGCCGGCGATCTCTCGGTTGCCGATTTTGCCATCCTGGGCTGGGCCTGGCGCCATCCTCGCCACAAGGTTGATCTGGCCGACTTCCCCAACGTCCAGCGCTGGTACGAGGCCCTGATGGCCCGGCCGGGCGTGAAGCGCGGCATGGAGGCGACGCTGGATTGATCGGACGGTGTCATCGCCCGACTTGATCGGGCGATCCAGTATCCCAGAGGCGGCAGTGATTGCGTCGAGGGGCCGCGGCGTACTGGATGTCCCGGTCAAGCCGGGACATGACAGAGTGCCCTCACACCTTCTTCGCTTCCACCGCCATCCGCACCGCGAGCCCGGCCAGCACGGTGCCCATCAGCCAGCGCTGCACCAGCATCCAGCTCGGCCGGTTCGCCAGGAACAGCGCGATCGATCCGGCCGCGAGCGCGATCATCGCGTTGACGCTGACGCTGATCGCGATCTGGATCGCGCCCAGCACCACCGACTGCGTCAGCACGCTGCCCGCTGTGGGATCGATGAATTGCGGCAGCAGCGCCAGATACAGCATCGCGATCTTCGGGTTGAGCAGGTTGGTGACGAACCCCATCGCGAACAATTTGCGCGGGCTGTCGACCGCGAGCTTCCTCACCTGGAACGGCGAGCGCCCGCCCGGCTTCACCGCCTGCCAGGCGAGCCAAAGCAAGTAGCCGGCGCCGGCAAAGCGCAGCGCGTCATAAGCAAACGGAATGGCGAGCAACAGCGCCGTGATGCCGAACGCCGCGCACAGCATGTAGAATACGAAGCCCAGCGCCACGCCTCCGAGCGAGACGATGCCGGCCGCGGGCCCCTGCGTGATCGATCGCGAGATCAGATAGATCATGTTCGGTCCGGGCGTGAGCACGAGGCCGAGGCAGACGAGGGCGAAGCCGAGCAGCGCGGAGGTGTGGGGCATGGGTGAACCGGTGCGGGAGATGCAAAGGTTCTAATATGCGCGGGATCGTGGAGCCATCGCGCAATTGCTCGGAGGACAATTCGGAGCCTCGTGTCCCGGACGCGGCGCAGCGTGAAACGGTGCGCCGCAGAGCCGGGATCCAGTTCGCGCGGCATGGGCCCCGGATCAGCAGCGCATCACGCCGCGAAGGGCGGCGCGCTGCGCAGCATCCGGGGAAAGCAGCATCAATGCGCCTCGTCCCAATTGTTCGCGGCGCGTGCGTCGACATGCAGCGGCACCGAGAGCAGCACGGCCGGGAACGGCGCGTCCTGCATCACCCTCTGCACGACGGGAAGCGTGGCCTCGACCTCGTCGTCCGGCACCTCGAAGATCAACTCGTCGTGCACCTGGAGCAGCATCTGTGCCGAGAGCTTCCTCTCGGCCAGCGCATCCTCGACGCGCGTCATGGCGCGGCGGATGATGTCGGCGGCGGTGCCCTGGAGCCGCGCGTTGATCGCGGCGCGCTCGTTGAACGCGCGCACCGAGGCGTTGGAAGCCTTGATGTCGGGGTAGTGGCACTTGCGGCCGAACAGCGTGGTGACGTAGCCGTGGTTGCGGCAGAAGTCGCGCGTCTCGTCCATATAGGCGCGGATGCCGGGGAAGCGTTCGAAATATTTCTTGATGTAGGCGGAGGCTTCCTCGCGCGCGATGCCGAGCTGGTTGGCGAGGCCGAACGCGGAGATGCCGTAGATGATGCCGAAATTGATCGCTTTCGCGCGGCGGCGGATCTCGCTCGGCATGCCCTTGATCGGAACGCCGAACATTTCCGATGCGGTCATGGCATGAATGTCGAGCCCGTCGCGGAAGGCCTGCTTCAGCACGGGAATGTCGGCGATCTCGGCGAGCAGTCGCAGCTCGATCTGTGAATAGTCGGCGGAGACCAGCTTGTGCCCGGGCGTGGCGATGAAGGCGCGGCGGATCTTGCGGCCGTCCTCGGTGCGCACCGGAATATTCTGCAGGTTCGGCTCGTTCGATGACAGGCGCCCGGTCGTGGTCGCAGCCAGCGCGTAGGTGGTGTGCACGCGGTGGGTCTGCGGGTTGACGTAGGTCGGCAGCGCGTCGGTGTAGGTCGATTTCAGCTTGGAGACCTGGCGCCACTCCAGAATCTTCTTCGGGAAGTCGTGGCCCTGCTCGGCGAGCTCGTCCAGCACCTGCGCGGTGGTCGACCACGCGCCGGTCTTGGTCTTGGTGCCGCCGGGCAATCCCATCTTGCCGAACAGGATGTCGCCGATCTGCTTGGGGCTGCCGACATTGACCGGCTCGCCCGCGATCTGCTGGATCTCGGCCTCGACGCGCGCCGCGGTCTGGGCGAAGTCGCCGGAGAGACGCGACAGCACCTGGCGGTCGATCGAGATCCCGCGCCGCTCCATGCGCGCAAGCACCGATACCAGCGGCCGCTCCAGCGTCTCGTAGACCGCACCCATGTGCTCGGAAACGAGACGCGGCTTCAGCACGCGCCAGACCCGCAAGGCGATGTCGACGCCTTCGGCCGATAGCGGTGCGGCCTTGTCGATCGGCACCTGGTCGAAGGTGATCTTGCCCTT
The DNA here is from genome assembly GCF_028128865.1 of Bradyrhizobium sp. CCBAU 11357. NCBI lineage: Bacteria > Pseudomonadati > Pseudomonadota > Alphaproteobacteria > Hyphomicrobiales > Nitrobacteraceae > Bradyrhizobium > Bradyrhizobium sp. CCBAU 11357. The sequence goes on along the minus strand of NZ_LBJW01000104.1, from coordinate 82,065 downwards.
GCCGCTGCCGAGCAGCTCGCTTTCCTTCAGCATGGCATGACCGAACCAGCGCTCCGACAGCTGCTCCAGCGCATGCGAGCCGCGGCCGGCATCGAGCACGTAGGAGATCAGGAGCGCATCGTCGATGTTGCGCAAGGTGATGCCGTGCTGCGCCAGCATCACGGCAGTGAACTTGAGGTCGAAGCCGATCTTGAGGATGCCCGCCGATTCCAGCACCGGCCGCAGCGCTTGCAGCGCGTCGTCATGCTTGACCTGGTCCGGCGCGAGGCCGGCATCGAACAGGCCGGCGCCACCGCCGGATTGCTTGTGCGCCAGCGGCACGTAGCAGGCTTCGTTCGGCGCCAGCGCCAGCGCGATGCCGCAGAGATCGGCCTGCATCGGATCGATCGAATTCGCTCTCGTCTCGATCGCGACATGGCCGGCATCATGGATGCGCGCGATGAAGGCGTCGAGCTCCTTCAGCGTTTTGATGGTCTGGTATTTGCCGCGATCGACCGGAAGCTTGCGCAGCGCCTCTTCGCGTGCGGCGGCGAGCGAGATCGGCGCCCCCTTCGGGCTCGCAGCCTTGTCCTCCTTGCCTGCCGACTTGTTGGGCTGGTTCGGCCGGGCTTGGGCCGGGGTTGCCGTGCCTGGCGTGGGCACGACGTCCGAGGGCGGCAGCGTCGTGAACACGCTGGCGCCGCTGGCATAGCCGGGATCGGCATCGACATTGGCAGGATCGATCTGCGCATATTCGGCGACGCGCCGCGTCAGCGTCGTGAATTCCATGGCCTTGAGGAAGGCGACCAGCTTGCGCGCGTCGGGCTCGTGGACGGCGAGGTCGTCCAGCGGCACGTCCAGCTCGACCTTGTCATCGAGCAGCACGAGCTGCCGCGAGATGCGCGCCTTCTCGGCGTTCTCGAGCAGCGCCTCGCGCCGCTTCGGCTGCTTGATCTCGCCCGCGCGGAACAGCAACTGGTCGAGATCGCCATATTCGGTGATCAGCTGCGCCGCGGTCTTGATGCCGATGCCGGGCACGCCTGGCACGTTGTCGGTGGAATCGCCCGCGAGCGCCTGCACCTCGACCACCTTGTTCGGCGGCACGCCGAACTTCTCGATCACCTCTGATATGCCGATGCGGCGGTCCTTCATGGTGTCGTACATGGTGACGCAATCGGTGACGAGCTGCATCAGGTCCTTGTCGGAGGACACGATGGTGGCGCTGGCGCCGCGCTCGCAGGCCTGTCGCACATAGGTCGCGATGAGATCGTCGGCCTCGAAGCCGGTCTGTTCCAGGCAGGGCAGGTCGAAGGCGCGCACCGCCTCGCGGATCAGCGCAAATTGCGGAATGAGATCGTCGGGGGCGGGTGGACGGTGCGCCTTGTAGTCCGGATAGATCTTGTTGCGGAAGGTGATCTCCGACTTGTCGAACACGATCGCCAGATGCGTCGGCCGGTTGTCCTCGGGCATCTCGCGGAGCAGCTTCCACAGCATGTTGCAGAAGCCGAGCACGGCGTTGACCTGGAGCCCGTCGGACTTGCGGTTCAGCGGCGGCAAAGCGTGATAGGCGCGGAAGATGTAGGAGGAACCGTCGACCAGGAAGACATGGTCGCCCTTGCCGGCCGCCTTCGCCGCGACCGGTTTGGCAGCAGGCTTGGCAACAGCGGGCTTGGCAGCAGCGGACTTGGTCTCGGCAGCTTTCGGCGCGGCCTTGGTGTCAGCTATGGCGGTGGTCTTCGGAGATGTCTTGGGCATGGCCGCAATGTATGAATTTTTGCGGGCTTTGACAGCCTTGGAAGGGGGATTTTTGCGCTGGTAGCGCGACTATCCCCCGCTGTCATTCCCCGCGAAAGCGGGGAATCCAGTACGCCGCGGCTTCTCGGTTCAATGACTGGCGTCTCGGCGTACTGGGTCGCCGGTCCCGTCTCCGCGAGGCTACGCCGGGCCCACAGCGGGGCTCGGCTAGCGAAGCTTTAGCAATACGGCAAGCCGGGCGACGACACCGAGGGTGCGGCTACTCGGCCGCCTGCAATCGCACACCCGTCTTCCTTGGCGCGATCCAGAACGCATCGGGCCGCTCGAACAGGAAGCGCGCATTAAGCCGCAATGCGCCTTGCCAGATCGCCAGCGCACCCAGCACGCCGGCGACGGTGACGAGCAGCGACACCGTGCCGATATCGGCAATGACACCCGTGCGCAGCAGCAGCGTCCGCGTCGCCGCCATCGGCAGGAAGAAGGCGAGATAGATCACGATCGAATGCTCGCCGCAGAAGCGGAAGAAATTGAGCCAGTGCGCCCGCGCGAGCAGCGTGCCCGCCGCGATGATAGCGCAGGCGCCGGCGAAGCCGAGCGCGAGCGAGACGATCGCCCACTCGCTGGCGCCCGATGCGACGAGGCCGGCATTGACCAGCGCCCAGCTGGCGAGCGCTGCAAGCGCCAGCGCCGGATGGTTGCGCGCGCGATCCGACAGGGCGAACACGTAAGGCGCGAACAAATAGCCCGAATAGAAATAGACGAAGCGTGCGCAGAACTCGTCGATAACGGTCCAGCCGGTCGTGATGCGCGCGGTCTCCAGCGCGGCGGCGACCAGCCAGAGCGCGAGCGGCGGGACCTTGCGTGTCAGTTTCGTGACGACGAAGAAGATCGGCAGCAGATAGATGAACCACAGCGTGCCGAACGGCTCGACGAAGGATTCGAGATACAACAGGCCAACCTGATGCCAGCCGGTTTCGGCCGCGAAGGCCGGCGCTTTGAAGCCGAATTGGATTGTCACCCAGACGACATAAAAATAGGCGAAATGCACCACCTTGCGGTCGAGATAGGTTCGCCAGTCCCGATCGATCACCAGAGACAGGAACAAGCCCGAAATCAGGAAGAAATCCGGCATCCGGAACGGCTTTGCGAAGGCCACGACGGCGTGCATGAAGCCGGTCTGCCCGGCGGCAAGCTCGACCCCCAGCACCGAATGCATCATCACGACCATGACGATGCAGATGCCCTTGGCGTAGTCGACCCAGTCGATACGCGCGGCCGAAGGCGCCTTGGAAGGGCTGGCCGCCGCGATTGTGCCTGATCGTGCCATGGTGTCCCTTTTCGAGGCGCGTTCCGCCCGTCCCTGTGTGGGTGTGGGGCAGTTTGGAGCCCAGTGGTTTCCGACTTCTTTACCGGTTCAAATCGCGGGCCGGTTTTTGCATGCGGACTGTTCCATGACCTCGGGAAAATGCTAAACCGCCCCCAATTGGGCTTCCGTTAACCAAGCTGGAACAGGATTTTTCATGCGAATTGCGATGATCGGCACGGGCTATGTGGGATTGGTGTCCGGCGCCTGCTTTGCGGATTTCGGCCACGACGTCACCTGCGTCGACAAGGACGAGAGGAAGATCGCGGCACTGCATCGCGGCGAGATCCCGATCTACGAGCCTGGCCTGGACGAGCTGGTCGCGAACAACGTGAAAGCCAAGCGGCTCGACTTCACCACCGACCTGAAGCAGCCGGTTGCTGATGCCGATGCCGTATTCATCGCGGTCGGCACGCCCTCGCGTCGTGGTGACGGTCATGCCGACCTGTCTTACGTCTACGCCGCCGCGAAAGAGATCGCGCAGTCGCTGCAGGGCTTCACCGTGGTGGTGACGAAATCGACCGTGCCGGTCGGCACCGGCGACGAGGTCGAGCGCATCATCCGCGAAGCCAATCCCAAGGCCGATGTGGTGGTCGCGTCCAATCCCGAATTCCTGCGCGAGGGCGCGGCGATCCGCGATTTCAAATTTCCCGACCGCATCGTGGTCGGCACCTCCGACGAGCGCGGCCGCAAGGTGATGGGCGACATCTACCGTCCGCTGTCGCTGAACCAGGCGCCGCTGATGTTCACCGCGCGCCGCACCGCCGAGATGATCAAATACGCGGCGAATGCGTTCCTGGCGACCAAGATCACCTTCATCAACGAGATCGCCGACCTGTCCGAGAAGGCCGGCGCCAACGTGCAGGAGGTCGCGCGCGGCATCGGCCTCGACAACCGCATCGGCACAAAATTCCTGCATGCCGGTCCCGGTTTCGGCGGCTCGTGCTTCCCGAAGGACACCAAGGCCTTGATCAAGATCGCGCAGGACTACGACGTCTCCTTGCGCATCGTCGAATCGGTGCTGGCGGTGAACGAGAACCGCAAGCGTGCGATGGCGCGCAAGGTGAGTCAGGCACTCGGCGGCAATTTGCGCGGCAAGACCATCGCGGTGCTCGGCCTCACCTTCAAGCCCGACACCGACGACATGCGCGATGCGCCGTCGATCCCGCTGGTGACCGGTCTGATCGACATGGGCGCGAAGGTGAAGGCGTTCGACCCCGTCGGCATGGAGCAGGCCAAGGGCGAATTGCCCGATATCACCTATTGCGAGGACGCCTATGTCTGCGCGCAAGGTGCCGACGCGCTCGTCATCGTCACCGAATGGGTGCAGTTCCGCGCGCTCGATCTCGACCGGCTGAAGGCGACCATGGCGCAGCCCGTCGTCGTCGACCTCCGCAACATCTACCGCCCCGAGGACATGGAAGCCGCCGGCTTCACCTATGAGAGCGTCGGGCGGCCGGCGGTGCAGGGCTGATAGCTGCACATTCTCGTTGAACGAAACCGCCATGGCCGGGCTTGTCCCGGCCATCCACGTCTTGTTCACTCTCGCTTGAAAGAACGTGGATGCCCGGCACAAGGCCGGGCATGACGACCGGATACTTCCTTGCCCCGCAGCTTCGACACGCCCCTCCCGATCGACGCCGTGCTCGACGATTTGTCGCGCACGCTGGAGGGCAATAACGCCGCCGTGCTGGTGGCGCCGCCGGGCGCCGGCAAGACCACACGCGTGCCGCTGGCCTTGCTCGATGCGCCCTGGGCTAAAGGCAAAAAGATCATCGTGCTGGAGCCGCGCCGCATCGCCGCGCGCGCCAGTGCCGACCGCATGGCCAAATCCCTCGGCGAGCGCGCCGGCGAAACCGTCGGCTACCGTGTCCGCTTCGGCTCGAAGATCTCGCGCGCCACACGCGTCGAGGTGGTGACCGAGGGCATCTTCACCCGCCAGATCCTCGACGATCCCGAACTCTCCGGCGTTGCCGCGGTCCTGTTCGACGAATTCCATGAACGCTCGCTCGACGCCGACATGGGCCTCGCGCTGGCGCGTGACGCGCAAACCGGCTTGCGCGAAGACCTGCGCATCCTGGTAATGTCGGCGACGCTCGACGGTGCGCGGGTGGCAAGGCTGCTCGGCGATGCCCCCGTCGTCGAAAGCGAGGGCCGTGCGTTTCCGGTCGAGACGCGCTATCTCGGCCGCAAGGCGGACGCGCCGATCGAACGGCAGATGGCGGATGCGATCGCATCCGCGCTGCGTGCCGACAGCGGCTCGGTGCTGGCGTTCCTGCCGGGTACCGCCGAGATCCGCCGCACGCAGAATTTCCTATCCGAGCGCGTGCAGGACGCATCCGTCGAGATCGTGCCGCTGTTCGGCGCGCTCGATGCCGCCGTGCAGGACCGCGCCATTGCGCCGGCGCCCAAGGGCACGCGCAAGGTGGTGCTGGCGACCTCGATCGCGGAAACCTCGCTCACCATCGAGGGGGTGCGCATCGTGGTCGACTCCGGTCTCGCCCGCGTTCCGCGCTACGAGCCCGATATCGGCCTGACTCGGCTCGAGACCGTGCGCGCCTCGCGCGCAGCGGTGGACCAGCGCCGCGGCCGCGCCGGCCGCACCGAGGCCGGTGTCTGCTACCGGCTCTGGGACGAGCCGCAGACCGCCTCGCTCGCGCCCTACACCCAGCCGGAAATCCTCAGCGCCGATCTCTCCTCGCTGGTGCTCGATCTCGCGCAATGGGGCGTCAGCGATCCCGCCGCATTGTCGTTTCTCGATCCGCCGCCGCAGCCGGCCTGGAAGGAGGCAAAGAGCCTGCTGACCGAGCTCAACGCGCTCGACAGCGATGGCCGCATCACCGTGGAAGGCAAGAGCCTGCGCGCGCTGGCGCTGCCGCCGCGGCTGGCGCGCATGATCGTGGATTCGCATCGCGCCGGCAGCGGCGAGGCCGCCGCCGAGATCGCGGCCATCATCACCGAGCGCGGCCTTGGCGGCGACAGCGTCGATCTCGAGCACCGCCGCGACCAGTTCCGTCGGGACCGCTCGCCGCGCGCGGCGAGCGCGCGCGATCTGGCCCGCCGCTGGGCCTCGCAGGTCGCGGCTGCGGAGAAGGTGGTGCAGCAGGAGGATCTCTCGACCGGCCTGATGCTCGCTTACGCGTTTCCGGACCGCGTCGCGCGCAATCGCGGCAATGGCAGCTTCGTGCTGGCCAACGGCCGCGGCGCGTCCGTCGAGCAGACTTCCTCGCTCGCCCGTGTGCCCTATGTCGCGATCGGTGAGATGACCGGGACGGCGGCGAGCGGACGCATCCTGCTCGCCGCGCACATCACCGAGGACGAGATCGAGCGGCATTTCGCCGAGCATATCGAGACCACCGACGAAGTCTCGTTCGATCGCGGCGCGATGGCGCTGCGGGCCCGGCGCAGGCGCGTGCTGCACGCGATCACGCTGTCCGAAGCGACGCTTGCCATGTCGCCCTCGGAGGACACCGCACGCATCTTTGCAGATGGCCTGATCGCCGCGGGCCTCGACCGGCTGCCCTGGTCGAAGGCCGCCAAGCAGTGGCGTGATCGCGTGATGTTCCTGCGCAAGGCCGAGGGCGACAGCTGGCCCGATTTGTCGGACGACGGCCTGATCGCACGGCGCGACGACTGGCTGGTGCCGACGCTCTACGACAAGGTCGCATTGAAGGACATCTCCGCCGGCGATCTGTCCGATGCGCTGATGGCGCTGTTGCCGTGGCAGATGCGCGCGCGGCTCGACCGCGAGGCGCCGACCCATTTCGAGGCGCCGACCGGAAGCGTGCTTGCGATCGACTACGAGGCCGAGCAGGGGCCGACCATCGCAGTGCGTCTGCAGGAATTGTTCGGCCTCAACACCCATCCCTCGATCGCCGCCGGCAAGGTGCCCTTGGTGCTGGAATTGCTGTCGCCGGCCCAGCGTCCGGTGCAGGTGACGCGCGATCTGCCAGGCTTCTGGCGCGGCAGCTACGCCGCCGTCCGCTCCGACCTGCGCGGCCGCTATCCGCGTCACCCCTGGCCCGACGATCCCGCGAGCGCAGTGCCGACCAGGCGGGCGAAGCCGCGCGGGACGTGAGAACTCGCAACCGGCATTAACCCTCCGCTCATCCTTTTCGTCAAAATGACAGGAGCTCGGCGTGCCTTCGCTCGCGGTCGGCCTTGTCGCGTGGTGAAATCGAGCTTTCGGCTCGGAAGTGGTGTGATGCGTAACATTATGATCATCGCGGCCGTCATGATCGGCCTCGGCACCTTCATGGCGCAGATGGCGGACAAGATGAGCTCGGCTTCCGCCACGTCAGTGCCGCGCACGACGGTCGCAGTCGCGGCCACCGTGCCGGCCGGCGGCCGCAGCCTGGCCATCTCCCGTGACGGCCGCGGTCATTTCCAGACCGAGGGCCGGATCGACGGCCAGCGCATCGGCTTCATGATCGATACCGGCGCGTCCGTCGTTGCACTCAACGAGACCTCGGCCGCCCGCTTCGGCCTGCGTCCTTCGCGCAGCGAGTACAACGCCACCGTCTCCACGGCCAACGGCACCATCAAGGCCGCGCGCACCCGCATTGCCATGCTCGATGTCGGCGGCCTCATCGTGCGCGACGTCGATGCCATGGTGCTGCCGGACGAAGCGCTGTCGGAGAATCTGCTCGGCCTCTCCTTCCTGTCCCGCCTGAAGCGTTTTGAGTACGCGAACGGGCAGATGGTGCTGGAGCAGTAGAGGCGCGTCGCGCCATCGCGCGGTTGTCAATTTCAAGAAGATATCCTTGCTCTGGCCGCCCTCGCGGTAACGTTTCTTCGTTACCAAACTGCCGCAATTATCGGCCATAAGCCTCCATTCCCGCCTTTCGCTGCGGTCCGGCATTCGCTAAGCCTGCAGCAAATCCCGCCCCCTTTTCACGAGACCGACTCAATGTTCCCGAAGCCGAAATCCGTATTGTTGCCCAACACCTACGCCTTCGAATCCGAGCCGATGGTGAAGCCGACGGGCTTTCGCGAATACGACGCGCGCTGGTTGTTCCAGAAGGAAATCAACCTGATGGGTGTGCAGGGGCTCGGCATGGGGCTGGGTGCGCTGATCGCCGAGCTCGGCGTCAAGCAGGAAATCGTCACCGGCCACGATTTCCGAGGCTATTCGGCCTCGATCAAATACGCGCTGATCTCCGGCCTGATGGCGGCGGGATGCAAGGTGCACGACATCGGCCTTGCGGTGACGCCGATGGCCTATTTCGCGCAGTTCGATCTCGACGTGCCCTGCGTCGCCATGGTCACGGCCTCGCACAACGACAATGGCTGGACCGGCGTGAAGATGGGCGCCAACCGCCCGCTGACCTTCGGCCCCGACGAGATGACGCGGCTGAAGGAGATCGTGCTCAATGCCGCGTTCAAGAACAAGGCGGGCGGCTCCTACCAGTTCCACGAGAATTATCCGGCGCGCTACATCGCCGATCTCACCTCCCGTCCGAAGCTGACGCGCAAGCTCAAGGTGGTCGCGGCCTGCGGCAACGGCACCGCCGGCGCGTTCGCGCCGCAGGTGCTGGAGGCGATCGGCTGCGAGGTGATCCCGCTCGACACCGAGCTCGACCACACCTTCCCGAAATACAATCCGAACCCGGAAGACATGGAGATGCTGCACGCGATCCGCGACGCAGTGCTGCATCACAAGGCCGATGTCGGCCTCGGTTTCGACGGCGACGGCGACCGCTGCGGCGTCGTCGACAATACGGGCGAGGAGATCTTTGCCGACAAGGTCGGCGTGATGCTGGCGCGCGACATGTCGGCGATCCACAAGGACGCCCAGTTCATCGTCGACGTGAAGTCGACCGGCCTGTTCGTCACCGATCCCGTGCTGCAGAAGCAGGGCGCCAAGACCGCCTATTGGAAGACCGGGCATTCCTACATGAAGCGGCGCACCAACGAGACGGGCGCGCTTGCGGGTTTCGAGAAGTCTGGCCATTTCTTCTTCAACAAGCCGTATGGGCGCGGCTATGACGACGGCCTGGTCTCGGCGATCGCGATCTGCGACATGCTCGACCGCGCGCCCGGAAAGTCGATGGCCGATTTGAAGAATGCGCTGCCGAAGACCTGGTCGTCGCCGACGATGTCGCCGCACTGCGCCGACGAGGTCAAATACGGCGTCATCGACAAGGTGGTGAAGCACTTCGAAGGTTTGCAAGCGAAGGGCGCCAAGATCGGCGACCAGGCGATCCGCGATCTCGTCACCGTCAACGGCGTGCGCGTCACGGTCGAGGACGGCAGCTGGGGCCTGGTGCGCGCCTCCTCCAACAAGCCCGAGCTCGTCGTCGTGGTCGAGAGCCCGGTCTCCGAGCAGCGCATGCACGACATGTTCGAGATGGTGAACAGCGTGCTGCGCACCCATCCCGAAGTCGGCGAGTACAACCAGAAGATTTGAGGGGCGTCAGGGAGACACAGCCCGCGCCACAATCTCGTTGTCATGCCCCGGCTTGACCTGGCTTGACCGGGGCATCCAGTACGCCGCGGCTTCTCGGCTCTATCACCGGCGTCTCTGGAATACTGGATCGCCCGGTCAAACCGGGCGATGACACCTTTCGTGTGGTGAAACCTAAGCCGCCACCACCGCCGGGATCGGCAGCGCGGTGACCGACTTGATCTTCTCCATCGCGAAGCGCGAGGTGACGTTCTTCAGCGGCACGGCGCTGATCAGCTTCTTGTAGAACACGTCATAGGCCTGCATGTCCGCGACCACCACGCGCAGCATGTAGTCGACGTCGCCGGCCATGCGATAGAACTCCATCACCTCCGGCATGGCGCTGACGGCTTCGGCGAACCGCTTCAGCCAGGCATCCGAATGGTCGGAGCTCTCGACCGACACGAACACGGAGATGCCGAGCCCGATCTTGTTCTGGTCGACGAGGGCGACGCGCTTGATGATCACGCCGTCGGCCTCCAGGCGCTGGATGCGCTTCCAGCAGGGGGTCGAGGACAGGCCGACCCGGTCGCCGATCTCGGCGACGGAGAGGGAGGCGTCTTCCTGGAGGACCATCAGGATCTTGCGGTCGATGGCGTCGAGGCGGCGGCTGGTCTCAGGGATCTGGACGGCGACATCAGTCATTTGAAGAACTTTGTTCCATTTCAGGGGCAGATTTCCCTGATATAGAGAAAATCATTCCACGGCAAGCCTATAATCTCGGCGTTACAGTGGAATCGCTCTACCGGCGATCGCGCAAAAGCTCTTCAACTTCAACGCGTTGCGGGGCGGCCGGACCGCCGCCATGGCGTGTGCATTTCAGCGCCGCGGCGGCCGCGGCGAATCGCATCGCCCCCCTTACGTCCTTACCCTCGGCGAGGCCGAGCGCGAACGCGCCATGGAAGACGTCGCCGGCGCCCAGCGTATCGACCGCCTGGACCGGGAAGGCCGGTGTCTCCTCCAGCGCGCCTGCCTCATTCAGCCAGATCGTGCCGCGCGGGCCCCTTGTGGCCGCCAGGAAGGCGGGCGTCAGCTCCGCCAGGCGCTTCAAGGCCGCGCCGTCGTCAGCGATGCCAGCCGTCTCCTGCAGCTCGGCGCTGGCGAACAGCAGATGCGAGGAGGCCGTGAGCAGATCGTCCTGCAACGCCATCGCGCGGTCGACGCCGACGATGACGGGAATGCCGCGCCGGCGTGCCTCGGCGCCAAGTGAGGTCGCGAATGCCGCGCAGCGGCTTTCGACGAGCACCGCCTGACAATCAGCGAGCAACGCGTCGGCCTCGGGCAGCTTCACGGTCCACAAGGCGGGATCGCGATAGATCGTGAGCGTCCGCTCGCCCGAGGGCTCGATCATGATCGCCGAGACCGGCGTGCTCAGGGCCGGCATGCGGACGATATGCGTGCTATCGATGCCCTCCTGCGCCATCTGCGCGAGAATGAAATAGCTGGAGGTCTCCCGCGCATCGCCCATCGGCCCCGCGAAGGCAACGCGGCCTCCGAGCCGCGCAATCGCGATCGCGGCATTGAGCGCGTTGCCGCCGCAGATCTCGGCGAGATGGCTGGCGTTCGCCTTGCTGCCACGTTCGGGCAGGGCCTCGACGCGCAGGATGAGGTCGCGCACCGGCATGCCGATGCAGAGGATGCGCGGCGCGATCCCGGCCATCGTCGGCCTCGGCTCAGGCGCTGGTCTTGTCGTGCACCCAACGGCCGAGCAGATGATGGGCGATCGCGAAGGGATGCGGACCGGCCAGCCCGTCGGGATGCGTTCGTGTCAGCATCAGGGCCGCCTCCTCGCGTGTGAACCAGCGCGCGTCCTCGAGCTCGGCGTGATCGACCACGATGTCCTCGCTCACGGCCCGCGCGCTGCAGCCGATCATCAGCGACGACGGATAGGGCCAGGGCTGGGTCATGTAATATTGCACGTCGGTGCAGCGAATGCCGGACTCTTCCAGGATCTCGCGGCGCACCGCGTCCTCGATGGTCTCGGCGGCCTCGACGAAGCCGGCGAGGCACGAATACATCCCCGGTGGAAACTGCTTCTGCCGGCCGAGCAGGCACTTGTCGCCGGAGGCGACCAGCATGATCACGACCGGGTCGGTGCGCGGAAAATGCTCGGCCTTGCAACTCGGACAGTCGCGCTTCCAGCCGCCTTCCTTCATCGCGGTACGCGTGCCGCAATTGGCGCAATAGCCGTGGCGCTGGTGCCAGCCCACCATCGACTTCGCCATCGCCACGGCCGAGAGCTCCTCGGGCGGGATCGCGCCCTGCATTGCCATGCCGCGCAGCTCGGTGACGGCGTAGTCGCCGCCGCCGACCAGCTTCTCCGCGGCCGCCTGCGACAGGCCCATGCCGAACACGGCCGCACCGTCGCGAAGCCCGAGGAACACCGTGCCGGGATTGGCACCGCATTTCAGCGCTTCGTCGATTCCGAGCAGCGCACGCACCTTGTCGCCCTCGCGCTTCACCAGCAGCGAGTCGCGATACACCACATAGGCGCGCGAAGACGGCTTCTGCTCCAGCACAAACAGCTTCTCGTCGTCGCGGCGCAGATGCGCGGCGCGGTCGAGGACGTTGGTGACGAAGGCCGGCTGCCCAAGCGGAAATGCGTCGAATGCTGACATTATTGTTCTTTCAACCCAACCAGATCTTGCGGCGAAGCGCGCTGATGAAATTCTGAACCTCCGCGGCGTCATGCGCCAATGGCGGCATCACGCCCCACACCGGCCGCGGCCAGGCCGCGTCACTGGTCCGGCGCGCGATGATGTGGACGTGCAGCTGCGGCACGAGGTTGCCGAGCGCGGCGATGTTGAGCTTGTCGCATTTGGTGATCTCCTTCAGCGCGCGCGAGACGCGGGAGATCTCCGTCATCAGCTGCGCCTGCTGCACCTCGTCGAGATCGATGATCTCGATCGCATCCACCCGCCGCGGCACCAGCAGCAGCCAGGGATAATGCGCGTCCTTGATGACCAGCACCTTCGACAGCGGCAGATCGCCGATATCGATGGTGTCCTCTTTCAGGCGGGAGTGCAGCGACCAGGCGGGTTCGGGCATATGCGTTTCCGGATGGCCCGATGGGGAACGGGCTTGTTGGGTGCGACCATACGATAGGGATTCCCGGAGGGGAAGGATGGCGCCCCGCTGTCACCGCATACGCGCTCGTCGTCCCGGACAAGCGAAGCGCAGATCCGGGACCCATAGCCACAGGGAGTAGCGTGGCGAAGACTCTTGGTTGCCAGCTCGTGCGGCAGCCCCCGCCTGTGGTTATGGATTCCGGGCTCGCGCTGCGCGCGCCCCGGAATGACAGAAACTACGCCTCCGCCAGCACCCGTGCATTGGCGCGAACCGAGGCTTCGCTGACGCGAATGCCGAGGCCCGGGCCGTCGGGCACCACGACATGGCCGGCGCGGTTCGCAACGCGCTCCTCCAGCACGTCCTCGGTCAGCACGTGATGCGGCATGTAGAATTCGCAGCCGAGCGAGATGCCTGGCGTAGCCGCGATCAGCTGCGTGCCGGCGGCAAGCCCGATGCCGCCCTCCCAAAGCGTGCCGCCATAGCCGGGCAGGCCGGCGATGTCGGCGATCGCCATGATCGCCTGGGCCTCGAACAGGCCGCCGGCCTTCATCAGCTTGATCGAGACGGCATCGGCCGCTTCACGCCGCACCACCTCCATCATGTCGCGGCGGTCGAAGCAGCTCTCGTCGGCCAACACCGGCGTTTCCAATGCCGCGGTGAGCTGCGCCATCACGTCGAGATATTTCCGCGGCACCGGCTGCTCGATGAAGGTCGGCGCGAATTCCTCGACGTCGCGCAGGATCTTGATGGCGCCGAACGGCGCCAGCGCCTGGTTGTAGTCGACGCGCAGGTCGACCTTGTCGCCGAATTCCTTGCGGATCGCTTCGAGATGATCGAGGTCCTCGCGATGCGGCTTCACGCCGGTCTTGACCTTGTAGATGACATTGCCGTCCGGAACCATTTTCCGCATGCGCTCGAGATCGGCGGCGAAATCGGGATCGGCGATCGAGAAGGAGAGGGGGATGGTGTCACGCACGCGGCCGCCGAGCAGGTCGGCGACCGACAGTCCCGAAGATTTGCCGACGATGTCGAGCAACGCCATCTCGATTGCGACCTTGGCCTCGGCATGTCCGACCAGCGTACGGTCGAGCTCGGCCATCAGCGCGCGGATGCGGCGCACGGGTTTGCCGAGCACGATGGGGCGCAAGTAAATGTCGAGCGCCGAGAACGCCGCTTCAGGCGTTCCCGTAAAGACCTCCCACGGCGCCGCCTCGCCCCAGCCGATCACGCCATCGCTCGACGTCAGCTCGATCAGCACGCGCTTCACCGTGCCCTTGACGTTGCCGACGCCCTGCAGGCGCGCCATCTTGATCGGGCTTTCGATCAGGAACAGCCTGATGCGCTCGATGGTTGCTTCGGTCATGTCAGGCCTCCATTGACGTGCCAGACCTGGCCGGTGACGTAGGACGCCTTCGGTGACGCCAGGAAGGCGATGATCTCGGCGACTTCCTCCGGCCGCCCGCGGCGGCGCATCGGGATCAGCGCTTCGGTTGCGGCGATCTGTTCGGGCGACAGCCGGCTCTCGCTCGGTCTGTCCTTGACGATGAGGCCCGGCGACACCGCGTTGACAGTGATGCCGTCGCTCGCAAGCTCGATCGCGGCTAGCCGCACCAGCGCTTCCAGCGCGGAACGGCTCGCGGCGGTCGCAGCAAAGGGCGCGAATTCGGGCCGGATCGCGTGCGCGACGAAGGACGACATCGCGACGATGCGCGCATCGCGTCCGGCGCGCAGCGCCGGCAGCGCGGCATCGACCAGCCGCGTGAACGCCAGCGCCGATTCGTCCATCGCCTTGCGGAATTCATCCGCCGGCGTGCCAATGGCGCTGCCGCGACGGGCGTGGCCGCCGACGAGAACCAGTCCATCGAGCCGGCCGAAGGCGGCATTCGCGGCGGTGACGGCATCAGTAATGGCGGCTTTCTCGGCAAGATCGCCGAGACACTTTGCGACGATAGCACCTTTCGCTTCGGCCTCAGCCGCGCTCGCGTCGAGGCCTTCTGTGTTCGCGCGCGTGTGGAGCAGCAGCGCAGTGCCCGGCGCCGCAAGGAGCTTTGCGGTGGCGCGGCCGATGCCGCTGGCGGCGCCAGTGACGAGATAGACGCGTTCGATGTTTGACATCACGGTGTCGCGTTGGCAGGCGGCAGCGCGCCGGTGCGGTGGAAATGGCTGAGGAAGGCGCGCGTCGCGGCCTCCCGCGGGCTGTCGATCACCTGCCGCGCCGAACCCTCCTCGACCACGATTCCGTCGCGCATGAACACGACACGCCCGGCAACCTCGCGGGCGAACGCAATCTCGTGGGTCACGATCACCATCGTCATGCCCTCGGACGCCAGCTGCTGGATCACGTTCAGCACCTCACCGACCAATTCGGGATCGAGCGCGGAGGTGGCCTCGTCGAACAGCATGACATCGGGCTCCATCGCGAGCGCCCGCGCGATCGCGACGCGCTGCTTCTGGCCGCCGGAGAGCGTCGCCGGATATTGGTCCGCTTTCTCCGCAAGTCCCACCTTGGCGAGCTGGGCCCGCGCAAGCGTCTCGGCCTCCGCCTTGGCCATGCGCCGCACCGTGACAGGCCCCTCCATCACGTTCTGCAGCGTCGTCATGTGCGGGAACAGGTTGAAGTGCTGGAACACCATGCCGGTGGTGGCGCGGAATCTCGCCAGCGTTTTGACATCAGGCAGCTTGGCGCCGTCGCCGAATGCAAAGCGGGTGTCGCCGACGCGGACGCTGCCGCCGTCGGGCACGACCAGGAGATTGATGCAGCGAAGCAGGGTCGATTTGCCGGAGCCCGACGGCCCGATCAGCGCGACCACGCCGCCCTTAGTGACGTCGAGATTGATGTTCTTGAGGACCTCGTTGCTGCCAAAACTCTTGCGAAGGCTGCGGATCTCGATTTTCGGCGTCTCGCTCATTCGCTCACCGCCAGTTGCTTCTCGCCGCGGCGGACGAGGATGGTGAGCGGAATCAGGATTGCCGCATAGGCGAGCGCGACCGCGGTGTAGGTCTCCAGCGGCCGGTAGCTGTCATGGGCGGCGACCTGGCTCTGATAGACCAGATCAGGCACGGCCAGCACCGAGACCAGTGAGGTGTTCTTGAACTGGATGATCGACTGGTTCATCAGCGCCGGAATCATGCGCTTGATTGCCTGCGGCAGCACGATGCGGCGCATGGTCTGGCTCGGCGTCATGCCGAGCGCGGCGCCGGCCTCGGACTGGCCGCGGTCGATCGAGACGATGCCGCCGCGGATGATCTCCGAATAGAACGAGCCACCATAGAGCGAGAGCGCCAGCGCCGAAGCCGTGATCGGGGTCATCGCGACACCGGCGAGGATCGGCAGCGCGTAATAGAACCAGATCAGCTGCACCAGGATCGGCGTGCAGCGGAACGCCTCGATGAAGGCGAGCGCGGTCAGCCGCAATGCCTTGATCCGCGACAGGCTGCCGAACGCCCCGAGCAGGCCGAACAGCAGTCCGCACACGACGATGACGATCGTGAAGCCGACAGTGACGCCGAGCCCGTTGAGAAAGAGCCAGCGATAGCTCCAGAGGATGCCGAAGTCCCACTGATACATGCGTGCTCTCTTCTTCACCTCTCCCGCTTGCGGGAGAGGTCGCATCGCATCGAAGATGCGATGCGGGTGAGGGCTCTTTCCTCTGGGGGAGTCTCTCCGCGGAGGCACCCTCTCCCCAACCCTCCCCCGCAAGCGGGGGAGGGGGCGGAGTGGAATGTGAGGAGCGAGCCGGCCTCGAACATTACTCTTACAGCGACACGCCCGGCGGAATGTCCGCTTCCGTCACGCCGACCAGCTCCATGTTGGTGATGATGGCGTTGCGGATGAAGCCGAGGCCCTTGTTGAAGTCGATCCAGGTGTTGACGTAATCGCGCCACGTCTTGTCCGCCTCGCGGCGGAAGCCGGCATTCGAGGTGGTGGCGAAGATCGGCGTCGGCAGCACGAGCTGGCCGAGCGCGGGGTTCTTCTTCAGCACGGTCAGCGACAGCATGGTGATCAGGCACTGCGCGTCGACGCGGCCGGTCTGCAGCGCGGCGGTGGCATCGTCGGCGGTCTTCAGCCGCGTGATCTGCGCCTTCGGCGTCAGGCGGCTGACGACCTGGTCATGCGAGGAGCCCTGATCGACCGCGATCTTGATGTCGGGCGAGTTCAATTCGGCCCAGCTCTTCGGCTTGAAATCCTTCTTGCAGAGGATCGCGAAGGCGTTGTTGAAGACCGGCACCGAGAAGTCGATCACCAGCGCGCGCTTCGGGGTCGGGTTGAGGCCGAAGAAGATGTCGATCTTGTTGGCCTGCAGGTCGAGCACCGAATTGCCCCAGGTGGTCTCGGTGATCTCGAGCTCGGCCTCCATGTCGTCGGCCAGCCCCTTGGCGATGTCGATGTAGAAGCCCTTCCACTGGCCGCTGGACAGATCCTTCATGTAATAGGGCGCGCCGCCGCCGACGGCGCCGATCCGCATCTTCTTGGTCCGGCGGATGCGGGCGAAGGTCGATTCGTTCGGATCGGCGGTCTGGGCCACGGCCGGCGCCGCCAACGTGGCTGCGGCGACCGCGCCAAATCCGACAATCGATGCAACATCACGACGTGTAACCATTGGGATCAATCGCTTTTCTGGTTGGATGGAGTTCCGCGAAGGTTCTTAGCAAGCTGGTGCCGGCAGAGAAAGCACAGCCTCTCGGCTGGGCAGGTCCGAAATTGCCCGGATGCTGGGCAGGATCAAGCGGCAAGAGCCGATACCCGCTTGCTTTCCGCTCCCTTTGGCCCCAAATAGGGGCCGGGAGATTGGCGGTGGACGAGCCACTCGCCAACCGGGTCAGGTCCGGAAGGAAGCAGCCCTAACGAGGTCCGGATCGGGTCGCTCGTCAGTCTCCTACCTGTTTTTCCGAGCGAACCAGCGCCGGCGGCACCAGCCGCCAGCGCGCTCCTTTCCGCAAAAGCCGGCCAAGAGACATTTCATTGCGGATCGACCGATGACCGACGCTGGCGCCCCTCCCAATCCCGACAGCGCCGGTCAGGCCGGCAACGCGCCCTACCGGGTGCTGGCGCGCAAATACCGCCCATCCTCGTTCGATGACCTGATCGGCCAGGAGGCCGTGGTCCGCACCGTCTCCAACGCGTTCGAGACCGGGCGCATCCCGCAGGCCTGGATCCTCACCGGCGTCCGCGGCGTCGGCAAGACCACCACTGCGCGAATCCTCGCCCGTGCCCTCAACTATGAGATGCCGGACGGATCGGTGAAGGGGCCGACCATCCACATGCCGGCGCTGGGCGTGCATTGCCAGGCGATTATGGAAAGCCGGCACATGGACGTGCTGGAGATGGACGCGGCCTCGCACACCGGCGTCGACGATGTCCGCCAGATCAATGACAGCGTCCGCTATGCCCCCGCCAGCGCCCGCTACAAGGTCTACATCATCGACGAAGTCCACATGCTGTCGACGGCGGCGTTCAACGCCTTCCTGAAGACGCTGGAGGAGCCGCCGGAGCACGCCAAGTTCGTGTTCGCGACCACCGAGATCCGCAAGGTTCCGGTCACCGTGCTGTCGCGCTGCCAGCGCTTCGACCTGCGCCGCGTCGAGGCCGACGTGCTGATGAAGCACCTCGCCAGTATTGCGGCCAAGGAGAACGTCGAGATAGAGCCGGAGGCGCTCGGCATCATCGCGAGGGCCGCGGAGGGCTCCGTGCGCGACTCGCTGTCGCTGCTCGACCAGGCGATCGCGCATGCAGCGGGGCAGGTGAAGGCCGATGCCGTCAGGCAGATGCTGGGCCTCGCCGACCGCACCCGCGTCATCGACCTCTTCGAGTCGCTGGCACGCGGCGACATCGCGGCCGCCTTCAAGGAGTTCCGTGACCAGTACGATGTCGGCGCCGACCCGATCGTCGTGCTCTCGGACCTCGCCGAGTTCGTCAATTTCGTCACCCGTGTGAAGGTCATTCCGGCGACTGCCGACAACGTCGCCTATGGCGAGACCGAGCGCGTGCGCGCCAAGGAGTTCGCCTCGAAGATCTCGATGCGCGTGCTGTCGCGGATGTGGCAGATGCTGCTCAAGGGCATCACCGAGGTGCAGGCCGCAACGCGCCCCGCGGCCGCGGCGGAAATGGTTCTGGTGCGCATCGCCTATGTCGCCGACCTGCCGACGCCCGACGAAGCGATCAAGATGCTCGAGCAGAACGGCGGCGGCTCGCCGGTCGTGAGCGGTGGAAGTAGCGCGCGCAGCGGCGCCCCCGCCGCGCCGGTTGCCTCGGCTTCGCCGATTTCGCCAGCGCCTGTGCGGCTGCCGACACCGTCTCCGACTGCGTTTGGCGGTGGCGCCCGGCCGCAGATGGCGGCGCCCGCGCCGGATCCGCAAGGGGCGGCACCCCAGCTGCGGATCACGAGCTTCACCCAGCTGGTTGCGCTCGCCGGGCAGAAGCGCGACCTCATGACCAAGGGCGCACTCGAAGGCGATATGCGTCTCGTGCGTTTCGAGGAGGGCCGGCTCGAAGTCGCGCTCGAGCCCAACGCCTCCAAGACCATGATCTCGGAGCTTGCGAAGAAGTTCGAGCTGTGGACCGGCCGCCGCTGGACCGTGATCGTCTCGAACGAACAGGGACAGCCGACGCTGCGCTCGGTGAACCAGGCGGCCAAGCAGGAGCATGCCCGTACCGCGGAAGCGGATCCGCGCGTGCAGGAGGTGCTGTCGCGTTTCCCCGGCGCCAAGGTCGTCGAGGTCCGCAGGCTTGCCCCCGAGGCGCCGGAGGCCAATATTAACGCCGACTATGGCAGCGACGATCCGCCTGACGGTTCCGACGGCGACGACGATCTCTAGCGCCAATTCTTTGTTTTCAAGGACACGCACCCATGGCTGATTTTCTCGGCATGATGAAGCAGGCGGCGCAGCTGCAATCCAAGATGCAGGCGATGCAGGACGAACTCGCCAACGTCGAGGTCGAGGGCATCTCCGGCGGCGGCCTCGTCGCCGTGCGCATGACGGCGAAGATGGACGTCAAGGGCGTCAGGATCGATCCTTCGCTGATGAAGGCCGAAGAGCGCGAGGTTCTGGAAGACCTGCTCGTCACCGCCCTCAGTGATGCGCGCCGCAAGGCCGAGACCGCCATGCAGGAGAAGATGCAGGCCCTCACCGGCGGGCTCGGCCTGCCGCCGGGGCTGTTCGGCCAATAAGATGGGCGCTGTTGCAGGTCCTGAGATCGAGCGGCTGGTCCAGCTGCTCGCGCGGCTGCCGGGCCTCGGTCCGCGCTCGGCGCGGCGCGCGGCGCTGCATCTGATCAAGAAGCGCGAAGCGCTGATGATGCCGCTGTCGAGCGCCTTGCAGGTGGCGCTGGACAAGGTCCAGGTCTGCAAGACCTGCGGCAACATCGACACGCAAAACCCCTGCACGGTCTGTACCGATCCGAAGCGCGACCCCTCCATCATCGTCGTCGTCGCCGACGTCGCCGACCTCTGGGCGCTGGAGCGGGCCAATGCGACCCAGGGTCGCTATCATGTGCTCGGCGCGACATTGTCGCCGCTCGACGGCGTCGGCCCGCAGGACCTCACCATCGACGCACTGGTCGCGCGTGCCCACGCAGCGGAGGTGCATGAAATCATCCTGGCGCTGAATGCGACGGTGGACGGCCAGACCACGGCGCATTACATCACCGACCTGCTTCAGGACGCCAATGTGAAGGTGACGCGGCTCGCCCATGGAGTTCCCGTCGGCGGCGAGCTTGATTATCTCGACGAAGGTACGCTATCGGCTGCGATGCGGCAGCGCACCCTGTTCTAGCCATCCAGACTTTCCACGGAACGGACGACATGACGAAACTTTTCGCCACACGCTTCGCTTTGGTCGCGACGATGCTGATGCTGGTGACCCCGGCCATCTCCGCGCAGCAACGCGACGAGGCGCCGCCGCCGTCCAAGCCCGGCAAGCCGATCAACAATGGCGACGTGCTCTCGGGCGAGCTCAACGCGATGAAGGTGCGCGACGCCAAGAACGGCAAGCGCGTCGCGACCTACCAGATCACGTCGGAACCGCGCCGCCTGCCGCCGCCGAACGGGCTGTGCAACCTCGAAACCGGCCCCGAGACGTTCCAGCTCGTCACCTCCAGCGACGCGCAGGCCGCGCAGCTGAAATCCTTCGTCGGCAAGGAGATCTCCGTGAAGGTGGACGAGGTCGCCTGCGCCAGCGATCCCGGCCAGATGAGCGAAGCCGTGATCACCAAGTGGAGCCTGATCAAGAAGCAGTAGGGGGGCAAGTGAGGTGCCGTAGGGTGGGCAAAGCGAAGCGTGCCCACCACCTGTTTCTATTCATAGCGTGATGGTGGGCACGGCGCGTTGCGCCTTTGCCCACCCTACGAGACCTACGGCAGCGTCACACCCTCACCGGCCCCAGCGCCTCGAAATGCCCGCGCTTCTGCAAATACGCCAGCAGGATCAGGCTCGGGATGGCGACGAGGACGGAGATCGCGAAGAACATCGGCCAGCCCGTTGCCTTCGCCAGATAGCCCGCGCCCGACGACAAATAGGTCCGTCCCACGGCGGCGAGCGCCGTCAGCAGCGCATATTGGGTGGCGGTGTGCAGCGGGTTCTGGCACAGCGCCGAGAGATAGGCGACGAAGATCACGGTGCCGATGGCGTTGCAGAAATTGTCGGAGGTGATCGCGAGGGTCAGGGCCCATTCGTTGACGCCGACCAGCGCCAGCCATGAGAACGACAGGTTGGACATCGCCTGGACGATGCCGCCGATCCACAGGCTGGTTGCGAGCGAATAGCGCCGGGCCACGAAGCCGCCGGCAAAGCCGCCGGCCAAGGTCGCGACGATGCCGACGCCCTTGACGATCACGGCATAGTCGTTGCGCGTGAAGCCGATGTCGATCACGAACGGCACGGTCATGTTGCCGGAAAACGCGTCGGTGAATTTGAACAGCACGACGAAGGCAAGCGCAGCCCATGCCTCCTTTCGCTGCAAAAACTCTGAGAACGCCCCCAGCGCGGCGTGGAATACCCGCGTGATCGCGTCCTCGTCGCGCGTGACGGCCTCGGCGCGCTTCGATTGCGCGGGCTCGGTGGCGGCCAGCGCCGTCACCGTGCCGATCAGCACCAGAGCCGCCATCACCACATAGCCCCACATCCAGGCGGCGCCACGAGGGACGATTGCCTCGAAGCCGGTGACGATGAATAAGGCGCCCGCGGTCGATACCAGCATGCCGATGCGATAGGCCGCGACATAGGCGGCCATGCCCGCGGCCTGCTCGCTTTCGGGCAGGCTCTCGACGCGGAACGCGTCGACCACGATGTCCTGCGTCGAGGACATCGTCGCGACCAGCAGCGCGCCAAGCGCGACCAGCAGCGGCGAACGTGCCGGATCGGTCAGCGCGAGCAGCAGAATCGCGCCGATCAGCAGCAATTGCGAAAACACCAGCCAGCCGCGGCGGCGTCCGAAGGCCTGCGTGAAGAACGGCACGTGCAGCGCATCCACCAGCGGAGCCCACAGGAACTTCAGCGTGTATGGCGTTCCAACCAGCGCAAACAGCCCGATCGTACCAAGATCGACACCGGCCTCGGCCATCCACACCAGCAGCGTCGATCCCGACAGCGCCAGCGGCAGGCCGGAGGAGAAGCCGAGAAACAGCACGATCAGCACCCGCGGCTGCAGGTAAACGGCAAGGCTCTCGCGCCAGGAGGGCGCAGGGGCGGCGGTCACGGCGGAGGAGGTCGCG
The DNA here is from genome assembly GCF_028128865.1 of Bradyrhizobium sp. CCBAU 11357. Classification (NCBI taxonomy): domain Bacteria; kingdom Pseudomonadati; phylum Pseudomonadota; class Alphaproteobacteria; order Hyphomicrobiales; family Nitrobacteraceae; genus Bradyrhizobium; species Bradyrhizobium sp. CCBAU 11357. The sequence goes on along the minus strand of NZ_LBJW01000104.1, from coordinate 59,745 downwards.
TCGGGTGCGGTCATGGGGAGGTGTTAGCAGATTCTGGGGGAAAAGACTCTCGCGGTAGCTGGTCAGACGGGAGAGCTTTCAACACGCTCGGTGTCATCGTCCGCGAAGGCGGACGATCCAGTAATCACCAGCGGCTCGTTCAATCACAACTGCTGCGGCGGACTGGATACCCCGTCTTCGCGGGGTATGACGGCGCTATGGTGGTCCGGCTATACCAGGATAGAGATCATCCCAGTTTGGGTTATGCTGCTCGATCAACCGAACCTTCCACGCCCTGTTCCACTTCTTCAGCCGCTTCTCCCGCTTGATCGCATTCTCGGGATCATCGAATTGCTCGAAGTAGAGAAGTCGGGCGACGTCGTACTTCTCCGTGAAGCTTTCGATGGCCTTCAACTTGTGCTGCGCCACTCGGCGGACGAGATCGTTCGTCACGCCTATATAGAGCGTGCCGCCAATTCGGCTGGCGAGAATGTAGACGTAGTAACCCATGTGATCATCTCACCACCGTCATCGTCCGCCTTGTGCGCAATTGCGCACTGGGGCGGACGATCCAGTAACCACCAGCGTCTCGGTTCAATCACAACGCCGCGGCGTACTGGATGCCCCGCCTTCGCGGGGCATGACAGTGTGCGCCAATCTCACTCCCCCGCCTGGAGCTTCCGCGGAAACAGCTCGCCCGCCCCCGTCGCCACCAGCCGCGGTCCCTCCACCGCATCGCTCTTGCTGAAATCGAGCTCCTCAATGCGCCCTGCGCGCTTCTCGATCTTGTCGGCGGAGATCAGCACCTGGCGCACGTCCTCGTTGACGTCGGAAAAATGCTTCTGCAGCTTGAGGACGCGGTCGCGCAGGCGGCCGAGATCGTCGCCGAGCTTGATCACCTCGGTGCGGATCTGGTCGGCGGCATCGCGCATGCGCGCGTCCTTCATGATCTGCTGCATCACCTGGATCGCGAGCATCAGGAGCGACGGCGACACCAGAACGACGCGGGCGCGATAGGCCTTCTGGATCACGTCGTCGAAGCCGTCGTGGATCTCGGCGTAGACCGATTCCGACGGCACGAACATCAGCGCCATCTCCTGGGTCTCGCCGGTGACGAGATATTTTTCGGCGATGTCGCTGACATGCTTCATGACGTCGCTGCGCAGGCGCTGCGTGGCAACGCGCCGCTCCTCCTCGGTCCGGGCGTCGTGCAGCGCCGTCATCGCCTCCAGCGGAAATTTCGCATCGATGCAGAGCGGGCGCTGGTCCGGCAGGAACACGACGCAGTCCGGCCGCTTGCCGGTCGAGAGCGTGAACTGGAACTCGTAGGATCCCTTGGGAAGACCGTCCTGGACAATCGCCTCCATCCGCGCCTGGCCGAACGCGCCGCGCGACTGCTTGTTGGCGAGCACGTCGCGCAAGGTGGTCACCTGCGTGGTGAGGTCGGTGAGGTTCTTGTGCGCGTTGTCGATGATGCCGAGACGCTCGTGCAGCGCGCGCAGGCTCTCCATGGTGTTGCGGGTCGAATGTTCCATGGACTGGCCGACGCGATGCGTCACCGAATCCAGCCGCTCGTTGACCGCCCGCGCCATCTCGGCCTGACGTCCCGCCAGCGCCTGGGTCATGGCATCGACCCGGCCCGAAGCCTCACTCTGGGCGTGCAGCACTTGGGCGAGGCGCTCCTCGAGCTCGTCGGCCCGGATCGCGTGCGCCATGGCGAGTTCCGCGCCGCGCCGCCCCGAGCGCGCGATCACGACCGCAATCACAACCAGCAGGATGAGGACGAGCGCACCGAAGCCGATCAGCGCATCGATCGTGCGCACCGGCCAGTCGCCCAGCATGAAAATGATCTCGTTCATGGGCCCTTCTAACGCGATTCGCCGATATTCGCGAACGAAGAGGGAACAATCGGGGTTAACCACCCCCTAATTTTTATGGTTAACGAAAGGCGAAGTTTTATGGTTAGCGAGGGGTTAACGGGTTCCTGGCCGCATTGACCGCATCCGGCGCGCGGCTTAAATCGCGGCCATGGCCCTCAGAGAAATCATCATCCTGCCCGACAAGCAGCTGCGTCTGGTCTCCAAGCCGATCGAGAAGGTCACGGCCGAGATCCGCAAGCTTGCCGACGACATGTTCGAGACCATGTACGACGCGCCCGGCATTGGCCTGGCGGCGATCCAGGTCGCGCAGCCCTTGCGTCTCATCACCATGGACCTCGCCAAGCGCGACGAGAACGGCGAGACCAAGCCGCTGCCGCGGGTCTTCATCAACCCCGAGATCATCGCCTCGTCCGAGGAGCTGTCGGTGTACGAGGAAGGCTGCCTCTCGATCCCCGAATATTACGAGGAGGTCGAGCGGCCCGCGAAGGTGCGCGTGCGCTTCACCGATCTCGACGGCAAGGTGCATGAGGAGGATGCCGAAGGCCTCTACGCCACCTGTATCCAGCACGAGATCGACCATCTCAACGGCGTCTTGTTCGTCGACTATCTGTCGAAGCTCAAGCGCGACCGCGTCATGAAGAAATTCGAGAAAGCCGCCAAGCGCGCGGCGGAGTAGGGGTATCCGTCGATGCCCCTCCGCCTCATCTTCATGGGCACGCCCGATTTCTCCGTGCCGACGCTGCTCGAGCTGGTCGCGCATGGCCACGACATCGCGGCGGTCTACACCCGCGCGCCGAAGCCCGGCGGCCGGCGCGGCCTGCAATTGCAACCGACGCCGGTCGAGGAAGCCGCGCGAAAGCTCGGCATTCCCGTGCTGACGCCGAAGACGCTGAAGACCGAGGAGGCGCTGGCGGAGTTCCGTGCCTTCGAGGCCGATGCCGCCGTCGTCGTCGCCTACGGCATGATCCTGCCGCAGGCGATCCTCGATGCACCAAGACTCGGCTGCTACAATCTGCACGCTTCGCTGCTGCCGCGCTGGCGCGGCGCCGCGCCGATCAACCGCGCCATCATGGCCGGCGATGCCGAGAGCGGCGTGATGGTGATGAAGATGGATGTCGGCCTCGATACCGGCGACGTCGCCATGGCCGAGCGCATCGCAATCACCGACAGCATGACCGCGCGCGATCTGCACGATCGCCTCTCGCGCCTCGGTGCCGACCTGATGGTGCGCGCCATGGCCGCGCTCGAACGCGGTGGCCTCCAGCTCAAGGCACAGAGCGAGGACGGTGTCACTTACGCCGCCAAGATCGAGAAGGCCGAGGCGCGGATCGACTGGAGCAAGCCCGCGCGCGCGGTGCTGCGCCACATCCACGGTTTGTCGCCGTTCCCCGGCGCCTGGGCCGACCTTGACGATGCGCGCGTAAAAATCCTGCGCTGCGAATTGGCGAAAGGCGCCGGCGCCCCTGGCGAGGTGCTCGACGATCTCCTCACCGTCGCCTGCGGCGACGGCGCCATCCGCATCATCGAGCTGCAGCGCGAGGGCAAGGCCCGCATGCAGGCCGCGGACTTCCTGCGCGGCGTGCCGGTCAAGCCGCCGATGCGGTTTTCTTGATGCCCCGCTACAAGCTCACCATCGAATATGACGGCGCGCCGTTCTTCGGCTGGCAGGTGCAGGACACGCTGCCGTCGGTGCAGGGCGCGCTCGAGGCGGCCGTGAAGGCGATGACCGGAGCGGATTTGCGCGTGCACGGCGCCGGCCGCACCGATGCCGGCGTGCATGCGCGCGGTCAGGTCGCCCATGTCGACGTCGACAAGCAGTTTCCGCCGGGCCGTTTTCGCGATGGGCTCAACGCGCATCTGCGCCCGCATCCGATCGCGGTGCTCGAGGCCGAGATCGTGCCTGATACCTTCGAAGCACGCTTCTCGGCGGTCAAGCGCCACTACCGCTATCGCATCGTCAACACCCGCGCCAATCTCGCGCTCGATGTCGGCCACGCCTGGCGCGTGCCGCGCAAGCTCGATACTGACGCGATGCATGCCGCGGCGCAGCGCCTGCTCGGCAAGCACGATTTCACCACCTTCCGCGACACCGAGTGCCAGGCCAAATCGCCGGAGAAGACGCTCGACCAGCTCGACGTGACCCGCGACGGCCGCGAGATTAACGTCATCACCTCGGCACGCTCCTTCCTGCACAGTCAGGTGCGCTCGATGGTGGGATCGCTGGTCTGGGTCGGCGAAGGGCGCTGGACCGCCGACGATCTCTCCGCCGCACTCGCAGCCCGCAACCGCGCCGCCTGCGGCATCGTCGCCCCGCCCGAAGGGCTGTATCTGATGAAGGTGGATTATTAGGCGAGCGGCGCAGAGAGCGGGCACACTCTTGCCAACCCCTCGGTGTCATGCCCCGGCTTGACCGGGGCATCCAGTACGCCGCGGCCTCTCGACACGATCACTGCCGTCTCTGGAATACTGGATCGGCCGGTCAAGCCGGGCGATGACACTTGGGTTTGTGGAGGCAACAGTGCCTCAAGCAAAATACCGCGCCAAAATCCCGCGATACACCTTCGTCAGCTGCTCCAAATCCTTGACCGGCACGCGCTCGTCGATCTGGTGCATGGTCTGCCCGACCAGGCCGAACTCGATCACGGGGCAATAGCTGGAAATGAACCGCGCATCCGACGTGCCGCCCGAGGTCGACAGCTCGGGCTTGCGGCCCGTCACCTCCTCGATCGCGGACACTGCGAGATCGGTGAACGGACCCGGCTTGGTCACGAACACGTTCGAGTTCGAGGGCTCCCAGACGATGCGGGCCTTGATGCGGTTGCCGCAGGCCTTGGCGAGGCGCGTCTCGACCAATTCGCGCAAGCTCGCCTGGGTGTGGTTGTCGTTGTAGCGGATGTTGAATTTCGCGCGGGCCTCGCCGGGAATGACGTTGAAGGCCTTGTTGCCGACATCGACTGAGACGAATTCGAGATTGGAGGCCTGGAATTGCGCGCTGCCGTGGTCGAGCGGTTCGTCGGAGATCGCCACGATCAGCCGCGAAATATCCGGCACCGGGTTAGAAGCGCGGTGCGGATAGGCGACATGGCCTTGCACGCCGTCGACGACGAGCGTGCCGGATTGCGAGCCGCGCCGGCCGACCTTGATGGTGTCGCCGAGCGTCTCGACATTGGAAGGCTCGCCGAGCACGCAATGATCGAATTTTTCGCCGCGCTCGGCGACCCAATTGAGCAGCTTGATGGTGCCGTTGATGGAGACGTCTTCCTCGTCGCCGGTGATCAGGAACGAGATCGAGCCCGCACCGTCCTCGCGCGGCTTGCCGCCGTTGGCGGCCAGATGCTCCAGCGCCGCGGCGACCGAACAGGCGATGCCGCCCTTCATGTCGACCGCGCCGCGGCCATGCAGCACGCCGTCCTTCACCTCGCCGGAGAACGCGCCGACGCTCCAGGCGCTCTCATCGCCGGGCGGCACCACGTCGGTGTGGCCGGCAAAGGTGATGTGCGGGCCTTCAGTGCCGATCCGCGCATAGAGATTGTCGACGTCGGTGGTACCGGGCTCGCTGAAGGTCACGCGGTGGCAGGTGAAGCCGGCTTCGTTCAGGGCTTTTTCGAGCACCCCGAGTGCGCCGGCATCGGCCGGAGTGACTGAGGGGCAACGGATCAGATCGCGGGCAATCGAGAGAGCATCGGTCATGCGCCCCGCTTAACATGCATGCCGCCGGGTGGGCTAGCGCTGGGCGGGACAATTTCGATCTCGCGGCCCTGGTCCCAGCGTTTCGCAGGAGGCGCGGCGGATGTGGAATCGCCCTCGGCTGCCGGATCAGGACCGAACCGATTGGGCCCGACGGTGCCGCGCAGGAAGCCGGTCTCGATGAAAGCGGCGAGGGGGAGGATGACGCTCGCCAACGCGAGCGGCAGCATCCAATAGCTGTCCGGAAGGCGGTCCTCGAACTGCTTGTAGAGGCCCGGCAGCACGAAATAGGCAAGTAGCCACCATGCGCTCTTGTTGCGGTCATGCAGGCGCTTCACCATGATCGCGAGATCGATCCAGAGCACCAATCCGGTTGCGGCCAGCTTGAGCAGCAGCAGCGGCAAATTGTCCAGCAGCGACCATCGATAGGCCGCGGGATCGACGATCTTGAAGACGTTCTCAGCATTCAGATTGAAGGATTTGACCTCGCTGCCGAGCGCGGACATGACGCTCAGGCAGAGCAAGAGCAGCAGGATCATTCCGCACAGGACAAAGATCAGGCTGCACCAGAATCCGGCGCGGCCCATGCGGCCGTCGAAGCGGAAGAGGTACCAGGTCCAGTTCATGCGCACGGCTCCGGGCGGAACGGGACCGCCCGGAAATTGGTCGCGATAGAGGGAGGGTGGGTTCGATCCTGGCAGCGAATGGTGAATAGCTTCGCGTTGGGTGCGCGCCCTATTCGCCACTGGCCATTCGCTACTCGCCTTGCATCAATCCCGCAGCAGCTCGTTGATGCTGGTCTTGGAGCGCGTGCGCTCGTCGACGCGCTTGACGATGACGGCGCAGGCGGTGCTCGGACCGATCTGGCCGTTCTTCATCGGCTTGCCGGGCAGCGCGCCGGGCACCACCACGGAGTACTCGGGCACTTCGCCCATGAAGACCTCGCCGGTCTCGCGGTCGACGATCTTGGTCGAGGCACCCAAAAACACGCCCATCGACAGCACCGCGCCCTTGCGCACGATCACGCCTTCGGCGACCTCCGAGCGCGCGCCGATGAAGCAATCGTCCTCGATGATGACGGGCTCGGCCTGCAGCGGCTCGAGCACGCCGCCGATGCCGGCGCCGCCGGAGATGTGCACGCGCTTGCCGATCTGGGCGCAGGAGCCGACGGTGGCCCAGGTGTCGACCATCGTGCTCTCATCGACATAGGCGCCGAGATTGACGAAGGACGGCATCAAGACGACGTTCTTGGCGATGAAGGCCGAGCGGCGCACCACCGCGCCCGGCACCGCGCGAAAACCGGCATCGCGAAAGCGGTTCGGGCCCCAGCCCTCGAACTTCGAGGGCACCTTGTCCCACCAGCTTGCCTTGCCGGGGCCGCCGCCAATGACGTCCATGTCGTTGAGGCGGAACGACAGCAGCACGGCCTTCTTCAGCCATTGATTGACCTTCCACTTGCCGTCAGCGCCGCGCTCGGCGACACGCGCCTCACCCTTGTCCAGGGTCTCCAGCGCCTGGTCCACGGCTTCGCGCACCTCGCCCTTGGTCGAGGTCGAGATGCCGTCACGCGCCTCGAAGGCGCTGTTGATGGTGGATTCGAGGGCTGCAAGGGACATCGGGATTTCCTCTGGGGAGCGCGTGTTTCGCGAGAATTGGAGCGCTTTTTCGGGATTTGGGCCGGGAGAGTCAAGCTTGGTTCGGTGTCATCACCCGCGAAGGCGGGTGATCCAGTACGCCGCGGCGGTGGCAATGAATCGAGACGCCAGCGATTACTGGATACCCCGCCTTCGCGGGGTATGACGGCTATTTGGGGCAGGATGACAATCCCGCCAAAAACCCCGCCAGATCGTCCGTGACGTGGTCGACATGGGCGGCGTCGCGGCCTTCCAGCTCCCAATCCTCGCGCACCACCTCCTTGGTCCCGTCAGGGACGACCAGCACGGTGGTCATGCCGAGCTGGTGCGGGACGGTGAGGTTGCGGGCGAGGTCCTCGAACATGGCGGCGCGGGTCGGATCGACCGCATGATCCCTCAGGAACTTGCGATAGGTCTGCTCCGCGGGTTTCGGCTCGAACTCGGCGGCGATGATGTCGAACACGCCGTCGAAATGGCCGGCGAAGCCGAGCCGCGCCAGCACGGCATCGACATGGTCGACCGAGCCGTTGGTCAGGATCAGTTTTCGCCCCGGCAGCTTTGCGATGGCCGTACCTAGCGCGGGGTTCGGCTCCAGCGGCGAGTGGTCGATCTTGTGGACATAGGCGAGATAGTCGTCGGCGCGAACGCCATGCAGAGTCATCATGCCGCGCATCGTGGTGCCGAAGCGCCGGTAATAGTCTTTCTGGATCGCCCGCGCTTCCTCCGGCCCGACATTGAGCCAGTTGCAGACGAACTCCCCGATCCGCGCATCGACCTGCTGCCACAGATTGACGTGATGCGGATAGAGCGTGTTGTCGAGGTCGAACACCCAGGTGTCGACATGGCTGAAGCTGCGGGGTGGGCTCATCACAAGTCTCTCGTTCACGGCACGGCAAAGCGCAGCGTCTTGCCGCCGCTCGACATGTCCACGGCACCGAAGCCCGTCGGCGCAAAGCCGCGCGCGCCGCAATCGGTCTGCTCGCTGGTCTCGAACTTGGTCTCGCGTGTGCAGAGCTGCCTATCGCCGCCCCAGTTCAGCGGCTTGTCCTTCAGCTTCACGACGCGGTTGTCGGCGTCGACCGCTTCGGCGAAGCTGAAGATCTGTTTCGGCTGGCCGGTCACGTCGGGGTGCAGGCAGGTCTTGGGATCGATGCGATACCAGCCGCGGCTCGTCATGGCCTTGCCGTCGTCGGTCGCGATCGCCGCCATCACCTTGTGCGGCGTGTCGTTGCACCAGGTGAGGCCGGTCGCCGACGGCGTCTGCACTGCATCGACCATGGTCTTGAAGAAGTTTTGCGAGCCCGCGATGTCGGCCGACAGGCCGCGGCTCTTCAGGAAGGCGGTCAGCGCCGCTTGCGTCTTCGGCCCGTCGACGCCGTCGATCGGCGCGGCGTCGTAGCCGGCGATCACCAGGAGCCGCTGGATGCCGGCGAGGCGCGCCTGCTCGTCGTCATATTCGGAATCCTCGGCGAGATAAGCGACCAGGTTGCCGTCCGCACCTTGCGTCGGCGTCACCTGCGTGAAGGGAACCTGCGTCTGGCCGCTGCGGCACTGCCGCGCCGCCGCGATGACGAAATTGTCCTGCGCGACGCAGAGCATGTCGTTGCCGCTTTGCGGGATCGGGGACGCGCCGTAGACGCCGAGCGCGCGGGCGTTGAGCAGGATCCGGTCGGCGGTCAGCGTGCCCTGCACCACCACGCGGCAGGCGGCGGGATCGATCCTGAACCAGCCGCGCGTCGCGGTGGCGGCCTTGTCGTCGATGCCGATCGCGGCCTCGACGACATAGGACATGCGGTTGCAGATCTTGAGGTCGGCGATCGCCGGCGCGGAGGAGAAGAAGAAGGAGACGACGGCCGCTGGCAGCGTCATCAGGAAGCGGGTGAGGGGGGAGCGGCGCGGGCGACGCTCTGTCGGTTCGTCATGGCCGGGCTTGACCCGGCCATTCACGTCTTTGCCACGAGAAGAAAGGTCGTGGATGCCCGGGCCTTCGCCGCGCCGAAGCGGCTTCGGCCGCGCAGGCGGGACAAGCCCGGGCATGACGGCTCTCGTGCGTGGCGTCTCTCGTCTCACTTGTGGATCAGCGTGCCCGTGCCCTGATTGGTGAAGAGCTCAAGCAGCACCGCGTGCTGCATCTTGCCGTCGATGATGACGACGCCCTCGACGCCCTGCTCCAGCGCGTAGATGCAGGTCTCGACCTTCGGGATCATGCCGCCGGAGATGGTGCCGTCGGCGATCAGTTTTCGTGCGTCTTTCACCGACAATTGCGGGATCAGCTTCTTCGACTTGTCGAGCACGCCGGGCACGTCGGTGAGCAGCAGCAGGCGCTTGGCTTTCAGCGCGCCGGCAACGGCCCCTGCAAAGGTGTCGGCGTTGATGTTCAGCGTCTGGCCTTCCTTGGAGGTCGCGAGCGGCGCCAGCACCGGGATCAGCTCGTAGCCGATCAGCTGGTTGAGCAAAGTGAGGTCGACCTTTTCGGGGTCGCCGACGAAGCCGAGGTCGACCGCCTTCTCGATATGCGAGTCCGGATCGACGATGGTGCGCGTCGTCTTGGTCGCCTTCACCATGTTGCCGTCCTTGCCGGACAGGCCCACCGCTTTGCCGCCGGCCTCGTTGATGTAGCCGACGATCTGCTTGTTGACGGAGCCGGCCAGCACCATCTCGACGATCTCGATCGTCGCGGCATCGGTGATGCGCAGGCCAGCTGCGAATTCCGAGACGATGCCGAGGCGCTTGAGCATGGTCGCGATCTGCGGCCCGCCGCCATGCACCACCACCGGGTTGATCGCGGTCTGCTCCAAGAGCACGATGTCGCGGGCAAAGTTCTTCGCGGTCTCCTCGTCGCCCATGGCATGGCCGCCATACTTGATGACGATGGTTTCCTCGTCATACTGCTGCATGTGCGGCAGCGCTTCGGACAGGATGCGGGCCTGGTCGAGCGGAGAGATGTCGGTCATGTCGCGGGTCTCGCTGGCGGGTCGAATGCTGCGCGTTCTATCCGATTGGCGGGGACAGCGCAAAGTGGTCTTCGTGCCCCGGACGCAGCGCAGCGCTTCTTCAGCGGTGCGCTGCAGAGCCGGGGGGGGCCCGGCTCTGCGGAGCGTCACTGCGTGCCCCACCGCGTCCGGGACACGAGCATCACCTTTTCGCCGCCACCACCGCCAACGTCACCGCCAGCCAGCCCAAAATCATCACCGTTCCGCCCGTCGGCGCCGCCATCGGAAACAGCGAATGCCCGGCATATTGCCGCAAGGTGAGGTCGCCTGCGAACAGTGCGGCACCGATCGCGAAGCCGAACGCCGCCACGAGCCCAATTCCGCCGTGCAGAAGGCCGCGCGTGAGCAAGGCGATCGTCGCGAGCATGGCCGTTGCATGAAACAGCAGCATGGCGCTGGCGGAGGCAAGACGATTAGCGTCCGCGCCATGGGCGGCGGCGGCGGCCAGCGCGACGCCGGCGGCACCCATCAGGCCGGCAAGCCCGATCAGCAGGCGGTACGCCAGCATCACGCGGCCCGCTCTTCCAACAGCTTCGCCATCGCGGCGCGCAAGCTCTCCATGCCGGTCGAGCTGCGTGACGAGGTCGCGAGCACGGTCGGGAACGCGGCCGGATGCTTGGCGAGTGCGGCCTCGGTCTCGGCGATGCGCGCCTGCAGCTCGGCGGCCTTCACCTGGTCGGCCTTGGTCAGCACGATCTGGTAGCTGACGGCGGAGCGATCGAGCGTCTTCAGAACCTCGAGATCGACGTCCTTGATCCCATGCCGCGCGTCGATCAGCACGTAGACGCGGGCGAGGCTGGCGCGGCCCAGCAGGAATTTGTGGATCAGCTCGGTCCAGGACGCGACCTGGCTCTTCGGCGCCTTGGCATAGCCGTAGCCGGGCATGTCGACGAGGCGCAGGTCGTTCTTGCCGGGGACCTCGAAGAAGATCAGCTCCTGGGTGCGGCCCGGCGTGTGCGAGGTGCGCGCCAGCGCGTTGCGCCCCGTGAGCGCGTTGATCAGGCTCGACTTGCCGACATTGGAGCGTCCGGCAAAGGCGATCTCCAGCCCCGCCATCGGCGGCAGCGTTTCGATCGAAGGCGAGGCCCAGATGAACTGCCAGTCGCGGGCGAACAGTTTTCGCCCGGCCTCGATCAGTCGCTCGTCGGTCTTGTCGTTCATGCGAGCGGTCTATCCTCTCGTCATGGCCGGGCTTGTCCCGGCCATCTACGTCTGGCTGTCTAGCACCCTCCTAAACGTGGATGGCCGGGACGAGCCCGGCCATGACGACTTGGAGGCATTTGCGTCCGCAATGACGGCGCTTACGTCGCCTTCCTCGCGAACGTCGCCTTGAGATTGTCCAATAACTCCACCTTCACGCCGTTGCGGCGCATGATGTAGCTCTGCTGGAGCACCGAGAGCAGGTTGTTCCAGGCCCAGTAGATCACGAGACCTGCCGGGAAGCCCGCCAGCATGAAGGTGAAGATCAGCGGCATCCAGTTGAAGATGATCTGCTGCGTCGGATCCGGCGGCGTCGGATTCAGCTTCATCTGGAACCACATCGTGATGCCCATGATGATCGGCCAGATGCCGAGCGCGAGGTAATAGCCGAACACCGGAATCGTGGTCGGGTCGAACGGGATCAGCCCGAACAGGTTGAACAAGTTGGTCGGGTCCGGCGCCGAGAGATCCTTGATCCAGCCGTAGAACGGCGCGTGCCGCATCTCGATGGTCACGAACAGCACCTTGTAGAGCGAGAAGAACACCGGGATCTGGATCAGCACGGGAAGACAGCCGGCGACCGGATTGATCTTCTCCTTGCGGTAGATCTCCATCATCTCCTGCTGCTGCTTCACCTTGTCGTCGGGATAGCGCTCCTTGAGCGCCTGCAGCTGCGGCTGGATCGACTTCATCTTCGCCATCGAGGCGTAGGACTTGTTCGCCAGCGGGAAGAACAACAGCTTCACGATCACCGTCACCAGCAGGATCGAGATCCCGAAATTGCCGAAGAAGCGGTAGAAGAAGTCGAGGCCGAGGAACATCGGCTTGGTGAGGAAGTGGAACCAGCCCCAGTCGATCAACAGGTCGAAATGGTTGAGGTCGAGCGCCTTGTTGTAGCCGCCGAGGCCGGCGAGCGGGAAGTTGATGCCGACGACGCCGGCTTCCTTGGCGCCGGCGAACAGCCGCGCATTCGCCGTCGCAGTGCCGCCGATCGCGACGGTGACGGGGTCGAGCAGGTAGTCGGTCTGATAGGTGTGAACCTTGCCGACGGGGTTCGACGAGAACCGCCCCTGCAGCCGCGCATTGGTGTCGGGCAGCAGCGCCGAGGCCCAGTACTTGTCGGTGATGCCGAGCCAGCCATTGGTGACATTGTTGAAATTCACCTGCTTGGCTTCGTCGACCTGCTTGTAGCTATATTCCTTCAGCTTCTCGTCGCCGAGATAGCCGATCAGGCCTTCATGCAGGATGTAATAGCCCGAGACCTGCGGCGCGCCGTGGCGCGAGATCAGCGCGAACGGATAGAGGGTGACAGGCGCGTTGCCGACATTGCTCACCTCGTCCTTGATGGTGAAGAGATAATGGTCGTCGACGGTGATGGTGCGTCGGAAGGTCAGGCCGTCGCCATTCTCCCATTTCAGCACCACCGGTGTCGACGGCGTCAGGCTGCCGCTGCCCTCCTGCTGCCAGACGGTCTGGGCATCCGGCATCTTTGCCGTCACGCCCGTCGCCGCAACCCAGCCGAACTCGGCGTAATAGGGCTCCGCCGTGCCCGACGGCGAATAGAGGACGATCGGCGGCGATTTCGGATCGACCGTCTCGCGATATTGCACCAGCGCGATGTCGTCGATACGGCCGCCCTTCAATGAGATGCTGCCGGCGATCCGCGGCGTCTCGATCTTGACGCGCGGGCTCGCTGCAATGGCGGCCTCGCGGGAAACGACCGCTTGGGGCTGGCTCGCGGCCGGCGTTGCCGGCTGGGCCGCACCACCGGGTTGCGGCGCGGCGCCCGGGGTCGCCGAGGCGGTCGGCTGCGGCGTCGTCTTCTGGAGCTCGGTCTGCGCCTGCTGCTGGGCGCGCTGCTTCTCCATCTGCGGCACGTTGTAGAAATACTGCCAGGCGATCAGCACCAGGCCGGACAGAATGACGGCGAGGATGGTATTGCGATTGTCGGTCATCTCGATTGTCTCGTCATCAATCCGGTTTGCGGCTGGTCGCTGCGGCGTGACCCGGCCTGTGGCCGCGCGCCTTGGCCGTATGCCGCGCGGGCTTCGTGAACGCTATGCGCAGATCGTCGAGCATGGTGGCGAAGTCGCGCGAGAGCGCGTCCCTTCGTCCGACCAGGACATAATCGTGGTGGGGCTGCATCGATGTCGGATCGAGCCGCTTCACCAATTCGCGGAGCCGGCGCCGGATGCGATTGCGCTCGGGGGCGTTGCCGTTCTTTTTGGTGACGGTGAAGCCGATCCTGACCGGGCCGGAATCGTCGCGGCCAAGGCTTTTTCGGTCAAGGCTTTGCAGGACGAACGCGGGACTATTCACCCGCGCGCCATTGGCAACGGCGAGGAAATCCGCCCGCTGCCTCAGCCGATCCATGATGAAATCCCAAAAAGGGGGTCCGGCTCAGGCGCTCAGACGCTTGCGGCCGCGGGCGCGGCGGGCGGCGAGAACCTTGCGGCCGCCGGCAGTGGCGAGACGGGCGCGGAAGCCGTGACGGCGCTTGCGCACCAGTTTGCTGGGTTGATAAGTCCGCTTCACGGGTTTTTCTCCGCTGACCGGGCAATTTGCCTGTAGAATTGATGGTAAAGTCCGGAAGATGCGGCCCAAAACGGGCCCTTTTCGGCCCCAAGAGAGCCGCTCCCGGTGTCGCACCGGGTCATCGCGGACAATTCGCGCGGCTTATAAGGGAGCGCCTTGTTTTCGTCAACGCCGCACAAGCGCGCGATTTTGGTGAATATCGCTGTTTGCGCGAGGTTTTTAACCCTTGAGGTGGCGACTCGCGCTATCAGCGCTTACATCCCACCTTGGCAGATTAGCGATCCGTAATTTGACCGGACATCGGTCGGGTCGCATCCTCCATCAGCCAAGGTCAACAGGGGCGAGTTTCGTGGCAGCCACAGATCGCCAGCCGATCCAGGATCTGGATCAGCCGGACCAGCCGGCGATGCGGCCCCGCGGCTCGTGCGGGCTGGGGCTGTCCGGCAAGCTGCTGCTGCTCACCGTGCCCCTGGTGATGATCGCCGCCAGCCTGCTTTACGTCCCCGCCATCGCCAATTTCTGGGTCAACCGGCTCAACGATCGCGTGGCGGCCGCCAACACCGCGGCTCTGGTGCTGGATGCGGCGCCGCTCGGCATGGTTCCCGATTCGCTGTCGCGCCAGATCCTGAAAAGCATCAACGCCCGTGCCGTCGCCATCAAGATGGGCCAGCAGCGCCGGCTGCTCGCGAGCGACAACATTCCCGCCGCCATCGAGCATGACATCGACCTGCGTGACGTGACCGCCTGGGAGGCGATCACCGGCTCGTTCCGGATGATGCTGGAGACCGGCAACCAGGCCATCCGCATCGTCGGGCCCGGGGTCGGCAATGCCCAGTTCATCGAGATCGTCACCGACGAGCTGCCGCTGCGGCAGCAGATGTACCGCTTCTCCCGCAACGTCGTCGTGGTCGCGCTGATCATCGCGGTGCTGACCGCGGGCCTCGTCTATCTCGCGCTCCATTATCTCTTCGTGCGGCCGATGCGGCGGCTGACCGCGAGCCTGGTCGGCTTCCACGAAAATCCCGAGAGCTCGGCCGGCATCATCGTGCCGAGCCAGCGCAGCGACGAGATCGGGGTCGCCGAGCGCGAATTGTCGGACATGCAGCGCGACCTGATGTCGATGCTGCACCAGAAGAGCCGGCTCGCCGCCCTCGGCCTTGCCGTCTCCAAGATCAACCACGATCTGCGCAACCTGCTCGCCTCGGCCCAGCTGCTGTCGGACCAGCTCGCCAGCGTGCCGGATCCGCGCGTGCAGCGCTTTGCGCCCAAGCTCGTGCGCTCGCTCGAGCGCGCCATCGCCTTCTGCCAGTCGACATTGTCCTACGGCCGCGCCCAGGAGGCCGCGCCCGATCGCCGCATGATCCTGATCGAGCCTGTGGTGATGGAGGTGCGGGAGACCGCGGGGCTCGCCAACGAGGCCTCGATCGCCTGGGTCGCTGCGATCGAGCGCGGGCTCGCGGTCGATGCCGACCCCGACCAGCTGTTCCGCGTCTTGCTCAACCTCGTCCGCAACGCCGCCCAGGCGCTCGAAAGCCATGCTGCGGGCGAGGGGCGTGTGCAGCAGATCCGGATCACCGGGAAGCGCGAAGGCGCCGTCGCGATTCTCGAGGTTTCCGACACCGGCCCCGGCGTCCCCCCGAAGACCCGGGAGCGCCTGTTCGAGGCCTTCCAGACCTCGGGCCGCCCCGGCGGCAGCGGCCTTGGCCTCGCCATCGCCGCCGAGCTGGTCCGCGCCCACGGCGGCGACATCCACCTGGTCGAAGGCACCATCGGCGCCACCTTCCGCATCGTCATCCCCGACCGTCCCGTGGAACTGCTCTCCATCCGCAACGAGCGGCAGAGGGCTTGAGTCGGCCGGCGGCCACAGTCTCCGTCATTCCGGGGCTCGCGTAGCGAGAACCCGGAATCCCGAAGGTTTGGCGCCAGATTCCGGGTTCGATGCTGCGCATCGCCCCGGAATGACGCCCGAACCGTTATCGCCCTGCAAAAATCTCCCCATCCCGGACCTTGCCAATCGGGACAAGAGCGGTTAGTCAGAGCGCTCTTTCGCACCCCCTCCGGCTCCGCCCGGGGGCTGCTTGCGGGCCCTGCCCGCACTGTCGCGAAAAACGCGCCCGTAGCTCAGCTGGATAGAGCATCAGACTACGAATCTGAGGGTCGGACGTTCGAATCGTTCCGGGCGCGCCAGCTTCTTCCGATGCCGGCAAAAGCAATGCAGTGTCCGGTCGCTCGTCCGAGGTCGCGGATGGGGCGCGCCCTTGGAAATCAGATGAAGATATCGCAGGCATTCAAATTCGAGGCGGCACATCGCCTGCCGAACGTGCCGGAAACGCACCGGTGCAGCCGGCTGCACGGACATTCCTATCGGGTCGAGGTTCAGTTGGAGGGACCCGTGGACCCGCACACGGGTTTCGTCGCGGACTTCTTCGATATTGAAGAATGCTTTGCCGGCGTCCTGGAGGCCCTGGACCACAGATGCCTGAACGACGTCGAAGGACTCGAGAACCCAACCGCTGAGAATATCGCGATCTGGATATGGGACCGGTTGGGCTCGCGTCTCCACCAGCTTTCCGCAATACGAGTTTACGAAACGGCGGACTGTTGGGCCGAATATCAAGGGCGGTGAACGACAACCGCAAGCTGACCCGTTCAGCACGACCAGATCAAAAAGCGACTGCTGCCGGGGCGGCCCAATGGCTCCTGACGAAGTCCCGGATGTGCTCCGGCACGGGCGTGGTGTCGATGTCGCAACGCGTCTGGATTTCTTCCGCAAGCTCTCTCGACACGTCCTTCGACCAATGACCTAGCGGATCGAAGGCGACGATGCGGACGGGGTCGTTGAAACGGCCGGCGATCAGGTTCGAGATGACGGTTTCGATGTCAGTCCGCTCGACCTCGGTTTTCCGGCCGGCTCTGCCGGGCCGTCCGGCAATGTTGTCGAAGATCAGATAGACGATTCGATCTGCCGCATTCTGATGAGCCGCGCATGGGGCGGCCATCGACGTCAATCCATTTCCAGCCACACGCGTCTCCAATGCAATAGAGCCGGTAATTTGTCCGGACGGGACCCGCCTGAATTGATCAAGCGCAATGCTATGTACACGGGCCACTACGGTCCCGCATCAGGACCAAAGTACGATCAGGACCAAAGTATGATGACGCGCGGATCGCGCTTTGTAAGATCGGACACTGCCATTCGAGGGCGAGGAAGCCGCAATCGCGCTCGATCGAACTCGTCCTTCAGGAGATGCTGATGGTGGCCTTTGCTGCGCTTCCTGTGGCTTACCGGATCCTTGCCGCGACGTTGGGCCGGTTTTGCTTGAGCCAGGCGACGGCCTCGGGTCCATCGACGACGCACTCGAAGGTTTCCCAGGTCGGGTCCTCCAGGGATTCCGCTTGCAGTCGCTTCGCCGCATACTCGACGAGGTCGTGCAAGCCTTCGTATCCTCGTCGATGCTCGAGGGACTCTGCAATCGCCGTGCTGGTCCATCCTCGTTGGGCCAAATCGACGATGCTCGGAGCCTCAGCCTCGCTGAACCACGGCGTGGCATCGAACTCGATGCAGCGCACATTGTCGGCGGTATGGCAAGTGGCGTGGATCATTTGATTCCTCCGCTAGCATTGCACGTCTTGCACGCCCTCAGCCTTTGACCAGGTCTCCCAGCAAGTTCGCCGCCACCATCAGCTTCGCGAGCGTCAGGCCGCCGGCGGCAATCTCCTCGACCGCCCGGCGGATGCGCGTCGCCTCGGGATGAGCTGCAAGCCAGGTCTCCGCGGCCTGCTGACCTGATTGGCCGATGGTCAGCATGTCCGCGGCCAGGCGTCTTTCGGCAGCTGCGATCAGGTCGACGGCGCGGTCGATGGCGAGGCGCTCGAAATGATCGCTGGCCGGCACGTTGCGCGCAGCGGCGGTGATGCGGTCGAGACGGAAATTGGCCTCGGCGGCAAAGAACGTCGCGGCAGCATCACCGATGCTGCGGCCGGTGCGCTCGGCGACCGTCACGATATCAGGCGCCGAGACCAGGGCGTCGAGGTCGGCCAGATCGCCAGCGAGTCCGGTCGGGACGCCGGCATCGATCAGGTCCTGCCGGCGCTTGCTGCGCGCGGCTTGCAAGTCCGGTGGCAGGGCGCTGTCGAGCGAGGCTGCGACCTCACGGACGGCAGGACCAAACCGAGCGATCACTGCACTGAGACCGTCCTTGAAATCGACATTGCGCACATACCAGACCATGCGGGAGAGCAGGAGATCCTGGATCGCCGCGTAGAGGCCGAGCTGCAACTGCCCGTCGATGAGGGTGTCGAGCGCGTCGATCCCGTCATTGAGCCGCCTGAGCTCATAGATCGCGTCCACCGCCACCTGGGCCATGACGATGGTCGAGATATCGGCGTCGGTCTCGTCGGTCAGGCGTACGATGCAGGCCGGACCCCCGCGGTTGATCACGGCATTGACGAGACTGGTCGCGATGATCTCGCGTCGGAGGCGATGGTGCTCGACCGCGGCCGGGAATTTGTCGGGAACCTCGCGCGGAAAATACAGGGACAGTCTGCGGGCGAGATATGGATCGTCAGGCACGCCGGTTTCGAGCAGGTCACTGTAGAGCGTCAGCTTGGCATAGGCGAGCAGCACGGCAAGCTCCGGCCGTGTCAGGGCTTGGCCGCGTCGTGTGCGCTCGGCGATCGCAGCATCGTCAGGCAGGAATTCGACGGCGCGGCTGAGCAGGCTGCGTTGCTCGAGCGACTGCATCAGGCGCATGAGGAAGCCGGTCTCGGCCATGCCCTTGCGTTCGGCGAGCGAGAGCGCCAGCGTCTGCAGATAGTTGTTGCGCAGCACCAGCGCACCGACTTCGCCGGTCATCGCGGCAAGCAGGGTGTTGCGGTCAGCCGGGCTGAGGCGTCCCTCGCGCTCGGGGCGCGCCAATGCGATCTTGATGTTGACCTCGACGTCGGACGTATTCACGCCGGCCGAATTGTCGATCGCGTCGGTGTTGAGCTTGACGCCCTTCTGCGCCGCTTCGATGCGCCCGCGTTGGGTTACGCCGAGATTGGCGCCTTCGCCGATCACCCTGGCGCGAACGTCGGCACCGGTGATGCGGATCGCATCGTTGGCGCGGTCGCCGGCCTGATCGTCGCTCTCCGCCGACGACCGCACATAGGTGCCGATGCCGCCGAACCACAGGAGGTCCGCGCGCGCCTTCAGGATCGCCGTCATCACCTGGAACGGCGTTGCCTGCTCCTTGTCGAGATCGAGCAGGGTGCGCACTTCCGGTGCGAGCGGGATCGCCTTGAGCGCGCGCGAGAACACGCCGCCGCCCTGCGAGATCAGCGATTTGTCATAATCCTGCCAGCTCGATCGCGGCAGCTCGAACAGGCGCTTGCGCTCAGTGAAGCCGATCGCCGGGTCGGGGGAGGGATCGATGAAGATGTCGCGGTGATCGAACGCCGCAACGAGCTTCGTCGCCGGCGAGAGCAGCATTCCGTTGCCGAAGACGTCGCCGGACATGTCGCCGACGCCGACCACGGTGAAAGGCACGGTCTGAATGTCGGTGCCGAGCTCGCGGAAGTGGCGCTTGACCGCCTCCCAGGCGCCGCGCGCCGTGATCCCCATCTTCTTGTGGTCGTAGCCCTGGCTGCCGCCGGAGGCGAAGGCGTCGCCGAGCCAATGGTTCTTCTCGGCCGAGATCGCGTTGGCGACGTCGGAGAAGGTGGCGGTGCCCTTGTCGGCGGCGACGACTAGATAAGGATCGTCGCCGTCATTCCGCACGGTCAAGTCGGGCGGCACCACGATGTCGCCGTCGAGATTGTCGGTGAGTTCGAGCAGCGAGCGCACGAAGATGCGATAGGCTTCGGTGCCCTCCGCGAGCCACGCCTCGCGATCGGAAGGCGGCGGCAAGCGCTTGGGCACGAAGCCGCCCTTGGCGCCGACCGGCACGATCACGGCGTTCTTGACTTGCTGCGCTTTCACGAGGCCGAGGATCTCGGTGCGGAAATCCTGCGGCCGATCGGACCAGCGCAAGCCGCCGCGCGCAACCTTGCCGAAGCGCAGGTGAATGCCTTCGACGCGCGGGGAATAGACGAAGATCTCGTAGAGCGGTCGGGGAGGGGGCAGATCCTCGATCTTGCGCGCGTCGAACTTGAAGGAGATCACCGGACGCGGATGTCCATCCTCGCCGATCTGCCAGAGATTGGTGCGGATGATCGCCTGCACCAGATTGGTGAAACGGCGCAGGATGCGGTCTTCATCGAGCGAGGCGACGGATTTGAGCTGCTCCTCGATCTCGGCAAGGAGAGTTATCTCGCGCGCCGAACGCTCGCGATCGGTCAGGACGAGGCGCGGATCGCGGCGGGCCTGGAACAGCGCGACGAGGTTGGCTGTGATCGCGGCGTTCTTGCGCAGGGTCTCCCACA
The DNA here is from genome assembly GCF_028128865.1 of Bradyrhizobium sp. CCBAU 11357. Lineage (NCBI taxonomy): Bacteria > Pseudomonadati > Pseudomonadota > Alphaproteobacteria > Hyphomicrobiales > Nitrobacteraceae > Bradyrhizobium > Bradyrhizobium sp. CCBAU 11357. The sequence goes on along the minus strand of NZ_LBJW01000104.1, from coordinate 39,432 downwards.
TATAGTCCTGGGTGAACGGTGCGCGGATCTGGTGCAAATAGCGCGACAGCGCCCGGATGGTCGAGACTTCCCGCCAGCCCAGGGCCGTGCGCAAGATCAAGGCATTGTACCCGTCGGATTCGGCGCGATCGGTGACCACCGCCATGATCGAGGCCTCCAGGCGATGGCTGAAGTCCCGGCTGATCTCGATCGGCTGGCCGTCGCTGGTCTCGATCGTCATGTCGTGCAGCCAGACCGGCTCGGGCCTGTTGCCGGGCACGATCTGATAGGTGCGTTCGTTGACCACGCGCAGGCCGTGATTTTCGATCACCGGCACGCGGTAAGACAGTGACAGCGGCGCGGCGTCCGAAAACACCTTCAGGCCGAAGCGCCTGGGATCGTCATCCTCGAAGCGGTGAACCGAAATCGTCACCGGGCGGGCCGGTGTGAGCTTCTCGATGGTGGCGATATCGGCGATTGCCTGGTCTGCCGTGGAAGCCTCGGCATAGCCGCCGCTGAAGGCCCGAGCGTATCGATTTGCGAGCATGCGCGCCCGCATGCCGTCGGTCGACGCAGCCAGCGCGGCCTTCAGCTTGTCGGCCCAGGTCGCGGCGATGGCGCTGATCCCGGCTTCCAGCGTGGCGCGCTCGACGGCGGGAGTCTTACCTTCATAGCGTCCGATGATGTAGTGGACGCGCGCCAATGCTCCTTCGGGGAAGGATACATAGGAGGCCGACAGTGTCCCCTTGTAGCTCTGCGACAGGAAGGCGCCGACGCGCATGCGCACGTCGGTGTCGTATTTATCGCGCGGAATGAATACGAGGATGGAAACGAAGCGATCGAACTTGTCGACCCGCGCCAGCGCCCGGATCCGCGGGCGCTCATAGAGGATCAGGATCTCCATGACGAAATCGAAGAGGGTATCGACGTCGATCTGGAATAGCTCGTCGCGCGGATATTCCTCGAGAATATGCTGGAGAGCCTTGCCGGAATGGCTGTTCGGGTCGAAGCCGGCGCGCTGGAGCACCCGCGATACCTTGTGGCGAACATAGGGGATCTGTCGTGCCGAGCGCGTATAGGCACCCGAGGTGAACAGGCCGACGACTCGCAATTCACCCTCGAGCCGGCCGTCGGGCGTATAGAGCTTGATGCCGACATAATCCATCCGGATGCGGCGATGAACGCGGCTGCTCACATTGGCCTTGATGACGATGAGCAGGGTCGGCTCGCGCATGAACTCGCGAATCTCGGGCGTCATCACGACCATCTCGCTGCCGCGGCGCAGGACTTTCACATCGGGATCGCGGAGGATGCCGAGGCCCTCGGCGGTCGTGATGTCGTCCGACGCGTCGCGGCCGGGCGAGAAGCGATATTCGCGCACGCCGAGAAAGGTGAAATTGTCGGCGCACAGCCATTGCAGGAACTGGTTGGCCTCGGCGACGTCGTCGATCGGAAGCGGCGGCGGATTGGACGAGAATGTCTTGAACGCGTCCTCGACGCGGTCGCGCATGGCGCGCCAGTCCGCGACGCAAGCGCGCACGTCGCTCAACGTCCTGGTGAGGCCGTCAATCAGCCTCTCGCGGTCCGCGTCGGCGTCCAGGCGGGTGATGTGGAGGTGAATCAGGCTCTCTCGCGCGCCCTTTGCCCCTTCCGGCAGTGCCTCGCCGTAGAAGCGCAGGAGCTTGCCCCCATCATCGCGCTCCACCGCGATGATGGGGTGAGCGACGAGAGTGACTTCGATGCCCTGCTCGGTGAGCTCCGCCATGGTGGAATCGAACAGGAAGGGCATGTTGTCGTTGAGGATTTCGAGCACGGAGATCTCGCGCCCGTCCGGCATCAGCGGATTGACGACGCGGATATCGGCACGCCCCGCCGTGCGCCGCTGCACATGCTCCCAGGCTTGCTCCGCGAGGAAGGCAAGCGAGGAGGCATCGTAACTGGCGAGGTCCTCGACATTGGTGAAGGCGAACAGAAGCTCGGCAAATGCCCGGGGGGCCTTGCCCGGCTGCACGCTTCCTGCTGCCTCGTGGATCAGAGTTGCCCGGGCCTTGTCGTCACGCCAAGCCATAGCGTCCTCCATCTCCCAGCCGACGGGCCGCAATGACGGTCGGGCATTGTTCTTGGAGTGCGCCTCTTCGAGCGCATCTTCTTGACCGCGATTCAATCGCTTCGGCGAAATCTTCGGTCTTGCGGCCTCGACGATATTAGCATTCCGCAGCCGTCATGGCGCGGGAGTTGTGAGGCGCGATTTGGGGGCCGAAAACCGGTGCCGATGACCATCGCGTCATTTGGTGCTCTGCAAAATGGCGAGGAATTTCAATTGTGTATGAGTTCGTGATTTTATTCTGAATGGCGCGCATTTGCGATAATAAGGAGTCGCATGCGTACAATCGATCGTCTGTTCTCCTGCCTCGCTCTGTTTTTTGCTATCGCCGCCCCGGCGCTTCCCGTGCGGGCAGCCGAGACCTGCCCGTTCATCAGCGCAAAGGAGCTCGCTGCCGCGATGCCGGCGCTGAAATGGTCGCTGATTTCAAATCAGGACGGCCGCGGCTGCATCTACCAGGCCGGGCGCGGCGACACGATGATGCTGAGCGTGTTCCGCAATCCCGACAAGGACCGCGCCAGGGAATTGTACGCAACCTTCGTCAAGACGCTCAGTGAGCGAATGCCGCTGAGCGCTGTGGCCGGGATCGGCGACGAAGGCCAGGGCGGAACGAGCGTCGCCGGCGCCGAGCGCCAGGAGGCCTCGGTCCTCGTTCTGTCCGGCGATTACATTCTGCAGATCAGCGTCTATCCGATCGGCCGGCGCGCCGACGATGCGCTGCTCGGACCGATCACCGAAGCTGCGCGCGTTGCCATTGCCAATGTGGGCAAGAGCAGCGAGCGGTTCGGCAATTGCGAATGGCTCACGGCCGCCGATGCCGACGGCTTTCTCGACAACGGTACGCTGACGGTGCAGCGCACCGGCGCGGGCAGCTGCATGATGTTCGATCGCGAGGCCAACACCATGACCGTCGCGGTGATCGCAATGTCGCGCGATACCGTCGTCGGCATGATGAAGCGCGCGGGCCCCTGCACGCATGTGGCGATCCCCGAGCTCGGCCGCGAAGCCTTCGGCGAGCATTCCTGCACCAAGGGCAACGGCAACGCCGTCACCATCTATGTCTGGAAGAACGGCCGGCAGGCGTCGATCGTGTTCGCGCCAGTCAAGCCGCATCCGGAGTCCGGCTCGGTCGAGCGCCTGAAGGCGGTCGCCGCGCGGGTGTATGGCAAACTGTGACGGGGCTGCGTGACCGCCCAGCGGCCCCGGTTTTCACCGCAGGCCCTGCTCGTCGATCAGGATGCGGTGGATCTCGATGCGCTCCGGCAGCTCGATCAGGAACTCTGCGTCGCGGGCGAGATGATGGACCTTGGTCGGCTCGCCCTTGGTGAAGGCGGTCATGGCCGCGATGTCGGCCCAGAAGGAGATGGTCGTGAACCACGTCTCCTCGTCGCGGTCCTCGCGCAATTGCTGCACACCGAGCGCGGTCTTGAGCAGCGGCGGGATGCCCTCGGCTTGCAGATAGGCCTGGTAGGCGTCGGCGACGTCGCGGCGGGTACGGCCGCGCCAGATGCGGGCGATGGTCGGCTTGGTCGGCATGGCAGGACTCTCCTTGCTGCCGAACGCATGCGGCGCAGTCTCGTTCCAGCGTCTCCATGTCACGGCCACCGGCGGCCGCAGCTGGAACCTGGCGCTGGCCGGTCTGGCGAATCGGCGGCCGGTTCTTGACCGGCGCCCCCGCAGCATTTCCACATCATTGATCCGAAACAATGATGGTCTTCGCCACAAATGCTAGGGCGAGTCGCGAGGTCACGTGCGAGGCTCCCCAGGCCGGTCAAGACACTCTCCGCGCGTGATGCAAATCCGAGGGCTCAATGGGACGACTGCTGAATATCGTGACGCCGCTGCACACTGCGACCAAGCGCGACTACATGGGCCGCATGAACGACGACAAGATCGGCTGCTCGCTGAAGGCGCGGGAATACGAGGCCGATTACTGGGACGGCGACCGCCGCTTCGGCTATGGCGGTTACCGCTTCATCGAGGGGCGCTGGGCTCCGGTCGCCAAGGCGCTGATCGAGACCTACCGCCTGAAGGACGGGTCCAGCGTGCTCGACGTCGGCTGCGGCAAGGGTTTTCTGCTGTACGAGATGCAGAAGATCCTGCCGGGCCTTGAGGTCACCGGCTTCGATATCTCCAAGCACGGTCTTGCCAATGCGCACGAGCAGGTGAAGCCGTATTTGTTCAACCATCGCGCTCAGGACGTCTATCCCTATGGCAACGACAGTTTCGACCTCGTCATCTCGCTCGGCACCCTGCACAATCTCAGGCTCTACGAGATCGATGCCGCGCTCAAGGAGATCGAGCGGGTCGGCAAGAACAAATACGTCATGGTCGAGAGCTACCGGAACGTCGCCGAGCTGCACAATCTCGAATGCTGGGCGCTGACGGCGGAATCCATCCTGCACACCTCCGAATGGATCTGGTTCTACGACAAGCTCGGCTACACCGGCGATTACGAATTCATCTATTTCGAGTGACCCGGCGCGCGATCCATGGACAGCTCGATCGCTATGTCGGGCAGGAGGATGACCGGTGGCGCAAGCTGGTCAAGGACGCGAGCATCGAGGTGCAATAGGTCTAATCGATTTCCGCCTTGGTCTTCAGTCCGGGCAACACGGTGCGGACGTGCTCGGCCAGCGTCGTCGCCAGCAGCGAGGGCTTCGCCTCCGAGAACTCGAGCGCGATGCCGATGGTCGGAAGCAGGGGCAGTCCGGCCGAGACGACGTGAAGATCGAACGGAACGGCGGTTCGTGTCAGGACGCTGATCGCATGACCGGACCGCGCGATCGCGATCAGGCCGGCGAGGCTGTTGCTCGCGTAGGCGACCCTGTAGCGCCGATTGACCGCGTCCATCGCGGCGCAGGCGGCGCGGTAGTCCAGGCTCATCGGCGCCGCCAGCGCCAGCGGCAGCACATCCTGCGTCAGTATTTTCGGTTCGGCCTCGTTCGCGACCCAGACGAAGCGCTCCTCGCGGATCACCTCGCGCGCTCCGGCATCGGACAGCGAGACCAGCGCCATGTCGATCTGGCGCCGCACCAGCATCGGGCGCAGCTCGGAGGTCGGTGCGCAGACCATGCGCAGCTCGACATTGGGATGCAGCGCGCAGAACCCCTTCAGCAGCGCCGGCAGGAAAGCGATCGAATAGTCCTCCGGGCAGCCGAGGCTCAGCGTCCCCTTGAGACTCTCGCCGCTCATGTCGGCGAGAATCTCGTCGTGCTGCGCCAGCAGCGTCTCGGCGTGGGCGAGCAGTTTCTCGCCGGCTGCGGTCAGCCTCATGCCGGATCCGCTGCGGTGAAACAGCGGCTGCGTGATCGTCTGTTCCAGCCGTTGCATCTGCATGCTGAGCGCGGACTGTGTCCGGCCAATCTGCAGGGCCGCCAGGCTGATCGAGCCGGTGCGGGCCACGACGACGAAATTCCTCAGAAGGGTGAGATCCAGCATCGACATCAGGAAGATTGATATCCAGATTGAATTATATCAATTAGCCTGAAGTCAAATTCTTGACTAGAGGTCAGAGGTCCCAAGCGCAGGTGGCTGTCGTGACCTTGAATGCCGATCCCGATTTCTGGGCGTCCGCCAACACGCATCTGACCCGCTATGGGCCGAGTTTCGAACCCGTCATCATCGAGCGTGCGGCCGGCAGTTTCGTCTACGACGCCGACGGACGCGCCATCCTCGACTTCACGTCGGGTCAGATGAGCGCCGTGCTGGGGCACACGCATCCCGACATCGTCGCCACGGTCGCACGGCAAATGGGGGCGGTCGCTCATCTCTTCAGCGGCATGCTCTCGCGTCCGGTGGTCACGCTGGCCGAGCGTCTCGCTGCGCTTGCGCCCGGTCTCGACCGCGTGCAGCTGCTGACGACAGGCGCGGAAGCCAATGAAGCGGCGATCCGGATGGCCAAGCTCGTCACCGGCAGGCACGAAATCGTCGCCTTCGCGCAAAGCTGGCACGGCATGACCGGCGCGGCGGCGTCGGCGACCTACAGCGCGGGCCGGCGCGGTTATGGGCCGGCCGCGGTCGGATCGTTCGTCATTCCCGCGCCGAACACCTATCGGCCGCGCTTCAGGAACGTCGACGGCAGCAACGACTGGCAGACCGAGCTGGACGATGCGTTCGCACTGATCGACAGCCAGTCGACCGGTAATCTGGCGGCCTTCATCGCCGAGCCGATCCTCTCCAGCGGCGGCATTCTGGAACTGCCGCTCGGCTATCTCGCGGCCTTGAAGCAAAAATGCGAGCAGCGCGGCATGCTGCTGATCCTCGACGAAGCTCAGACCGGAATCGGCCGCACCGGGCACATGTTTGCCTTCGAGCGTGACGGCGTGGTGCCTGACATTCTCACGCTGTCGAAGACGCTCGGCGCCGGTCTGCCGCTCGCTGCGGTCATGACGACAAAGGCCATCGAGCAGGCCGCGTTCGAGCGCGGCTTCCTGTTCTACACCACGCATGTCTCCGATCCCTTGCCCGCCGCGATCGGCGTCACGGTGCTCGACGTGGTCGCGCGCGACGGGTTGGTGGCGCAGGCAACCGCCAGGGGCAACAGGCTCCGGGATGGATTGCTGTCGCTGCAGCAAAAGTTCGAATGCGTCGGTGACGTCAGGGGCCGCGGGCTTCTGCTCGGTCTCGAAATCGTCGTCGACCGGCAGTCCAAGACGCCGGGGTTTGAACTCGGCGCGCGGATCATGGAGGAGACCATGCGTCGCGGTCTCAGCATGAACATCGTCAAGTTGCCCAGCATGGGCGGCGTATTCCGCATCGCGCCGCCGCTCACGGTGTCCGAGGCCGAAATCGATCGCGGTCTCGAGATCATGTCGGAGGCGATCCAGGCTGCTGCGACGACGCACTGATCGGCGGAAGGTCTGACCGGATGCAACTCGCCAGGACATATGGGCGTCCGACGCTGTTCTCGCGGCACGGCATGGTCGCCGCCGCGCATCCGCTCGCGGCACAGGCCGGTGCACGAATCCTGATGCAGGGCGGCAATGCGTTCGATGCGGCCGTCGCCACGGCGGCCGCCCTCAACGTGGTCGAGCCGTTCATGTCGGGGCTTGCCGGGTTTGGACTGGCCACGATCTGGGTGGCGATCGAGCAGCGCATTCGCGTGCTCGACTTCGCTCCGCCGGTGCCGGCAAGCTTCCCGGTCGGCAGATACACCAGCAGATTCGAGCTCGAGCGCGGTCCGCAGGCGGTCTCGACGCCCGGCAACCTCGCGGGCTGGTGCGAGCTGCTCTCGCGCTATGGACGCAAATCGCTTCGAGACGTCCTTGCCCCGGCGATCACGCTGGCGCGCGACGGCTTTGCGCTCTCGGACTTCGGTGTTGATGAGATCAACGAGCAGGTGCCGCTGCTCGAACCCTGGCCGGAGCTGCACGCCGCACTGGTCAGGAACTATCTCCCGGATGGAATGCCGGTGAAGCTCGGCAGCATCGTCGCGCAGCCCGATCTCGCGCAGACTCTTGCCGAGATCTCCGAATTGGGGCCCGAGCATCTGTATGGCGGCAAGCTCGGCCGGCGGATCGTGGACTATCTCGCCACGCTCGGCGGCAGCCTGACGCTGGACGATGTCATCGCCGTCAAGCCGCATTGGTTCGATCCCCTGACCGTGTCCTATCGGGGGCTCGAGCTTCACGTCCCGGCGCAGCAATGCGGCGGCTTCCAGTTCGCCCTGACCCTCAAGATCCTTGAAGGCTTTGACCTCGGGCGTCTGCCGAAGGACGGCGCCGATCATCTCGACACGGTCTATCGCGCGATCCGTCTCGCCGCCGGCGAGCGCATCGCCCACGGCAATCTGGGACCGGATCAAGCCGCTGGAGCAATGTCCGACGCGACGATCGCGCGGCTTCGCCAGCGTGTGAGCGACGGCCGGCCGATCACGGGCCCGACAGAGCAATGGATGCCGCAGGATCGTGCCGATCCCGGCCACACCACCTCGTTCTCGATCGCCGACGCCGAAGGCAATCTGGTCTGCATGACGCAAAGTCTCGGCAGCCCGTTCGGCAGCGGCGTCGTGGTGCCGGGGACCGGCGTTTGCCTCAACAATCATCTGCATTGGGCCGACGTGCAGCCGGGAAGCCCGAACCTCGCCAAGCCGGGCGACGCGTTGCCGGTGACGATGGCACCGTCGATTGCGACGCGCAGCAGCCGTCCGGTGCTCGCGCTGGGGACGCCCGGCAGCTACGGCATCCCGCAAACCCAGGCCCAGGCCTATGTGCAGCACATCGAGTTCGGCCTTCCGCTGCAGCAGGCGATCGAGGCGCCGCGTTCACGGCTGTGGGACGGCCGCTTCATTCAGGCAGAGAACCGCATCGCGCCGGAGACCATCGCCGAACTGAAGCGCCGCGGCCACGAGATCGAGATTTTGGACACCGGATGGACCATGCTCTGCGGAGGCATGCAGGCCGTCGCGCTCGATCCGGTGACCAGTGTGATGACGGGTGCCGCCGATCCGAGGCGGGACGGGTATGCCATCGGCTTGTGAGCGGTCGCACATCGAGGCGAGCGCAGGCAGGCGCCGCCACAGCGCGTGGCTGGCCGCGTCTCGTTAACGAATCGTTCACCGCCCAAGACCATCCCAGCCCAGCCCAGCCGTAACCGGCGGTTAACCATGGATATTTACGGTGTAGCAAGCCTCTGAGCTATGACTGTCAGTTGATTTCGAGTCCACCCATGGCGTTCGGTAGCCGGCCATCTCCGCGAAGCATCGCCCCGACGGAGCAAGCGGCTTCGTGGGAAGCGCCGCGGGCTGCGAGGGCGAAGCCTGAAGGCGCCGCGCCGGGCCTGACCAAGGGATCGCTGACCGTCTCCGGCACGCTGTCCTTCCTGCGCGAGAATGGCCGGCGCATTCTGACGCTGGCCCTGGCGCTGTTCGCCCTCGGCGTCGTCGCTCTGATGGTGCTTCCGGTCCGCTATGCCGCGACTGCGCTGGTCGTGCTCGATCCGCGCGAGCTGCGCGTGACCTCGGATCAGGACGTGCTGCCCGGCATCGGCCAGGATGCCGCGGCGCTGCAGAGCCAGATCGAGATCGCCAAATCCGACGGCTTCCTCCGTCCTTTGATCGAGCAGCTCAAGATCGCGGACGACGAGGACGTCTCGGGCGGCTATACCGACATGACGCGCCTGCTCGAGAAATTCCGCAACCGCCTCGAGATCACCCGGCGCGGGCTCACCTACGTCATTGCGATTTCCTTCACCTCGAACCGCCCGGACCGGGCCGCTTACTACGCCAATGCCATCGCCGAGGCCTTCGTCGCCAGCCAGGGCCGCGTTCGCACCGAGGCGACGGACGAGGCGGCCGGTTGGCTCCAGGACCGGCTGAAGACGCTGAGCGAGCGCCTGCGCGCCTCGGAAGACGCCGTCGCCGCCTTCCGGCTCGAGCACAACATCGTCAATGCCGGCAAGGAATCCACCACGCAGCAATTGCGGGTGACCGACCTGACCCAGCAGGTCTCCGCCGCCCGCGCGCGCACCGAGGAGGCCAAGGCGCGCTACGAGCAGGTGCAACGCGACGTCAAGGCCAATGTCGAAGGGCCGGTGAAGCAGGATCTCCTCAGCATGCTGCGCGCGCAGCGCTCGGCCCTGAACGACCAGATCGCGCAGAAGAAGGCGGTCTACGGCGACCGCCATCCGGACCTTGCGATCTCCTACAGCCAGCTGGCGGATATCAACCGGCAAATCGAGATCGAGCGGAAGAAGAACATCGACACGGCCAAGTCGGAATACGAGGCCCAGCTGGAGCAGCAGAACGCCTTGGAAAAGCAGCTCAAGGCGGTCGAGACCAAGATGCTGGTCGACGGCCAGGCGCTGGTGAAGCTGCAGGAGCTGCAGCGCGACGCCGATGCCAACCGCAACATCTACGAGCAGTTCCTGTCGCGGTTCAAGACCACCAACGAGCAGCGTCAGCTGCAGGCCTCGCAAACCAAGATCGCCTCGGTTGCGATTCCGCCGTTGCGCTCGACGCGTCCGCCGCTCGCTTTGCTGCTTGCGGCGCTGGCGATCGGCTCGCTGCTGACCTCGACCGCCGCAATTGCGGTGACGACGAGCCTGTCCGCCGACAAGCCCGAATCCGTTCAGGCGCCTGCCTCACGTGAAGCGGAGGAGGCGCCCGGCCCGCAAGTTTCCCCTTCGGCCGCCGCTGCGCGCCCAGCCGAGGCGATGCCCCGCCTTCCTGTCTGGGCGCGCATCCCCGAGCTGGCGCCAGGCGCCGGAATCAACACGGTCTGGCAGAGACCGGTCAGCGCGTCGGCCGAGCTCGATCTCGGCCCTCATCTGCGGCCGTTGCTCGAACGCATCGACCGCGTGCCAGTGCGCGGCTGCAAGGTCGCGCTGGTCTTGTCGGTCGGCAAGAGCGCCGGTGGCAACACCGTGGCGCGCTCCCTCAATCGCGCCGCCGTGAACCTGGGCATGATGAGCGTGCTGATCCGCCTCCAGGCTGAATTTGCAGGCGCCCAGCCGCCGGTGACCGAATGGCAGGACGGCTCGACCACGGCGGGACTTCAGTCGATCGACGAGCTGCTCGGTGCCGGGCGGAAGCCCGATGCGCGGCCCGAGGACGACATCCGCTCGGAGTTCGACCTGATCGTCGTCCACGCCGGCAATCTCGCCTTGCAGCCCGACGCCATTGCGCTGGCCGCCCACGCCGACCTGATCGTCCTGGTGGCGCGCGCCGGCGAGCTCGGCTCCTCCGCGATGCGCAGGGTGACCGGGGCGCTGTCGAGATACGCGACTGTACCGACCGGCCTCGTCGTCAATCACGTGCCCGCCGGTTCAATGGCGCCTCAGCCCGACGGTGGCGCTCTCGGCCTTGCGGTGTGACGATGGCAGCCTTGCGCCGCCGTCTGCCGGCTGCGGCGATGCTGTTGTCGATCGCGGTCGTCCGGCCGGTGTTCGCCGAGGATTGCGTGCCCCTGCCGTCGACGGTCTCGCCCGCGCGGCTGGCCGCGCTGTCGCGCGGCTTCAACGCCGACGGCTGGATCAACGGTGCGCCGCCGAGCGGCGCGCTGCTGCAGCAGCTGCGCAAGGCCGGCATGAGCCACGTCCGCCTGCCGGTGCCGGCGGAACGCGTGATGCCGCGCTTTGCCGCAAAGGACGAGCGCGCGGCGACGTTGCGCGTGCTCGACAGCGCGTTGAAGCAGCTGACCTCGCTCGGCTATGCAACCTCTGTCGATCTTCATCCGGGCGAGCGCTTCAATCGCCTGCACAAGGATGATCCGGATGCGGCGATGGGTGAGATGCAGGAGGCCTGGCGCGCGCTTGCAGAGGTCATTCGATCCCATCCTGCCGATCGCATCTTCGCCGAGCTGCTCAACGAGCCCGATATCGAAGCGGACAGATGGCAAAAGGAGGTCGAGGCGCTCGCCGCCTTCGTTCGCGGGTTGCTGCCCGCGACCACGCTGATCGTCGGTCCGGTCAACTGGCAGCGTGCGGACTCGCTGCCGCGGTTTCGTCCGCTGGCGGACCCTGACGTCGTCTACGCCATCCATTTCTACGATCCGATGGTGTTCAGCCATCAGGGCCATTGGGACGCGCGCGATCCGCTGCACGACATCATGGATCTGCCTTATCCGATCAATGCCGGCGATCCCAAGGTTCAGGCGCTTCGGCAGGATTTGCAGGCGAGGGGCGCGGTCAAGGCGCTCGCCATGCTCGATACCGCGATGGCCGCCGCCAAGGACAAGCCGGGAGCCGATCGCTGGCTCGCGCCCGCGCTCGCATGGCAGCAGCAATTTTCGCGGCCGATCATCGTCAACGAGTTCGGCGTGTTGAAAGCCGGCGCCCCCAGGCAGAGCCGGTTGCGCTGGCTGGCGGAGGTCACCGCCTATGCCCGCGCGCATTGCTGGGGCTGGGCGCATTGGGAACTGGCGCAGGGCTTTGGTCTCGTCGACGCCGCCACTGGCAAGCCCGATCCCGACGTGATGCGGGCGCTGCTCGGCGCGCCCGGCCGGCTTGAAAGGTCTCCCGCCGCGCGCCGCGATCGTTAACGGATCCTTACCCCTCGCGCGGCTATCGTGTCCCGGCGCGATGCCAAAGGACCATTGATGAGCGCCGGGTACTCACCGCAAGGCCAGAGCGTGCAGGCCGCGCCGTCGCCTCCAGCCTGGCGCGAGCTGGCCGTGACCTTCTGCATCGCCATCGCGACGATCGGCTCTGCGCCGGTTCTGCACCTCGCCAATCCGGCTCTGGCCATCACCGTCGAGGTCCTGATCGGCATCGCCATCGTCGTTGCGGTCCCGACCTCCGCGCCGGCGGTCGCGATCTTCGTCCTGTTCTTCCAGAACCTGTTCGTCTCCGTGCTGTCGCCGCTGGTCCCGCTCCCGTCCGATCTCGACTTCATCAAGGGCTACAATTTCCTGGTCTGCTCCGTGATGTGGCTGGCGACGTTCGCGCTTTACGTGCTCGGCCGGAGGGGTCAGTCGAGGGAAGTCAATCAGATCATGCGCTGGGGCGTCTTCACCCTCGCAGTCGTCTCGCTCTATTTCGCGATTGGGTTCGTCCAGGATGGACAGCCGGCGGCGGTCTATTTGCGCAACATCGTCCTGCCGCTGTTTCTGTTTCAGCTGTCGCTCCTGACCGCGGCAACCTTTGAGGTGCGCATCACGCCGTTCCTGATCGCGCTCGCGGTCATCCTCATGCTGTGCGGCTATGTCGAGCTCGTCTTGCGCGATGTCTGGCTGGCCGTCACCAACGGCCATACGTTCTGGGGCTTCGACGAGCTCAAGGCGACCCATTCCGGCGTCTGGGAGGTCCAGATGCGGCAGACCGGCAACGTGCCGGTCACGCTCAAGGATCGTTTCAGCTTCGACTTCCTGAACACGCCTTTGCTCGAAGGTTTCGGCCTGTCGAAGATGCTGCGCATCAACGGTCCGAACATGCACCCGATCAGCTTCGCCTACGGGATCGGCTTTCTCGCCCTGTTCCTGTTCTCGGTCGGACGCCCGCTGCTCGCCCTGGCAGCCCTGCCGCTGCTGGTCTTTTGCAGCGTGAAGGGAGCGCTCATCACCGTCGTCTTCGTGGCTGCGGGCTGGATCGGGACTCGCCTCATCGGTGCCGTAGCGACGTTGTTGCTGGGGTTCGCCGGCATGATCGCCTTTGCGATCCTGGCGATCCGCCTCGGCCTGCAGATCGGCGACTATCACGTCATCGGCTTGATGGGCGGTCTCGACGGATTCGTGCAGAGACCTTACGGCCGTGGCCTCGGCATCGGCGGCAATCTGTCGGAGAGCTATTTTTCCATCGACTGGAGCGCTGCGCAGGCCGCCGGCACGATCGACGGCGCGGTCGAAAGCGCGATCGGCGTGCTCTTGTACCAGATGGGAATCGCGGCCTTCGTGCCGCTGGCCTTCTATTTCGCGATGGCCCTCAAGGCCTGGCGCCTGTACGCCTCGTCCGGATATCTGACCCAGGGCCTTGCCGGTTTCGGCGTCCTGGTCGTTGTACTCAACGGATTGTTTCAGGAAGAGGCCCTGTTCGCGCCGCTCGCGCTGGGCCTGATGCTCTCGCTCGCCGGCCTCGTCATCGGCAGCCATGTGAGGGTGCAGACAGTTGCAAACGAGGATGCCGAGCCCGTTCGGCTCACCGGCTACCAGCCCGTCACGTAGGCTGCCGGCGCGCCAGCGGTTCTGCTCGCCCCGTGCTTGGACCGCGCGTTATCCAGGAACTTCCATTTTTTCCCGGCGTTGAACAGGACCCGCACAAGCGGCCGAAGCACGCGATGAAGAATTTTTCCAACGCCGAATTTTCTCCCGAGGTGATCGAGATCATGACGACCGCGCTGGAAGCTGCCGTTGCGACCCTGCCGGACCCCGTGCATTCCTCGCACGTCAACGCGCTCGCCGAATCCATCCTGCGCACCGCCAGCGCAGGCGAGCGGAACGTCGCCGACCTGCAAAGGATCGCCCTGATGGAGCTGCAGCTGGCGCCACGCAAGTGACGAGGCGAACATGAAGACACTGATTGCCGCGATCATCGCGCTCTGTGCGACATCCTCAGTTGCCTCGGCAAACGGCTGGAGGGCCTACCGCATCCCGGAATCCGGAACCTCGGTCGACATTCCCATCTCGATCTTTACCGAGCCGACCGCGAAGCCCGACGGTTATGGGCAGCAGTTTCGCAGCCAGGACGGCAGTGCGGACCTCACCGTTCAGGCGGTCGAGAACCAGCAAGGCCTGTCGCCGGCTGAATTCCTGGCCAGGAAGAATCCGCCGACAGGGATCATTTACAAGCGGATCACGTCGAACTTCTTCGTGGTCTCGAGCATCAAGCGCGACAAGATCTGGTACGACCGCTGCAATTTCGCGCGAGGCTATGTGCACTGCGTTCTGATCAATTATCCAGCCGCCCAGAAGCAGCGATGGGACGCCGTCGTGACCCGCATCAGCCACAGCCTGCGTGGCGGCTGAGCCAGCTCACAAGACGGAAAGTCACAAGACGAAAAAGAGCTGCCCGGGCAAGCCGGGCAGCAGGTCGTGAGGAATAGAGCCGCGCGTATTTGCGTCTAGCGCGCGATGAAGTGAGGCTCGATCGCTGCAAAGACGGAGGTGCGCTCCCTCTCCCGCTTGCGGGAGAGGGTTGGGGAGAGGGTGTTTCCGCAATGGGACAATCCCCTAGAGGAGAAAACCCTCACCCGCGCCTCCGGCGCGACCTCTCCCGCAAGCGGGAGAGGTTGCACCGAGCCCGTGGCAATCGATTCGACCTAAAGCATTCCGCTCTAGCGAGCCGTCGTCGACGTTGTCGACATGGTCGGCTTCGAACCCGGCACATGCGACATCGTCTTGGTGGTCGAGCCGACCTGCTCGCCGGCCTTCACCTTGGTGCGGGTGTGCGAGCGGCTGAACGTGCCGCCGTCATGAGCCTGGGCGCGGGCGTTGGAGTTGAGCACCGGACCGTTGCCCTTGTTCATGCTGACGCCGCTCTGCGTCTTGCCGTTGACGGCCGCCGCGCTTCCGCCGGCCGCGATCGAGGAGCCGGTGTTGCCGGTCGCCGAGGTGGACGTGCCACCCGTGCCGACCGTGGAGGCCGAAGTGCCGCCGACCGCGGCCGAGCCGCCGCTGCCGCCGGTGATGCTTTTCTGGGCGAGAACGGGCGAAGTGGCGGCGAGCAGGAGCGCGACCGCCGAGGTCGTAAGCAGAGTCCTCATGTTTCAATCCTCTCAGATGTGTTTAGGGCGAAGACGTCGAGATCGTGCAGCCGTTGACGGTGACGGTGCTGGCGCTGGTGGAGCCAGGTCCTCCCGCCGTCGACGAGGAGCTCGAGACGTGGCCGCCGCCCGCTTGCACATGGACCGACGATCCGCCGGCCGAGCTCGAGCTCGACAGCGAGCCGCTCGATGCCGTCGAGCCGGTCGTGCCCGAGCCCGAGCCCGATGCGCCGACCGCAGTGATACTTCCATCAGCATGCTTCTCGACGGTGACCTTGCAGGTCTCGCCGGATGCCGTCTTGCCGGTCTTTTCCATGGTTGCCGCCTGAGCTGCGCTACCGACCAAGGCCAACGCTGCGATCGCAATGATTGATCTGTTCATGCGAGTTCTCCTCCAACGAAGACGAAAGGAGCGGCATCGCTGCCGCTCCCCGGTCAAGGCATCAATCCTTGTCCTTCTTCATCTCGTCCTTGTGGTGGCCCTTGCCCTTTTCCATGCCTCTGTCGCTGGCATGACCGGCGGACGAGCCGGCCGCGCCGACGGTCGAGCCGCTCTTGCCACCACCCGCCGACGAGCCACCGGTGCCGACCGTCGAGGCGGAGTTGGAGCCGCTGCCCGCCGCAGAACCGCCGGTGCCGACGCTGGACGAGCTCTTGCCGCCGCCGGCCGATGAGCCACCGGTGCCGAGCGTCGAGGCCGAGCCGCTGCCCGAGCCACTGCCGGCCGCCGAACCACCGGTGCCAACGGTCGAAGAGCTGGTGCCGCCGCCCGCGGACGAGCCGCCGGTGCCGAGCGTCGATGCAGAGCCCGACCCGCTGCCGCCAGCCGAAGAGCCACCGGTGCCCACCGTCGAAGAGCTGGTGCCGCCGCCGGCCGATGAACCGCCGGTGCCGATCGTCGAGCTCGATTGCGCAACGGCGAGCGCCGTGCCGGCCAGCAGCGCGGCCGCAGCCGCAGAGAGCTTCAGGATCCTCATGTCCATTTTCCTCCAGGGTTTCCAAAATCAAATCGCCAATCAGGCACGGGATAAATTGGCAATCGCGCAAACGTTCCTTGTGCCAGACACGTTGACGTGTTGATGCGGCCTGAGTCAGTTCCGCGGCGCGCAAAGCCATCGCGTTCATTCATCCGCCGTTCATCTGCCTGGAGAGGACGTCGTCGTCTGTCTGTTCGCCGCGAGCGTCAGACTCAATGGATTGCGGAATGCTCGGCGCGTCCGCCTCCCTGGCCTGCGCGAAGACCTCGGCCGTTACGACCACGTTTACCAATCATCGCAAGCAAATCGTAGCGGTGGTTTGATATAGCGGCGGCGACAGGGTGAGAATCATGCCGCTGCTCCATGTCCCCACGATCTACGTGCTGATGCTGGCAGTCATGGTGCTGCTCGGCGCCCTGACGCTTTTCGCGTGGCTGCAAAATCGCGCGGTTCGCGCCCTTGCGTGGTGGGGTGGCGCCGTGCTGGTCATGGCAGCCGCGCTTGGCCTGCTCTGCCTGCGCGGCGTGATCCCGGACGCCTTGTCGCTCGATCTCGCCTACGCCGTCCTGTTCACGGCCTGCGCTCTGATGCTGGAGGGGGCGCGCTGCTTCGAAGGCCGGCGGACGAGCCCGCTTCTCCTGCTCGCGGGCGCGGCGACATGGATTGTGACCTGTCAGATCCCGGCACTGTACGAGTCCGCGACGGCGCGTGTCATCATCGTTTCGGTCGCCCTCGGCTTTTATTCGCTCGGCTGCGCCTACGTGCTGTGGACCGGCCGCGCCGAGCCGCTGCTGTCGCGCTGGCCGCTGATCGTGCTGACCGCGCTTGGCGGCGGCCTGTTTCTCGTGCGCATTCCGCTCCACGTGGTGAATCCCCTCGCCACGGCGCCGGTCACGCGCTTCGAGGCGCTGCAATCGTTCTGGTTCGCGATCGTAAGCGCGTTCACCCTGCTCTTCTTCATCGCCATCAACTATCTGTTTCTTGCGCTCACCAAGGAGCGGAGCGAGCTCGCGCACAAGCGCGCCTCGATGACGGACGCGCTGACCGGTCTCGCCAACCGCCGCGCCTTCCTGGAATCTGGCGAGCAGAGCCTGAAGTCACCTACGAACGGGACGATCGCGTTCCTGCTGTTCGATCTCGACCTGTTCAAATCGATCAACGACACCCATGGGCATGCGACGGGAGACCGCGTGCTGCGCTTGTTCGCACAGACGCTGTCCGCCAATCTACCGCGAGGCGGCGTTGCGGGCCGGCTCGGCGGCGAGGAGTTCGCTGCGATCGTCAGCGGGCCCGACCGGCAGGCGGCGATCGCGGTCGCCGAGCGCGTCCGCGAGAGCTTCGCGGCAATTGCGCGCGTCGTGGACGATGTCGTGATCGCAGCCACGGTCAGCGTCGGCCTCGCACATGCGGACAGCGCGCCCGGCGGCATCGAGGCGCTGTGCGAGCGCGCCGACAAGGCGCTCTACACGGCGAAGTCGCTCGGCCGCAATCGGGTCGAGAGCGCGGTGGACGAGCTCGTTCCGCTCGTGCCCGGCGTTTCTGCAGACCGTCCGATCCCGTCCGCGGAGCACGCGCGAGCGGCAACAAAGCGGGCAGCAGCCTGATCCTGCAATCTCCTTTGCTCGATCATCGCATTGTCATGCTCCGGTCATCTTAGCTGCATCGTCCGTTGCTCTTTTCCCGGCGCGCCAGGGCTCCGTTCCGATGACATCGGGACCGAGCTCCGGATTGTTGTTGATGCGTTTTCTTGACGCGAGCCCGACGCCGCTTCGCCCGAAGACGCTCTGGGGAGAGCTGACATGCAACTGATCAAGACGATTTCGGCGGACCGCCGCGCGATGCTCAAGGGCCTTGCAGCCGCGGCAATGGCGCCGCTTGCGGCGCCGGCCTTTGCCGCCGCGGGCCTTCCGCCGCAGCCGACCGGCCCAGCCGCCGCTGTCGCAACCGACAAGTCCTATTGGGCGGCCGTGAAGGGGCTCTATGCCGTCACGCCTGAAATCGTCAATTTCGAGAACGGCTATTGGGGCATCATGGCCGAGCCCGTCAGGCGCGAGTTCATTCGCCAGTCCGACATGGTCAATTATCAGAACACCTACTACGCGCGGCTGCGTGCGGGCACGGATTTCGAGGCGGTGCGCACCAAGGTGGCGGAGGCGGTCGGCGCGCTCCCCGAGGAGATCGCGCTCACACGCGGCGCGACCGAAGCGCTTCAGCTCCTCATCGGCGGCTACAACAGGTTGAAGCCGGGCGACGGCGTGCTCTATGCCGACCTCGATTATGATTCGATGCAATACGCGATGAACGCGCTGAAGGCGCGCCGCGGCGTCGACGTGGTCAAGTTCGACGTGCCGGAGCCCGCCACCCGCCAGGCGGTGCTCGACGCCTATGCCCGCGCCATCGAGGCGAACCCGAGGACGCGGCTTCTGCTCCTGACCCATGTCAGCCATCGCACCGGCTTCGTCATGCCGGTCGCTGAGATCGCCCGCATGGCCAAGGCCAAGGGCATCGACACCATCATCGATGCCGCCCATTCCTGGGGACAGCTCGATTTCCGGGTGAGCGAGCTCGAGGCCGATTTCGTCGGCTTCAATCTGCACAAATGGATCGGCGCGCCGCTCGGCGTCGGCTTTCTCTACATCAGGAAGGACCGCCTTTCGGCCATCGATCGCGACATGGGCGACGAGGATTTTCCGGAAAGCGACATCCGCTCGCGGGTGCATACCGGCACGGTCAATTTCGCCACGGTGCTGACCGTGCCGACGGCGCTGGCGCTGCATCAAGAGATCGGCGCGGCGGCCAAGCAGGCGCGCCTGCGCCACTTGCGCGACTATTGGGTGAGCCGCGTCCGCGGCTTCAAGGACATCGAGATCCTGACGCCGGACGAAGCCGGCTCATATGGCGCGATCACGTCCTTCCGCCTCGCCGGCAAGACCGGCAAGGCCGACAACGAGGCCATCGTTGCGAAGCTTCGCGACAGCTACAAGATCATGACGGTGCGCCGCGCCGGCGTCGCCAAAGGCCAGTGCATCCGTGTGACGCCGGCGCTGTTCACCGACGAGGCCGATCTCGACCGCCTCGTCGAGGCACTGGCCGTCATCACGGGGACGAAGACGGGGTGAGGGCGGGGCGGAAGCGGCGACGTCGGGCGTCAACTGCGGCTCGATGATTGGATGAGGTCCCAGCGGTTGCCACACAGATCCTCGAAAACCGCCACGACGCCATAGGCCTCGTGGCGTGGCGGCTGGACGAAACGCACGCCGGCGGCGACCATGCGCGCATGATCGCGCTCGAAATCATCCGTTTCCAGGAACAGGAAGACGCGCCCGCCGGTCTGGTCGCCGATGCGCGCTGTCTGCGCCGGACCGTCTGCCCGCGCCAGCAGCAGGCCAGAACCGGGATTGCCCCGCGGTCGCACCACTACCCAGCGCTTGCCGCCGCCGAGCGGCGTGTCCTCGCAAAGCTCGAAATTCAGGGCACGCGTGAAGAAGGCGATCGCTTCGTCATAGTCGGCGACCACGAGACTGATGAGGGACAGACGCTGATTCATCGCGCGACCTGGCGAATGGCGGCAAGCTCGTTGTCGGGAAGTCGGGTAGCAAAACACAGCACGGGCGTGTGATCACCTATGTGACGCCTCGGCGTCGCTCACGTCATGGATAGTTTTGTGATTGGATTGCTGCTTGCCTTTACACATTCGGCGGCCGTCCGCCTCAGGCGGCCGATAGTCGTACGCGGAACTTGCTGCCGGTCGCCTCTGCATAGCGCAAAAGTGTCTTTGTACTCGGCAGCGTTTGTCCGCTTTCAAGCCGGGCGATCGTGGACTGGCTGGTGCCCATTCGAGCGGCCAGTTCGGACTGTGACAGACCGGCCCGCACGCGAGCCCTGAGCAATTCAGCCGCGATCTCGAATTCAGGAGCGAGCGCGTCGTACTCCGCCTTGACCTTCGGGTTGGCAAGGAGACGCGCCTTGAGCTTCTCGAACGGGATTGTCATATCATGTCCCTTCCAGTTGCGTATATTCGCGCATAGGCAAGATCACTCCATCGTTCCAATGAGATCACCGTGTGATCTCATCTGCTCTCCGTAACGCGAGTTCGATCTCCGCCCGCGGGGTCTTTTGCGTCTTCTTCACGAACGCACGTACGATAACGACTCTCCGGCCGATCGCCGTGACGTAGAGCGCGCGCGCGATACCATCACGTCCCGTCAGGCGCAGCTCCCAAAGCTTCCCTTCAAGGTGCTTGACGTGCGGTTCACCCAGGCTTTCCAGACCAGCCGAGGTAATGCGCTCCGCAAGTCGGAGAAAGCGGGCCTGCATGTCGGCGGGCAACGCGGCGATTTCCGCAGCAACGGTTTCGTTGAGGATATCAACTTGCCAAGGCACGATGCTCATTATATCTCATTTTTGAGATAGCAGCAAGGGCATACGATAAGCTTGTTAGCGGTTCCCGGTGCTTGGCATTTCTCTCATTGGCGGTGCCGCTTCCTTCTGCGGATTAGTCTGGCGCCGGTTCCAAGCCCCGGGAATGTACCGCAGTCACCGCCACCCCAGCGCCGGCGCCACATGCGTCAAAATCGCCTCGATCGCATGCGCGCAATAGTCGACGCCGAGCTGGTTCGGGATCGTCAGCAGCAGCGTATCGGCTTCGGTGATCGCCTCGTCCTGCCGCAGCTGTTCGATCAGCACATCCGGCTCGGCCGCATAGCTGCGGCCGAAGATCGCGCGAGTGCGCGGGTCGATGAAGCCGATCTGGTCTTCGCTGCCGCGCTCGCCGCCGAAATAGGCGCGGTCGCGATCGTCGATCAGCGCGAAGATGCTGCGGCTGACGGAGACGCGGGGCTCGCGCTTGTGGCCGGCTTCCTTCCACGCCGCGCGGTAGGCTCGGATCTGCGCCGCCTGCTGCACGTGAAAGGCCTCGCCGGTCTCGTCGTTCTTCAGCGTCGAGCTCTGCAGGTTCATGCCGAGCTTCGCCGCCCACACCGCGGTGGCGTTCGAGCCGGCGCCCCACCAGATCCGCTCGCGCAGGCCCTGCGCATGCGGCTCCAGGCGCAGCAGCCCCGGCGGATTGGGAAACATCGGCTGCGGATTGGGCTCGGCGAAACCTTCGCCGCGCAAGAGGTCGAGGAAGACCTCCGCATGGCGCCGCCCCATGTCGGCATCGCTCTGGCCCTCGGCCGGCCGATAGCCGAAATAGCGCCAGCCGTCGATCACCTGCTCGGGCGAGCCGCGGCTGATGCCGAGCTGCAGCCGCCCGCCGGCGATGAGATCGGCGCTGCCGGCGTCCTCCACCATGTAGAGCGGGTTCTCATAGCGCATGTCGATCACGGCCGTGCCGATCTCGATTTGGCTCGTCCGGGCGCCGACCGCCGCAAGCAGCGGAAACGGCGAGGCCAGCTGCCGCGCGAAGTGGTGGACGCGGAAATAGGCGCCGTCGGCCCCGAGCTGTTCGGCCGCGACGGCCAGCTCGATCGATTGCAGCAGCGTATCCGCCGCCGACCGCGTCCGGGATTGCGGCGAGGGCGTCCAGTGCCCGAAGGAGAGGAATCCGATCTTTTTCATGGCTTCACCCTAGCGCATGTAGCGCCGGATGGGTGCCCTGCGTGTTGACGAAGCCGTGACTCCTCAAGCGCAGGCCACCCAGCTCCGGTCAAGAGCGCGGCGATCGCGAACTACTGCACCTCGGCGATCTTCGGGCCAGGTGACGGCATCTGCGCATTGGTTGCCGACGGCCGGTTCGACGGCGAGGCCGGGTCCGGCGATCGGGACGCGGCGTCGGGCGGCGCTCCTTGCGATGGTCGACGGGCCGCATTGGTCGGAAGCACGATCACCTTCGCGCCGACTTTCACCCGCTCGTAGAGGTCGACGACGTCCTCGTTGGTCAGCCGGATACAGCCGGACGACACCCGCTTGCCGATCGTATCGGGCTTGTTGGTGCCGTGAATTCGATATTCGGTCTCGCCGAGATACATCGCCCGGGCACCGAGCGGATTGCCGGGCCCGCCCGCCATGAACCGCGGCAGATAAGGCTGACGCGAGACCATCTCCGCAGGCGGGCGCCAATCCGGCCATTCTGCCTTACGCGCCACGGTCTGCTCGCCGGACCACGCGAAACCTTCGCGGCCGACACCGATGCCATAGCGCATCGCCTGCGTGTCGTTCAGGACGAGATAGAGGAACGTGTTCTTGGTATCGATGATCACCGTGCCCGGCATCTGGTGGCTGGAATAGTCGACCACCTGCCGGACCAAGGCGCCGGGAACGTCGGCGTCGGCCTTCGGCGGCTCGACCAGCGGCGCCGGAGCCGGAATCGCAGCCGGCGCGGGCGCTGCTGCAGGAGCCGGAGGTGCCACGTAGACCGGACTTGACGATGCCATCGCCTGCGGCGCGGACGGCTTCCGCACCGGTTGCACGCTCGCCGGGGGAGCCAGCAGGCCGTACCCCAATGCGGCAACGGCCACGGCGCCAATTCCAACGCGCGCGGCCATCGGCAGTGCGATCGTCTCGACCTTCCGGCGTTTGGCCCGCTTGCTCATGTCTTTTCCTAGGTCGTTATGCCCCAGGAGAGGTACCCGGCAAGATTTAAGAAACTTCGAAGCACCCGTTGACGATGGTTAACGCCATCATCGTGAAATGGCGCAACTCCAAGCCGATGTAACGGCCGGAGAAATTGAAGAAGGCGTGTGCCGCGATGGCGCTCGCACTCGGACCGAATTGGTTTCGGCCGCGGTGGTACGCTCCGCCGCAAGCACGCGGGCGCGAAGACTTTCCAATTCGGACAACAGAGACGTGAGCTGTTCCACACGCTCATGCAGCAGCACAGCGGCGTCAGCCGCTAGGTCATGATGTTCATGCATGTCGTGTAACCCCCAAACCAAGCTTTCGAACAGGCTTGGATCATGGCCCGGCGGTGGACCAATCGGGAAAATGATGCAATCGCGACTGAAATCCGCCGACGTTGTTCCAGCATCAACATATGTGAATCGTATGTTGTTTTAGCCCAAAGTTTGCCTCGGATTGCATCAGGCGCGTGCACGGAAATGCAGCCGAGGTCCGGGTTGAGCGCCGTCCCTCGGCGAGGCACAGTACGCACGTCGGGTGGGTTGAGCCCTTGCGAAACCCATCAAGCCTCGCGACAGGCGGAGGAATTGACGGGTTTCGCTGGCGCTCTGCCCATCCTCCGGGCTAACGCTCTAGAACCAGGGGGCGGTCATCGCAGTCGGACCATGACTCGCAAGAGAGAGCGCGTCCATCGCGAACAGCAGAAGCTGCGTTAGCATGAAAATCGTCAGCGTTGCCTCAACACGGACAAACGCCAGAGCCGCGTTGGTGATGGTTGCGGCATCCTGCTAAGCGTGACCCTTGCCGGCATTTTCGATAAAGCCGCCCTTCGGAGCTTTGTGAGGCATATCCCATCCAAAGTAGACCTCCACCCGAACGATCTTGTCTCCGCGAGCGGTGGTTACCTCACAATTGCGAAACCGGTGGCCTCCTGCAGCAGCTGCCTCATAGACGATGACTGCTCGGTTGCCATTCTCGGTCGCGATGACTTCATCGAAGGAACTGGTTTTTTCGCTGTTGGGCCAGCAGCGGCGCAGATAAGTCGCACGATCCAACTCGTTGTCGATTGGACTTGAGAAGTGATAATCGTCCGCAAGAAGCGCTTCGATCGCTGTCCGATCCTTATCGACGTAGGCCTTTAACCTGGCACGTGCCAGATCGAGCGCGCCTTTCATCATGCCATTTTTCCTTTTGGAGTTCGACGAACGAAAGGCCGACCGCAACTCCTCAAAGAGCTCGGGGGCCTCGAGCTGGACGAAGCGCCCTCCCTTGCTGGCCTCATCCCAGGCCAGAATGACGTCATAACTTGAGCCTCAACAACCTTCGGTAAAAATCGTTCCGGGCTCGCGCTGCGCGCGCGGGGCCAGAATTTCGTGAATGGAACTTCGAGGCTTCCGTTGAATGTCCGCACCGATGCCGGTGCGCGGAGGCGTCGAGCCAGCTACACAAAGAAATCATGCGTCGGATGGTGCTCGATGCCTCGTGTGTGATCAACTGCGCTTTGCTCCGCGTGCGACGGGCCAATCAGGTCTGCATCCGGGATCGGCGCCAGATCAGCATGTCCGCCTCGGTGCGGACCATGTTCGGCCGCGTCGGCGCCGTAGCCATTCGCACGATGATCCGAATCCTTGGCCCATGGCACATCGTTCTTGAAACGGAAGGAATCGCCGGCCCTGGGCGAGGCAGCGGTTTGTGCCGGACCGGCGTCATGCTCCGCTTGGTCGTTGCCGCGAGCCTTTTGGCTCGGCTCGGCATGCAGCTTCGTGGAAGCGTCTGAATGGGTCTGTTGCGAGTCACGTTGCGACTGGCCGTGATTGGCGTGGCTTCCCGGTCCATCATTCTTGACATGCTGCTCGGCAGCTGCGGAACCGTCCTTCGAAGCGTGACGCAGTTGCCCAGGATTGGAGTCGTGTCCGGTTGGATCCTGCTTGTCGGCTGCTGCGCCGTTCTCCGAAGCATGCAAGTCACGCTGCGATTGCCTGTGACTTGGATCGTGACCCGGTGGCTCGTGCTCGGCATGCGGCTTGCCTGCTGCTGCGCCGTCTTCCGAAACGTGCGAATCGCGTTGCGATTGTTCATGATCGCGTGAGTCTGCTGCGGCCGCCTGCTCGACGCCGCCATGATCACTCAGTGCGTCGACGGCACCGGATCCGATGTGAGGGTTATCGCTGCCGCGGAAGCTGTCCTCGCGCGCGGCAGCATCGATGATCTGAACTTCGTCGGCTCTGGCCATGGCATCGCCTGGGGCAGCCTCGAAGGCAAATGATTCATGGTGTCTGTCGGAATCGAGCCAGGGCAGGCTGTCGAAGCCGTTGAAGTCGGGCCTGCCGGGATTATTGAGGGCGACCAACTCGCTGCGGGCGTTTGTGTCTGCCCACGCAAAGACATCGCTCGGGCTGTCCCAAACGGTGGACGCCTGGGCGTGACGGCTGAGGAGTTCGTAGATCGAGAGGCCGACCGCGGTCATCATGAACGGGCCGAAGTTGCTCGAGCTCGGCCTTGAAGGGTTGAGTGTCGGCACTGTGATCGTGCTGCCAGCAACATCGGCTCGGGATTCGATGAGCTTGCTCGCCCGCATCGGCATCTCAGCCAGCGAATTCTCGACGCGGACGGCTTTGGCCGCTTTGCCCGAAGCAGCGTTCGCCTTTTGGGGGGCAATCTTGATGGTCACGACCGCGCCGGTGCCGTCGGCGGTCATGACCGTGACAGGGTGGGCATCCGCATGGTCGACTGCGCTCGCGTTTGCGGATTGAATGTCGTCGAGCACGGCCCAAATCAGAGCTGCAAGCACGCCGACGCCGCCGTAAAGGCGCGACAGGGCGAACCTTGCGAGTTCCGTCCGGTTCTTTATGCCAAGCTGCGCAGATATCTCTTCGATACGCGCCTCAACTCTGGCTGGGGCGACCTTGATCTGGCGCGCAATCTCCTTGTTCGACATGCCGCTGGCGGCCAGGCGGATGATCTTGTGCTCCTGGTCCGTCAGTGCTTCGCCCAAGGGGCCATGACCGGTCCTGCGGGCTGCGGCCGGCGCCACCAGCCTCAACGACTGCAACAGGTTCTCCGGCTCCTCGCGCATCGGTATAGCAGCGCAGGCACCGGCAGCGATGGCCGCCGCGAGATCGCCACGGGCGATCGATGCGGTGTAGAAGACCAGCCGTGTGGCAAGGCTTTCGGCGTTGACGGCGGCGAGCATTCCAGACGCCGTTACGTCGGAAAATCCGTCCTCGACGAGCGCGACATCCGGCGTCAACGTCCGGACGGCTTCGAGGCAATCGGCTCCATTGGTGCAGGATGCAACGATCTCGAAGTCACGCTCCGTCGCAAATAGCGACTCAAAACCCTGCAAAACGATCGGACGGCGATCTGCGATCACGAGTCGGATACGACGCATCTGCTCTGGCCCGCCTGGCTTCCCGCCTTGATTGGCTCAGCAAGGCGACCGGGTTTTGGCGGCGTCACCTTCAGGAGCAGCGCAGCAACGCACAACAGCCCGCTTGGTTCCCCTTCGACTTTTTGTTGCCAAGGTGCAAAAATGTCGGTCCGAACCCGATCTGGTCCGGCGCTCGCATTTTCATCCATTCATTCTTCGGAGACGCATCATGCAGGTTTACAATGTGGTCAAGTTCAAGGTGAAGCCCGGCGAGGAAGGCGCCTTCCTCGATGCGCACCGGGACGGCAAGGCCAAATGGCCGGGGCTGGAGCACGGCGTCATCATCAGGACCGGCGATCAGACCTTCTGCCTCATCGGCACGTGGTCCAGCCAGGATGCGCTGGTGGCGGCACGCTCAGCGATGATCAAGACCCTCGACAGCTTCAGGTCCGTGCTCGAGGACCAGGGCAATGGACGCGGTGTGACGGACGCGGAGTCGGGCGAGGTCGTGCTCGCGCTGTAGCCGGCGAGCAGCCCCGCGACTTCATCACCCGCAAACCCTTGGTCGTGAACCGCTGCGTCTTGCCGCCGAGGCGAATCGGACGCCCGGTGCCGGCGGCCTTGCCGGTGCCCGGAAGCTGATGTGCTGGGACGAGTGGGGCTGCCAGCCGGGGGGTTAGCTTCTGGCTTTCATGCCTGCGCGGCATGCCAGAATGCTCTCGTGAGTCTGCCTCACCAGCTCTCGCGCTTCCCAAATCGCCTCGTCGGCCCGTTGCAAGACATCCTCTGACGAGCGGGATGACGAAGGCAGCGGCAATTTCTTTCTGTGCAAGACGGAAGCGGTCGCGTCGGCAACATGATGAACCAGCGCGACTGTTGATCCCTTGTCATCGAGCACTGACCAATTCTTCGGGTACCAATAACGTACCTGCCATGGTCGTCCATCGGGTTGGATGTCATAGCGCTGCAGAGGCATAACGTGTCCCCGCCCTGTGTGCAGCACGGTCTCGAACGACGCGCTCAGATTGCGAACGCCATCCGCCCCCGCACAAAGTGGGTTGTCCGGAAACGCCTCGAACATGTCCAGACCTGCCAGCGTCTCCCGCGAGCGCGAGACCTCGCGGAGGTAACTCTCGTTGGCGTCGACTATCCTCAAGTCCGGCGCAAGGACCAGTATCGGAAGAGGCGAATGCTCGAACAGCCGCCGCCACACGTTCTGTGCTTCCGCCATCACCGCAGCGGGCGACCGGAAGTTCGGTTGGCGAGTGGCGATCGTCATGTCTCGACCCGTTATTCAGCGCGTCTTGCCGCTTGTTTGTATCGAAAATAGGCGTTCGCAAGCCTTTTTGGAACATGGAACCGATTGCGACGCTTCCCCCGGGCCTGGCGCGGGCGACCTCTCTTCGGGGAAATGGTCGCTTCGGGAACTTCGGCCGTTCGATTTCACTTTCCTAACAGATTGGGAGAATGGCATGTCCTTGGACCGCAACGCTGAGGTTCAGCATCTTGCAGAGGCTGATCGTCACGTCGCCGTCGCAGAACGGTCCATCGGACATCAGCTGATCGAGATAGAGCGGCTACGCGAAGGTGGTCACAACACGGAGTTGGCGGAGCAAATGCTGGAAACTTTCCGCCGTACTCTCCAAGAGATGCAGGAGTACAGGAAGCACATCATCAGGACCATTGAGGGTATCGACGCTGGAGAGCTATAGGTTCTGCAGGTAATCCCAGGAACACGCGACGCTTGCAACTTTCCACTTACCTGCCAGCGAAGGAGGCCACTAATTGAGGCGGCCTGCCTTGCTTCCAGGACAGCTCGTCCGCAATCCGGCGCTGGTGGATACAATGAAGCTGCTCGTCTAGCTTCCTTGCCTTTTCCATTGCTGCGTACAGCTCATCGACGAGCTGTTCGCTCGCTGCAATCGCCTTGTCCGCCCGCTGAAGAAGTTCGTCCTGCATCGGACTATAACGCCGCACGACCTGGGCTTGTTCTGCAGAACAGTCCGCGCGAAAGCCAAGAAACGAAACTTAGGGCCGTGCCAAAGTTCTGCGGCGGTCAGCCCGCGACTATCGCCGCGCGGCGTGAAGGAAACGGTCAGCGGG
The DNA here is from genome assembly GCF_028128865.1 of Bradyrhizobium sp. CCBAU 11357. Classification (NCBI taxonomy): domain Bacteria; kingdom Pseudomonadati; phylum Pseudomonadota; class Alphaproteobacteria; order Hyphomicrobiales; family Nitrobacteraceae; genus Bradyrhizobium; species Bradyrhizobium sp. CCBAU 11357. The sequence continues at coordinate 11,206 of NZ_LBJW01000104.1, read as the reverse complement.
CGCGCCGACGCCATCCATTTGATGACGCTCCCGTTCGCGCAATTCATCGACGAGACGTTCGAGGTAGGACGGCAGTGGCGAGGCTTCGTGAAGTAAATGTTGTTGCAACCTGTCGCCCACCTCGTCGCAGATCGACCGGGCAGTCTTACGGTCGATGTGGTCCGATATTCGATTGGCTGGTTCCATATCGAGACCTTTCGATCAGGCCCCACGATTAACTTAAGTTAGTGGGGTGAAAAATGTTTCGCGAAATTTCCGAAGCAGCCGATGGTTCCCTCAAACGGAACACTTGGCCTCGCCGGGGCGGCGCAGCCTCATAGGCACTCCAAAGCGACGCGCCTTCGCGATGTGCGCGGCAGACTTGTTGCCACCGTCAGCGCTGGTGTCTGCAACCCGTCAAGTTAGTGAAGCTTTAAATTATTGGGGTGCCGCCGCAGCAGCAGTCGCCACGTATTTCGTGTAGAATTCGGCGACCCGTCCGCGCCACATGCCGACGAACGCCTCTGACGTGACGTTGTCGACCGATTTCCAGCTGCGCTTGAAGGCCGGAAGTGCATTGCCCCAGATCGCGCGTTTGCACCACCGCTCACCCTTCTCCTTGCCTTCGCTGCTGGCGCACATGGATTTCCAGGCGAGGCGAGCGGGCTTGCTGATGTGCTCGGCGGCGCCTTCCCAGCCCTGCTGATGGATCAGGTAGAGATCGCTCATGTCCGGCTTGCGGCGCGTGATCCACTCGAATTGGACGCCCTCGGTAATGATTTTGTAGGCGGCCGCAACGGCGTTGTCCCGCGGACTGCGAATCTGCCCGAAGCCGAACTTGCCGAACTCGTAATGGCTCAGCTGAAACAGCCCGATATACGACCCGGTGCGTTGATTGGGGTTGAAGCCGGATTCGATCTTGGCAACCGCCATCATGAAATGGAAATCGAGACCAAACGCGTCGGAAGCGCGCTTGATCTCCTCAGTCGGCGTTCCGACCGGAATGTCCTTGAACGCGCGCAAGACGATCTCCGCCGGTTTCTCGGCGGGCGGCAGTTCGGACCAGACGTAGTAGACCAAATGACGGAAATCTGGCGTCGACGCCGCTTTCGGAGCATCGTTGGACGCATCGCGTTCTTGCGGCAGCGTTTGGACGAAATCCTGTCCCAACGACGCCAATTTCGGCGCGACGGGTGCATCGACGATCTCGGCTTCGGTGCGTGGCGGCCTGGAATCTGCTGACGTCACCGCGCCAGGCTCTGCGCTTTCCGCCCGAAGCGCTGCCGCAAGTCTGGCGGATGCCTCTGCGTACACGGCAGGCGTCACCATGTTCGCAGGAGCCGCCATGCTCGCCGCAGCCGGTATGCTCGCTGCCGCTTCTGGCATGACATCCGGCAACGTCGCGGCCGGTCTGTTACCGGCGGCCAGATAAAGTCCCGCGGATGCGACAACAGCCACGATGCAGCTGGTCTGCCAGACCTTCATTGCCCGAAGTGCACCGATGGCTTCTGTACGAAGGCTGTTGGCATGGTCCTGCGGCCTGTGGGTCAGTACTCTTCGTAGAATCTTAAGGTTTAAATGTGGTGAACGAGGGCAGGCGGCCGCTGGCGGGAGACGCTCGTAGGGTCGGCTAGGGGGCAAAGCCAGCCAATGGGATCCGATCTTAGCGGCTTCCGCTCTACACCCCGCAACGGAAGCGCCGACAGCCATCGGGACCGTCGGCTAGGGGGCCAATAGGCGACATCTCAGCCGGACGTGAACGAGGCCGACTGTGGCGGCCCTCGGGACGACAGGTGCATGGGTCGGTGCGGAGCGGTGCCGACCTCTGCAACGTCGAACATTGGCGACCTTACATGCGACCTCTACAAGTCTCGCGATACCTACGGCAATTTCCTTCGCCTCGTTCGCCCAACTCGTTCTTGTAGAGGCAGGCTTGTCTCAGTTCGCCGCACACATCCCTCCGAACTGGTCTTTGGCAAGTCTCCCGGTATCTGCGGCAATTGCCTTCGCCCCGCTCCCCTAACATGTCCTTGTTTTCGCAGGCACGCCGCAATTCCTCGCATTGCCGACCCCCTCGACCGTCGTCCACTCGGACGCCTCCCGGTCCAAACTCGATGGATTGGGAAAAGGCGGAGATCGGAATTACGAAAAGAGCAGTTGCTGCTGCGGCGCCGAACGCATACTTGCGCATAGCCGAAATGGGAAATTTCCTCATAGCGTCTCCTCCATTGTGCGTAGATTACGAAGCAGCGTGGAGTCGGGTCCACGGCTGGGAACTACGTTATGTGTTCACTAACCTTTCGGTTCCTGGACGGAGACCTTAAAGGGTTGATCTGAACCCCAGCCGAATGGGCAGTTCAGGGGCTGTTTATTTCGAGCTTACCGATCTCCGCGTTCACAAGCGCGCTGTTCCCCAGGGTTGATTTCCGCTAAGGGTTAAAACGCGAAGAACTCAGGTTGAGCAAACCTGGTCCGCTCTGGCTCAAGATGCGGACTACCGACCGCCGAGGCGCAACGTCACCGATGGCCCATGTGCGGAGATTCGGCAAACTAAGAAGGGAGGCAGTGCCAGCGCTTTTAATGCCCCCTGATGTGCTGAGCTTGAATCATGCGGGACCCATCATGCCGATCAGCTTCCAGAGGTCACGTCGACGACTGCTTCGGCGAAGGCTTGCGGCGCTTCTTGGGGCAAATTGTGTCCGATGCCACCCTCGATGGTTCGGTGTGAATATTTGCCCGAGTACATCTTCGCGTAGGCGGCAGGGTCCGGATGCGGGGCGCCATTAGCGTCACCCTCCATCGTGATGGTGGGCACGCTGATGACGGGCTTCTGGGCAAGCCGTTTCTCAAGCTCGTCATATCGCGGCTCGCCTTGGACGAGACCGAGCCGCCAGCGGTAACTGTGGATCACAATCGCGACATGGTCCGGATTGTCGAAAGCCTTCGCGCTACGATCGAAGGTGGCGTCATCAAAATCCCACTTCGGAGAGGCGATCTGCCAGATCAGCTTCGTGAAATCGCGACGATGCTTGTCGTAGCCAGCGCGGCCGCGTTCGGTGGAGAAATAGAATTGGTACCACCATTCGAACTCGGCTTTCGGAGGCAGCGGCATCATTCCATCCTCCTGGCTGCCGATCAGATAGCCGCTCACTGACACCATGGCCTTGCAGCGTTCTGGCCAAAGCGCGGCGATGATGTTGGCGGTTCGCGCACCCCAATCAAAGGCGGCTAGGGTGGCTTTCTGGATTTTGAGCGCATCCATCAGGGCGACGATGTCAAGGGCGACCGCAGATGGCTGGCCGTTGCGGAACGTCTCGCTGGAGCGAAAGCGCGTCGTGCCATAGCCGCGGAGATACGGCACGATCACCCGATAGCCCGCCGACGCCAACAGCGGCGTAACATCCACAAAGCTGTAAATGTCGTAGGGCCAGCCGTGCAAAAGCAGCACGGGTGGACCATCGGCGGGGCCTGCTTCGGCGTAGCCGGCATTGAGCAAACCCGCATCGATCTGCTTCAGCGGACCGAACGAAGTGTGCGACCCCGGCTTGACCGAGGGTAGCTTTGCTGTAGCAGGCTGCGCGTCCACCGCGCCGATCATGCCGAGCTGGGCGGCGGCGACGGTTAAGGCGGCGGTACCGACAAAGTGGCGGCGACGATGGTCGATGTCTTGGGATGTTTTGTTCGTATCCATGACAAGTCTCCAAATTCGATAGTCGGCAGGAGCGTGTTGCCTGGGCCATGAAGCTGTAAGTTAGCACACCAGTGCTTGCCGGGCTGCGTTGTGCATCACAGAAAGTCCGCCGGTTCGACTTCCGGAAAGGGTCAAAACGCGAAGAACTCAGGTTGAGCAAATCTGGTCCGCTCCGGCTCAACGAGCGGACTTCCGACCGCCGCGGCGCAACTTCGCAGATGGGCCAGAAGGCGACATGATCCACAAAGCAAATGGGGTAGCGTGGGTGCGCTCTGTACGTGAGGTTTCATGAATTCAGTCGAACCAGACCTTAAGCTCGGCGGATTTGGAGATTACAATCCAGTGTGGCACTGGCGGCCACGTGACGGCAAATTCATGATCACGCCCGACCATATGACCCAGTCGCACGAATTCGAATTCTACCTTGATCAGACTTACCTAGGACCTCTCTTGGACGGATGTAGAAGCGTTTTGTCACGCTGGCCAGTACGCCCGCAGGCTTCTGCTTCGGGCCAAAGGCTGCCTTGACCAGCTTCATAATTTTGGCGGGTCAACGCCCGACAGCTGACCTCGCGGCGCTCCGAGCTGAGGTCTAGCACGGGCCATAAAGCGGAGCTCACGAAACCGCGCGTGAGCCACCGAACGCTTCCGCAAAAGCGACGAGATGAATTGCGAACTCGATAGCCTCGCGACCGCGCGCTGGTTCCGCAATGGCAAAATTCTCAGACTGCTCTTTTCGTCCCGTTAACCTACTTGCAGCCGGTTGAGGAACGGACCCACAAATCATCGCTTCCTCTTGGACAAGAAACTTGTTGCAGGCGTTCCTTTGCGGGCGCCGGGAATTCATGGAGGCGTGTATGCGAATGAAGCTTTTCCATGCGGTCACGGTCTGCGTTGCATTGTCCGCAGCAGCACCACTCGCGCAAGCCCAGGTGGGCGCGGGTGTTGGCGCCGGTGTTGGAGGTGTCGGTGCAGGTGCTGGTGCGGGAGTGGGTAGCGGTGGCGTCGGCGCCGGTGTTGGTGCCGGAGTTGGGGGCGTTGGCGCGGGTGCCGGCGCCGGAGTGGGCGATGGTGGCGTCGGGGCCGGCGTTGGCGCTGGAGTTGGTGGTGTCGGCGCGGGTGCTGGCGTCGGAGTGGGCAGTGCTGGCGCCGGTGCTGGAGCGGGCGCCGGAGTTGGCGGAATTGGCGCTACGGGGGGCGTGGGTGTCGGCGGAGGCGCGGCAGGAACTGGCGCAGGTGCGAGTGTTGCAGGAGTTGGTGGGGCAGGCGCGGGAGTTGGTGTCGGTTCTAGCAGCGTAGGTACGGGGGGCCTCGGCACCGGCGGGCTTGGCACTGTTGGCATTGGTCCTGGTGCCGCGGGAGCCGTGGGCATTTCAAATAATGGCGTTGCCAATGCAAACAACAGCTCTGGATTGGCAGGCCTCAATCCTGCCAACGTCGGCACAGCCTTCGCGACATTGGAGGTCGCAGAGCAGCAGCGGGTGTTGCGGCGCTGTGCAGCCGTCCTGAAACAGCCGGGTCACTACGACCGAGAAACACGGGCCGTTTGCCGTGTGATAGCCGCTAAATGAAGTAAAGATCGTCTTTGTCTCTTTCGAGATCGGAATCGACGGATAGACAAATAGTAAGAAGGCTCGGCAAGAGAACGCCGAGCCTTATCTTCAGGCCGAGCGATCTGTCTCACTGCAAGCTGACCTTCGCTCCCAACTCCTTGGAGAACAAGGACCCAGTCTCCGCGAACACGCCAAAGCTTGCTGATAATAAGTCATGCGTCCGCCGGCTCTCGCGCGCCCGCACGCGCGGGGATTTTACCAGCGATCCAAAATCGCGTTCGACGGCGAGGAGCACAAGCAGCGGTCATGGCGGGCACGGCCCTGCGACCGGTCTGCCGCCGATAGCCGACGCGGCAAAGGCCCGCCACTTTGTTCGGCGACGGGCCACATTCGGACATGTGCGTCGCTAGGCTGACGAAGGTCCTTCAACAATCTTCCAATACGAGTCCTTGCGGATCACCTCGTCCGCGCGAAAAGTGTAAAAGTCACATCCTCGGACCTCGATCTTTTTTCCTTCGCTTGTCGTGCCCGTTAGCGTCCATTTTGAAATGCCCGTGTTTGCCATCGTATCCACAAAATGCTCGGCGTCGCCGTAGTGAACATCCGGTAAGCCTTCAAAGCGCGTGGCGAGCCCGTCTCGTACGTTGCGTTTGCCCTCGAAGCGGGAGCCCCAAGGCTTGCTTCCCCTCGGCATCTCCAAGACACAATCGTCAGCAAAGAACTCCATGATGGAATCCAAGTCGTGCGCGTTGAACGCTTCGCACAGCGCCGTCAATTTCGATCGAATGTCCATCCTTCCCTCCATCGAGTTCTCGGAAGGGATACAATAACACAGGGGCACACAGGTGAGTTGAAGGGTCGATTAGACGTCCGGTCGATGTCGCCTTCGGGTCAAAAGCGCCGTTTTGACCAGCGGTCGGGCGCTTCCGGTTCACCCCCAACTCCCGAACAACTCGCAGCTACGCCCTATTGGAAGCGGAGGGCCACAAGCCGACGTTCACGTCCGGTCGCTCCTCTCAGGCTATCGGTTTGCTGCGGAACATGCACTTGCTATCGACGTTTTACGCACGCTTCCACATAGCCATTGAAAGCCTTGCGTCTCCTCTGGTTGCACGGAGACCCATTGCGCGAGCTTCGTCTCTACATCGCTCTATCCGTGCTGCGAATTTCGGGCTCTGAGCAGCGACGCAATAAGCGCGGTAGCGGCTGGATGGGTATTGCGAACAATCTTCGGCGCGGGCACTCATGCTGCCTAGGGTCATAGGCGGCGCAGTGATAGACCAGCCAAGCGGCCCGTAGAAGAAAATGCATAAAACACCCGCCAATCGAATGCTTCAATGCTAGATTGAAGAGATCGATCTTGTCCACTTCCTAAGGAGAGGCGACGGGTAGCGGCGCGTGCTAGAATCTGTCGTTGGTATCCGAGCGATACCGCAGCTTCCATAGTACTGTTCGGGTCATGCTCAGGAAGCAGACATTGCGGCGCTCCGCGACGGGCCAAAAGCGGCCGTGCGCGTAGCATGTGCATCCGGCTCATTGGACCGCGGCGAACAAGTCCCAAGTTCCCGGAACGCCTTTGAGATCGAAGGAGCCGCGCTCCGCAAACTTCAGGTCGGCGCCTGCAACCAAATCGGTCACAACGCGAGTTGCCGAAAACTGCGAGCTGCGCTTCTGTGGGGGTCGCTATGCCGGCCACTTGCCGCATCATTTGACCGGAGCCCCAATCCGCCATCACTTTCTCGGCGACGGCTTCGAACTGATCAGCAGGAATTGAGTGCCCGGCCCGCATAAAGCCTCCGATTAGCACCAGATGAGACACACGATCCGGATGAGTCGCTGCGAACAGCAGGCTCATAGGGCATCCCTCGGAGAAACCCAACAAGACGGTTCTGCGAGAGCCCACAGCATCCAAAACGGCGCGGACATCGTCCATTCGCTCTTCTAACGAAGGAGCTCCAGGCACTCGATCTGACAGACCTTGGCCTCGTTTGTCGAATCCGATCACACGAGCAAAGCGGGCAAACCGCTGTACATTCTTAACAACGTTCGGCAATTCGTAAACGAGTTCAAGGTGAGAGATCGATCCATTTACCAGGGTAATGTCGATCGGCCCGCTCCCTGCGACTTGAAAGGCAATGCTCAGCTCACCGCTACGTGCGTATCGAGTTTTGGGTATCACGAAATCTGTCATATCGGCTCCATGTACTGGCGCCCAATTTGGTAGCTCAATCATATCTTTGAACGACCGGACGTCCACTCGTTATTGTCCGCTTAGGGTCGAAACGCGAAGAACTAAGGTTCAGCAAATCTGCTCCGCTCTGCCGCGAGGAGCGGACCTCCGTCAGACCCCACGTAACTTCGCAGATGGGCGGGAAGCCGACCTTGCTGATATCGCGGAACTCGCTTACCTTGCGTGATGTGATCTGCCCGACATGCGTTCGAACCGGATGGCGCCTCATGCTCCGTCCGTCAGCGCAAGGTGCCGCCCCTGATCCAAATTCGTCGGCGGTTCGCAAGGTGCACGCGATGGCTTGCAGCAACTCTTCGGGCGCAACACGACCACCGTCGGTATAGGCGGAGCTCGCGGCCATCCATGGCGGACCCATTATGCGTCAGGAGGTCAGAATGAAGGGCGCAGTCCAACGACAAACTGTCGAGCTTTCGTCGTTTCCCGATCTGGTCGTGATCTATCTCGGGATGCGCGTCAATGCCTGGACCGGGATAAGAACCTTGCTCGGCTTGGGTCCGCAGATTCAGGACGCAGTCGACAAGCGGCCTGAAGGGCTTCTCCTGCACGAGAATTTCATCATGTCCTTGTTTCCATTGCACCTCGGCATGCGACAATATTGGCGCGACTTTGATGCGCTGGAGGCGTGGTCCCGTTCGATGCCGCACCGCCAATGGTGGCAGGATTTTCTGAAGTCATCGCGCGGCACTGGCTTCTGGCATGAAACTTACTTCATGCGAGGCGGTATGGAAGCCATCTACGATGACCTGCCGACGCCTATTGGCCTCGCACAATTCGCGCCGCTGCAGCCCGCCCGTGGGCCAATGTTCTCCGCCCGCCACCGGGCCAAATTATCCGGCCAGTTGCTTCCCTCAGTGATCGAAGAGTCCCAATTTTACGGTGGGGACGGACCCGCGTAGCTTTCGCTCTCGATTCCAGTGATGTCTCGTTTGAGGCAAGCGCGTCGGTTTAGTCCGGCCGCGATGGCTTCCGGTCAGCTCCGATGAGCGGACATCTTCAGTGCTGATCGGAAGGTCTCAAACGGGCCATGTACGGACTCATGCAGTGCAACATCACTCGATCACTTGGTCGGCGCGAGCGAGCAACGAAGCTGAAATCTCTATGCCGAGCAGCCTCGCGGTCTTAAGATTGATAAGCAGTTCAAACTTAGTTGGTTGCGCAACCGGCAAGTCGGCAGGCTTGGCACCTTTGAGAATTTTCTCCACATAGTCGCCGCTTAACCGGAAGAAGTCGGTGATATCCGCTCCATAGGACATTAGACCACCCAATTCCACAAACTCCCTGCCCATTGCGATCAGGGGCAGCCGGAGCTTTGCGGCGAAATCAACAATGCGTTTTCGTTCGGCGAAAAGCATCGGGCTGGGAAATACGATGAGGGCGTCAGCTCGTTCATCTGCAATCGCGGAGAACGCCTTATCCAATTCGTCCGGCCCCCGCGCGGCGAACAAACGAAGCTGCAAGCCCAAGGTCTGTGCCGCCCTTTCTGCGTCATTCATCATGTCGTTCATGGTGCGCGCGCCATACGCGCCGGGATGCCACAACGCTGCGACCCTGACAATCATGGGAAGCGCTTCCTTGAGTAGAGCGAAACGCTTAGGGACCAGTTGCGGGCCAAGGAAGGTCAGTCCAGTGGTATTACCACCGGGTCTCGCGAGGCTAGCGACAAGCCCGTCACCAACGGGGTCGCCCATTACCGCAACAACAATCGGGATAGTGGTAGCTGTTCGCTGTACGGCACGGCCGGCCACCGAGTTCGAGGCCACGATGACGTCGGGGTTGAGACCGACAAGTTCGCGGGCCAACGCTTCGAAACGTTCGATCTTCGAGTCCGCTGCTCTGACTTCTACGATCGCGTTCTGACCATCGACATAGCCGTGTTCGCGTAAACCTTGGTAGAAAGTTTTAAGAATCGCCCGCGCCTCCGGAGACTCAAGGGCTCCCGTGACCAGGAAACCTATCCGCGCGACCTTCTTTGGCTGCTGGGCTATCGCCGCAATCGGGCACACCGTAGCGCTCGCAAATGCCGCAATGAAATCGCGTCGGCGCATATTCTCGTCCAGCGAACCTCACAGAAAAGTCGCCCTCTATCGAACTTAGCATATCGTACCGGGCCAGTATGTGCTTTCGTGCGTCTGGGATGCCACACTCCTTCTGCTAAGGGTCCAAAGCGCCGGTTTGAACAGCGGTGTGCCCCGATCAGCAGACCACAACTGCGCCAAACCGAACTTCGCCATGGTCCAAAGCGGTCGTGAGCAGCCGGGGCAAGTCAGTCGTTATTCGATCACCTCGTCGGCGCGGGCGAGCAGCATGTCGGGCACCGAAAGACCGAGTGCCTTTGCAGTCCTTAGATTGATGACGAGGTCGAGCCGGGTGGGGAACTCAAAGGGTAAATCGGCCACGGGGGTGCCCTTGAGTATCTTATACACGTAGCTCGCAGCGCGATAATTGCAATTTCAGAATCCAACCGCAAGCCGCTATCTCGCCGACTTTTGCAACAAAATCGGCCAGAAGCGGTCGTGAGCAGCCGGGGCAAGTCAGTCGTTATTCGATCACCTCGTCGGCGCGGGCGAGCAGCATGTCGGGCACCGCAAGACCGAGTGCCTTTGCAGTCCTTAGATTGATGACGAGGTCGACCCGGGTGGGGAACTCAAAGGGTAAATCGGCCACGGGGGTGCCCTTGAGTATCTTATACACGTAGCTCGCAGCGCGATAATTACATGCCCGAAGATCAATTCCGTAGCTAATGAGGCCGCCCGCATCCACGAGTTCGCGGTATCCATAAAGGGTCGGGAGCCGAGTTGCCGCTGCGGCAGCGGTGATCTGAGCCCGGTCTAAGAGTAAGAAGTTCGCCTGCAGAACGATGACGACGTCAACGCGCTCCGCTTTAAACCTTCTGAACGTGGGTTCAATATCCTCGGTTCTTTGAGCATCCGCACCGACGATCGTGATTTCAAGTTTCGCTGCGATGGCGTTGATTTCATCCCACTGGGGTGCTGTTTTGATATCGCTCGTATCACGGTTCAATATCCTCGGTTCTTTGAGCATCCGCACCGACGATCGTGATTTCAAGTTTCGCTGCGATTGCGTTGATTTCATCCCACTGGGGTGCTGTTTTGATATCGCTCGTATCAGTTACGATCCCAACTTTTTGCGCGCCGGGAACGATTTCCCGCGCGATCTCAAGCTGCTTTGCAGGCAGCCCTCGCACGTAGGGCATGATGCCGGTCAGGTTGCCAGTTGGACGGCGAAGATCGTTTTCCGACAATCCAAGCGCGGTCAGGTTTCCCAGCGCTGCAACAACGATCGGGATGGTTGATGTTGCCTGCTTGGCGGCAAGCGCATTGGCGCTGGCGGCGGCAAAAATGACATCGGGGCTGAGCTGAACCACCTCCCTCGCTACCTCTGGTAACTTCGCGGTAGACGCGGCAAGTCGGAACGTTATGTCGAAATCGCGCCCCTCGATGTATCCGAGTTCCCGCAACCCCTTCAAGAACGATGGCCAGGCTTCGTAACCTTTGCGCTGAGCTGGCGTACCTGATCCAAAGGTGCCGACAACGGGCCGTGTCCTCGGAATCTGGCCTCGTGCGACAGATGGCCACGCAATTGCTGCACCGCCAACTAGTGTTACGAACTCGCGTCGTCTCATGTGTCCACCCCCAGGAGAGGGAGACTTGTCGTGACAAATCATAGCACGTTGAGAGGAGCGGGGCGATTTTCATTACGTCTATTGGGGGT
>NZ_LBJW01000103.1:0-237095 GCF_028128865.1 Bradyrhizobium sp. CCBAU 11357 | reverse complement strand
TCTAAAGCGCGATGAAATGAGGCTTGATCCCGCAACGACGGAGGTGCGCTCCCTCTCCCGCTTGCGGGAGAGGGTTGGGGAGAGGGTGTTGCCGCATTGGGATAATCCCCTAGAGGGGAAAGCCCTCACCCGCGCCTACGGCGCGACCTCTCCCGCAAGCGGGAGAGGTTGCACCGAGCCCGTGGCGATCGATGCGACCTAAAGCGATTCCGCTCTAGCTCTTGCGCCCGTAATTGAGGAGCCCGCCACTCGTCTTCGGCGGATGGGCCCGCAAGGCTTCCTCGTTCGGCTCGGTGCCCCAACCCGGCCGGTTCGGGATGATGAGATGGCCGTTCTCGATCTCCGGCTCGTGCGTGAACAGCTCGCGATCCCACGACAGACGATCGATGTCGATCTCCATGATGCGCAGGTTCGGCACCGCGGCGCAGAAATGCGCGTTCATCATCGAACAGAGATGGCCGTAGAAATTGTGCGGGGCGACGTTGACCTCGAAGGCTTCGGCCGCCGCGGCGATCTTCATCGACTGCCAGACCCCGTTCCAGGGCGTGTCGATGATCGCGACGTCCATGGCCTGCGCCTGGAAATAGGGCAGGAATTCACGCAAGGAGAGCAGCGTCTCGCAGGACGAGATCGGGTGCGGGCTTTGCCGGCGGATATAGCCGAGGGCTTCCGGATTGAAGCTGTCGATCTCGACCCAGAACATGTCGAGGTCGGATATGGTGCGCAGGATCTTCAGATAGCCTTCGGTCTTGGCGTTGAAGTTGCAGTCGAGCAGGATGTCGACGTCGGGGCCGGCACCGTCGCGGATCGCTTCCAGGTGCATGTGCAGGTCGCGCAGGATCTTGCGGTCGACGTTGATCTCGGGCGCGAAAGGTGAGCCGAAGCCGGGGCGCCAGCCGGTGGGCTTGCCCTGGTCATAGGAGAAGATGTTGGTCTTGAGCGCGGTGAACTTCTTCTCGCGCACTTCGCGCCCCATCGCCTTGACGCCGTCGAGGCTTTCGATCGCCGGCTTGTACCAGGACGGGAGATTGATGCGCCAGGTGGCGCAATGCGACCAGTAGACCCTGACGCGATCGCGGATCTTGCCGCCGAGCAGCTCATAGCAGGGAATGCCGAGCGATTTCGCCTTGGCATCGAGCAGCGCATTCTCGATCGCTCCTAGCGCTTGCGCCACCACGCCGCCGGCCGCGGGACGCGTTGCCGCGAACAATTCGGCAAAGATGCGCTCGTGCTGGAAGACGTTTTGCCCGATGACCCGGGCGGAGAGGCGCTGGATCGCGGAGCCGACGCCGGGCGAGCCAAAACCCTCATCGAATTCGCTCCAGCCGACGATGCCGTCCTCGGTCGTCAGCTTGACGAAATGATAGTTTCTCCAGCCTGCATCGCAGGCGAGGATCTCGAGGCTTGTTGCTTTTGATGATTTGGTCATGTCGCTCCCTACTCGCCCGGCCGGGCTTCTTTTTTTCGGCCCGATCTCAGGCCGGGCCCGGACCGCATTGTTAGGCCAAGCGCGGGGCGGCGGGAAGGGCGCAGCGATGCAACGCGGGAGCGCGTCCGAAGCAGCGCTTGCGTCAGCCAATCACCGACGAGCCGAGCAAAGCGAGAACGGCGAGCGCCATCAGCGCGGTGCCGAGCCAGCCCAGCGCGATCAGCCAGGAGCGGGCCCTGAAGCGGCCCATGATCGCGCGGCTCGAGACGATCAGCATCATCATCGCCATGATGGGGACGGCGACGATGCCGTTGAGCACCGCGCTCCACACCAGCATGTGGATCGAGTCGATGCCGGTGAAGCCGAGGCCGAAGCCGATGAGGGTTGCCGCGGCGATGATGGTGTAGAAGCCCGCCGCTTCGTCCGGCTTGGCCTCCAGCGTGGCGCGCCAGCCGAAGATCTCGGCAACGCCGTAGGCGGCCGAGCCCGCCAGCACCGGGATCGCGAGCAGGCCCGTACCGATGATCCCGGTCGCAAACAGGGCGAAGGTGAAATCGCCCGCGAGCGGCCGCAGCGCTTCGGCCGCTTCCGTCGCCGAGCCGATATTGGTGACGCCGTTGGCGTGCAGGACCGATGCGGTGGTCAGGATGATGAAGAAGGCGATGCCGTTGGAGAGCAGCATGCCGGAGATGGTGTCCGTCTTGATGCGGTCGAGCTCGTGACCGCCGCCGCGCTTGAGCTCGCGAAGCGGCTTGTCGCGCTTACCCTGGTTCATCTCCTCGACCTCCTGCGAGGCCTGCCAGAAGAACAGATAGGGGCTGATGGTGGTGCCGAGCACGGCGACCACCATCAGGAGATAGTCGCTGCTGACGTTCACCTTCGGCCACACCGCGGCGAGCAGCGCCGTGCTCCAGGGAATTTGCACCGTGAAGGCGGTTGCGACATAGGCGAACAGCGCCAGCGTGAGGAATTTCAGCACCGGCGAATAGCGGCGATAGGGCAGGAACACCTGCAGCAGGGTCGAGCCGGCCGCGAAGATCAGCGCGTGCTCGTGGTTGAGGCCGCCGATCACGAGCGAGAGCGCCTCGGCCATCGCGGCGATGTCGGCGGCGATGTTGAACGTGTTCGCGGCGACCAGCATCGAGACCAGCGCCAGCACCGCCCAGCGCGGCGCCACCCGCATGACGTTGGCAGCGAGGCCCTTGCCGGTGACGCGGCCGATCTGCGCGCTGACGAGCTGGATCGCGATCATGAACGGCGTGGTCAGAAACGCCGTCCACAACAGACCGTAGCCGAATTGAGCGCCGGCCTGCGAATAGGTGGCGATGCCGGACGGATCGTCGTCGGCAGCTCCGGTGACGAGGCCGGGCCCCAGCCGTTGCAGCAGCGTCGGCGCGGATTTCGTCGGGGTGAGGGCGCTGTCGCTCATGAACGGGCTCGAACGGGTGCGGACGTCATCTTTAGCAAATGCGAATCGGGGAACATAAGTTCCCGCTGCCGGCGTCGGCGGCTGATTTTCGAAAATGCTAAGTGAGTTTGCTCCGTCGGGCAAAACAGGGCTATATTGCCATCATCGGCCTACTTGATGCTGACGAACATGCCCCAGGCGGCGGCCAGCGCGGCGCCGGTGAAGAGCACGACCGGATTGTTGCAGAACGTGCTGCCATAGCTGCAAACGTCCGCACCGAACTGGCCGAGCTCGTGACGGCTCGCGGAATAGAACAGTCCCGACAGCACCAGCAATGCAGCGGCGACGTAGTACATGGGAGATCTCTCCGGCTTGCCCCGTCCAGGCGACATGTCCCAGCATGAGGCGAAGAGATTTCACTTCGCCAAATCCGCTTTGCGGCATTTGAGATAAAGTCGAAAAAGGCCCCGCATCGCGGGGCCTTTTGTCGTGTCGGGCTTTGCTGCCCTATCGCCGCGAGCCCACGCCGTAGAGTTCGCGCTCGCGGCCGATATCCTCCGGCGACAAGGGCGGGCTGGCGGCGTCGAAGTCGGTCCAACCGGACTTCTGCCAGGCGGCGCTGCGCTCTTGAAGGTTGACCGATCGCTCGTGCAGGAGCGCATCAAGGCGCGCGCGGTCCTGGTCCGGCACCTTCGCGGACACCAGCGTGCCGCCGCGGCGGACGCCCTCGGCATAACGCGATGCGTCTTCCCTGGAGACACCGGCCTCGGTCAGGGCGCCGATGATTCCGCCGGTGGCCGCGCCGGCAGCCGCGCCTGCCGCAGTCGAGGCGAGCCAACCGGCCGCGACCACTGGGCCGAGGCCGGGGATGGCCAACAGGCCAAGACCCGCGAGCAGGCCGGCGGCGCCGCCGAGCCCGGCGCCGATGCCGGCACCCGTGCCGGCGCCTTCGGCGCGATCGTCGACGCCGTCGCGGTCACGATCGACCTTGCCGCGCGAGGCGCCGTACCAATTGTCCGAATTGTTGGCGACGAGGCTGATGTTGGAATGCGGCACGCCGGCGCTTTCGAGCCGGGCCACGGCCCGCTCGGCATCGGCGTAATTGTCGTACAGGCGAGAGATGGTGGTCGTCATGTCTGGATCTCCTTCACTTCGCGGATTACTTGGCGGGGTTGACGTTGCCCTGGAAGTCGACGCTGACGTCGGTCTTGGTGCCGGCCTTGTCGGCCTTGCCGCGCCAGACGCCGTTGTCGTCCTTCTGCAGGCCCGAGACGTTGGAATATCCCGCGCCCTCGATCCGCGATTTCGCCTGTCCTTCGGTGAAGCTGTTGCGGCCCGCGACCGGTGCGTTGGAGTTGTTCTGGTCGGAGCTGTTGACCGCGTTGTTGCCCGGCCCGCTTTGCGCCGGCTGCGACTGGGCGCCCGCGGGCACCGAACCAAGCAGCAACAAGGTTGCGGCCAGCACTGTCAGACGTTTCATGTTGTTGTCTCCTGCAAGTGATTGTGCCGGCGACAACAGGTGAGATTCGAATTGGTTGCTGTCGTTTTGGAGGAGTTTGCTGCGGCGCTTTGTCGTGACGATGTCAAGCGAGCTGCGTCCGCCGCGTCTGGCGTGCGTCCGACGCTGCTACTTTGAAGATTGCACAGACTCGGCCTGGCCCTTGGTGGGCTCCCACGGCGCCGGAAGGATCACGCGAATGGGGCGGGCTTCGGTGGCGGTTTGAACCACCGGTGGAGCCTGATCCTTGACGGGCTCAGCCAGCGCCACGCTGATCAGCGCAGCGAGCACCGCCAGGGAAGTCGTCACGAGCCGCAAGTCGAGCATCGAAGCCTCCTGTTCGCGCACCAACGCAATCAGGCGGAATTGGTTCGGCGGATGACCGGGAACAACTGGCAATTAGTCGGGTTTGTAAAAAACACGCCTGGATCGACCGGGCTACTGGAGGAGGACAACGTGAATATCAAAGCAATCATTGCTGCCGCCGTGCTGACGTCAGTTGCGGCCCCCGCGTTTGCGCAAACGTTCTACGTGGTTCAGGACGTCAAGACCAAGAAGTGCACAATCACCGAGTCGAAGCCGACGACCACGGAAACGACGGTCGTCAGCGGCGACACCGTGTACAAGACCAGGTCGGAAGCCGAGACCGGCATGAAGTCCGTCAAGGTCTGCACCTCGAACTGAGGAGGCAAGCGATGCCCGTACTTCTGCTTTGGGCCGTCCCGGCCGTGATCGTTCTCGGCGGCGGCATCTATCTGATCGGCCACATGCACTGAGACGAAGGTCTCACCCGAGCCTTGCGCTCGAAACCAGGCCCGCGCGGAGCGATCCGTCGCGGGCTTAACTTTTGCTAAGTTCACGTTGCGAAGCCCGTGCTATGGCCCGTCCGCCACGCGTGGCCAAGGAATAGGAACTTGGTCCGTTCCGGACGATTGTCGTCGCACTTGAATGACGGGTGAGCCAGCTCCGACCATGCAATCACGCTATCCCTTGCTGAAGAGGTGGACAGCGGACGAGCATGAGCGGCTGAAAGCGCTGGCCGAAGCCGGACGCCGGCCCGACGAGATTGCCGCAGAGCTCAACCGGAGCGAAGCGGCGGTGCGGGTGCGGGCGTGGCAGCACGGCATCGCGCTAGGCACCGGCACGACGAAGCGCGGCAAATAGCGCGCGCTGGTGCGTGGACTCGACACCGCTCGGTCAGCGGCTCGATGTCTGCTTTACCCGCGACGCGGCGGCCTCGCGCTGAACGCTTCACGATCTCGGCGCGCACCGGCGCCCGCGAGAGTCACACGCGGTCGGGGGCGGTGCCTGCTGCTGGAATCTCACGCGCGGATTGATATCGCAATAGCTGGTCCACCGTCCCGATGCCGAAGCCAGGCACTGCTCCCTCGTCTCATACATGCACTCGCCGGGAGGGCCAGCATGGCCACCGAAGACGCACCAGGGATAGTCGCGGGCGTTTGCTGCTGAAGAAAGCCCCATCAGCAGGACCCCAATAAGCAAAGCGAGTCGCATTTGACCCTCCATCATTTAGAGCCGACGGATTAAAGAACATCCCGGAAAGGGGTGGAGCCTCAAAAGGCAATCCGCAGGCCGCCAGCCATCAACCAAGGAGATGTTGTTTCTTCGTGGTGCAGGCACAGCGACCGCAGGAGGTGAATTGCCCCTCCTGACGGTCGGCAACAGGCGAAGGCGGGAGGGCCCAACGGCGGAAGTCGCTACTTCGCCTATTCAATCGCCTGGTCGTCGCAGGCCGAATGTTGATTCAAGTCAATGGTTATCCCCACGCTTGGAGATCAATGGCCCCGGATGCCGCTTGATCCTAACAGGAGATGAGCATGCGGATATTCGCTCTCGCTGCTGTGCTGAGCCTGACGCCGGCTACGGCCTTCGCCGTCTCCGACTGCAGAGTCACCGGTCACCCATCTGTGTTTGGCGTGGACATGACGGCCTACTTCGCGGTCAAGTCGGGCGAAACGTGCAATTTCCCGATGCGAATTCCGGGAGCGATGCAGAGCTCCGGCGTGTCCCAGAAGCCCGCGCACGGGAAGCTCATTCAGGTCAACGTAACGACATTCAGGTACACCGCGGCATCCAACTACAAGGGCACCGATACGTTCGCCATCTATGGTGAAGGAAAGGGTCCATACGGCTCTGGCAAATCGGTCATGACGGTGAATGCAACGATAGAGTAGCAGCTGCGAACGGGTGATCGGAGGGCCGTTGGCAAGTCACGATGTCTGCTGCAGCGCAAGACCGATGAAGCTTTCTCCAGCAGATGTTTTCCGCCTGACCAACGCAGCCGACATTCCTTCATGGGTAGCGGCCCCCTGCACGCATGCCTCGTCCTTCGAGACGGCGCTGACGCGCCTCCTCAGGATGAGGCTCATCGGCGTCGGTGGTGAAACTGCAACCACGTACTCCGGCCTCATCCTGAGGAGCCCGCCTCACGCGGGGCGTCTCGCAGGATGGCACAGCGCAAGCTCTCAAATGTGATGGCCTGCTGTCCAAGGGTGAGACGCAACCCATGCCTTGCGGCCGCAAGCCTACAGGCGGGGGAGTTTAAGGAAGAGAGAAACGGGTCGTGATCGGCCAAAGCCGGGATCTGTGTTCGATTGTGTACACAAGTCGGCCGAAGGCGCGGCGCAGCCCGATTTGCCGACTTCAGCCGGCGCCCGCCCATCCCGAGCCAACGTTCGCCGAATTTCGATAGCGTTTTCGAAGAACTTCAATATTGCAGATACCATCTGCTCGCAACCTCATAACTGTTCGTCAATCGCTTTGGCGCAAGGTCTCGAGCAAGGGCATTAAAAGGTGTGGCCACGGCCGCGATGGCCCGGGCTGGTCCGAGTTAGCCTGACCGGATGTTTCTCGCGTAGCTGTATTATTCGTTTTTTTCTTCCGATGACTTTCAGCGCAGAAGGTCATGATGGTCGACGCGCACCAGAGATTTGCGACGATGTCGTCAGTGCTCAGATTTCGACAGCACAACAACAAGAGGTCTCAGACTAGACCCCCGAGTCCGAGGCTGCCCGACATTTTGGCGAACATCGGCGCTCTGTTGTCGCAGGTTCAAGCGCTCGACATTCGAACAACAGACGACATCCGCCAGGCCATCTTCCTTCTTGAGCTCGCGAATGGCTGCATCCGATTGATTGTCGGGCAGACAACACTGAATGAAACAACCAGGACGATTTTGCTGGCTCAGTCGGCGAGGATCGATTTCCTCATTGCAGAGACGCGCCGGCAGGCGTCGCGTTTATCTGGACCTGATGAGACAGGGCGCAAGGCGGACGCAGAGAACCGGCTTGGCGGTTCGCAATGAAACGGGATCGCGCGGTCGCTGAGACTGGCAAGCTTGTTGTCGGCACCCGTTTCAAGATGAGCGAGCTTGGGATCATTCAGTTCCCGGCGTTGGCCAGCAAGACGGGAAGGGTCATCGAAATCAGCAATCGCACGGCTGGCATAACGGTGCTGTTCGATGGTGCCGCCAGACCGACGGTCCTGGACCGAAGTTACATAGCCCCTCTGTCGGAGCGTCCGTTACCGACGGAGAACCCTTGCTGACTTGTCCTGATCACGCGTCCACCATGAAGGCATCAAAACCAAAGCAATGGGCCGACCAGGAGCTTCGACGGCTGGTCAAGCTCTCTCAGCGGGGAGTTGGCGTATCGAAAATCGCCACGGAACTCGGCCGCCACGCCGGGTCGGTGAGGCGCATGGCGCGAGCAATGGGCGTACTGGTCAGGAAGTAGTGAACTGCGATCGTTCTTGCCGCGGATTGCACATGCGAGATGTTCAGCGTCTACCTCAGATGCGAAACGAACCATTTCGAAAGACCCTGCTCGCTCGTTCGGCTCGATGCGAGGTGCAGCCCGCCGACGAAACACGCTTGAAACAATGCTGAAACCAGATCGTCCTGAACTCGGCGCCCGCCGGCTCCGACCAACGTAGCGAAACGGAGAGAACAATCATGATCCAGATCGGTTCGAAGGAAGAAGTCGCGCTGCTGCTGGCGCTGTTCGGCACCCATACCCAGAAGGTCGAGCGGCCGAAACCGAAATCGCAGCAAAGGTGAGAGACGCCATGCCCGGTTTGGCCGAATGCCAGAGCCTGCTACGGCTCCTGATCGCCAGGGGCGATCCCAAGGCCATCCCGCTTGCCAAGGGCGCCATCGACCAGTTCCTGAACACGGCGCCGGTGAGCATGCGCGGGCGCGGCCTGCGCGTGCTGCAGCGCGACGCGCTCGACCAGCACGATGTCGCGGTCGGCGTGCAGCGCTCGTTCGCCGAGACGGTGGACGCCTATATCGAGCGCAAGCTCGCGGAGGAGTGAGCCGGCGCTTCCGCCCTGATTGCGAGCCCGCCCGGCGTTCCCGGAACCTGCTGATTCCAAGCGATTTTTGGCGGTCCGTTAGAAACCTTCGCTCGTCATCTGCACTATAAAGGGCGGAGGATAACGGTCATGACGCGATATTACTTTGACCTTCGCGACGACAAGGGAATTGCTCTGGACGAGGAGGGCCTGGAATTGTCCGGCCCGCGCGCAGTTCAGGCCGAGGCCGCCAAGTCGGTTGCCGACTTTGCGCGCGATGCGATGCTCTCGGCGGGGCTCACCGGCGACCGCCAGGAGATGGCGATCGAGGTGCGCGATGCGAGCGGCCCGATCATGCAGGTGAGGTTCAATTTCCAGATCGAAGATCTTAGGTCGCAGCCGCAGTCACGCGGTCATTGACGCGTCAGCGTCGGCCGGGACGGCTCGTGCAACGGCGGCCGAGACTGCTCGGAGTCCAGCACGGCGATCTTTCGGCCGAGCTGCCAGACCTCGACCTTGCCGAGCCGCGTGAACCGCTGCGCAAAGCTGAGGGCGGAGGAATCCGAGGGAGCTTCGAACGCTTCGGCGGAGCGGAAGACGCCATCCTCGCCGATGAGATAAGCGCGATATTGCATCATGTCGGCGCCCTCAGGCCGGGCGAGCGCAGCCAGGCGTCGATCTGCATGGCGGTCTCGTCCTGCCGCGCCTGGCGCAGCAGCATGTCGCGGCGGCGGCCGGGCGTCAGCGTGCGGGCTTCCTCGCGGCAGCGCGCGGCTTCGTCCGCGAGTCTTTCGGTCAGGGTTCTGGTCTGTTTGAAACGACGTCGTGTCAGCATGGCGCTGCTCCCTCGTTTGAGGTCGGGCGGGAGCGCAATCGGCGTTCTCATCACCGATCGATGCCACGGGCCTTGCGGTGATGATTTACCTTACGCTTCCGGCACAGCGGAGTCACATCATTTGATACGTTGCGCGGATTAATTTTCGCGAGAAGTTTGAGCATGTTGAGCGGTTTACTCATTATGTGTCCCGCGAGTCCTAAAGTTCAATATTGAACCAAAGCGACCTGTGATAGTTGTGGTCACATCACCGGCCGAGGCTCTGCCCGTAGGCGTCGGTGGCTGAGAGACCGAGCGCGCTCCCGCCTGCAAAGCAAGGGAGCACCGCGATGCCCGTCTATCGGCCGTTGCCTGTCGACCACGACCAGGCTGAATACATGCGCGGAATCGTGCGCGAATGCCGCGAGCTGTTGAAGCAGCCGCCACCCGATACGTTTCTGGGACGCAGGACGCACGAACCTTTCGGTCCGGGCACCGACGCTATGTCGAACGAGGAGCGTTGACCGTCAGCGCAATCGCGACCGCCGGCGAGAGGCCTGATTGCAGCGTGCGGGTTTGCGCGGCGTCGTCACAGATGGCTTGTGCAATCGCGCGCTCGCGGATCAGGGCGAGGCGAAGCCGCTCGGCTTCGCGGAGGGCGGCATCGGCGCGCGCCAACAGGGGATCGTCGGTTGATCCATGCATGGCGGTGCAACGCGGTGTATTGACGCTTGTTCCTGGTGGGGCTGCCCGGGTGTGTGGCGAACGTCGCGGCGCCCCTGAGGACGGCGCGGGGTCTTCGTTGATGTTTGCGTGAACCCCTTTTCCGCGAGTGCTATTGCGAACCGCCCTTGCAGTGCGGCGCCAATGCTGGGTCGGCCGCCAGTCCGCTTCAGAGTTTGGGTATAGCTATCTTGCGGAAATCTGGCGCGAGCGAAAAACGTCGATTGACATTGTTCTCTATTTGTTCTAATGAGGCTTTACGTTTCAACCTCTGGGCGAAAAACTAAGTTTTGGGCTCACCGGGATTTTCTGCGGGGGTTAGTTGATGAGTGGCTCGCTTCTTTCTCTGGTCCTGTTGAGCAGGCCGGTGACGCCCGACATGTCAGCAGTCGCCAAAGCCCTTCACCTCCGGCATCCGGAGTTGGCAACAGAGGCGACGAACGGTGAAGAGCCGCAACCGGCTCAAGCGAATTCGCCGCTCATCCGTTGCGGCAACGAGCTCGTTGCGGTCATGTCGATGCCGGCACCCATTCCGCAGGATCCGGGGCTGTGGGCGCGCGCTGCGCGAACCTGGCCGGAAAGCGAGGCTGTGGCAACAGACCATCAAGGCCACATCATCGTCTCGCTGCTCGGAAAAAGCCAGCAGCCGCTGGTCGCCGCGCGCCTCACGACTGCGGTCATCGGTGCGTTGATTGCCACCGTACCGGAATGCTGTGGCGTGGTGTGGGCGGGCCGGGTGGCGCGGGCTGCCGATCTATGGCTCGAAACCTCGCGGTGGTCGCTCGCACCATATCCGGACTATCCCTTCAGGCTATGGGTCGACATTCTTCCGTTCCGGTCGGGTGCAAAGATCGGAGCGATCACGATGGGCTTGTCCGCCTTCGTCGGCCGTGAGATCGAATTCGTGACCGGTAAGCTCGCGCTCCCGGCGTTGTTCGAGAAGGTGGCAGGACTTTCCGTGTATCTGATCGAGCATGGAAACGTGGTGAAGGACGGCGATACGATCGGAGCAAGTGCGAGCGAGCGGATTTCAGTGCGCTACAAGAACTCTGATGTTTTTGGAGATATGCCGGTGTTTTCTTGTACGGATGATTTTACGTAAGTGGGCATCCTCAGCAGATTGCGGCGTTGTGTGGAAGCTGTTCGAGGGCAATCGTTTGACACGTCGGGCAAAACACTGGCAGAATGGCATCATTGAGAAAGTCACGAACGGAGCTCGCGGAACGCCGCGGGCTTTATTTTTGTGTGATTCATCGTGATCTCGGCCGGGTGTCGCTGCAGGCGCGGTATTCAACGAGGCTCAGTTATGACGGACCAGAACGCGATTCCAGTTGCGAAGCGATCCAGAGCACGCAAGCGCCGCTTCTACAAAATAGGTCCCGAGTGTGGCGACAGGCCATGCTGTTGTTCGGAAGGCAGAACAGCCACGCTTCTTTATTCGCCGAGATCTCGAATAACGACGATGTGTTCCGATGAGCAGCAAGCAGGCAAAGCAGAACAAGTTCTCCTCGTTGCGGAAACGCAAATTCTACAGAATGGAGTTCTATCGAACGGGCAACCCAAGTGGTTTCGAGATCACTGATGATGGCCCCTCTCCCCTTGACCCGGGGCACTTGTCAGATTTTGCTGGGCCGACGCCATGCGTCACGTTCAATCCGCGAGGGCGTCGGCCTCTGGACTCTGAGCTCTGGTATGCATTCTGGCTGATCTCTGATCGCGCTAAGACCGTGTTTGAGGCCGTCGACCCAGAGGCGTTTTCATTCGTCGCTTGCGACGTGCAGGTTTTGAACGGGGTCTGGGATGGGCCGCGCTACTGGTTCTGCGATGTGCGTCGTGTTCTGGACGCATTGGATGAGGAACGGTCGCGGTTGACCATCGGGATTCGGGACGATCCAGGCTCTCGATATTTTGGTCAGAAAGTCTACGATTTTTGGGGTGATGTCGAACTCGTTTTCAAGGACGAATTGGTCGGCGATGCGCACGTATTCCGAATGGCGTACGCCACCCAATGTGTCATATGCGACCGAGCTCTGAAGGATGCGTGGAGGTCGGCGGGTCTCAGGGGCATGTTGTTCGAAGACGCCTCGGATCTTCCTCTGATCCCGCGCCGAAGATCTTAAAGGCGCTCTCTCCCGATTGTTGCTTGGCCCGAGCCACGATGCCTTTTCGTGGAAGATGCTCTCGCGACAATAGGTCAAACGCAGCCTCCGACCGAGATTTAGAATCCGCCGTCGTTTGTCATCGATGGCTGCTGCGTTGCTCCAGGCGCTGGTTCGGCTGTGCCGATCCGCGCTCGATGTCGTCTAAGCGCGGCTAATCGGCGGCAAAGGTCGCCGAAACTCTCAAGTGTTCATTCAGCCTCCTAACGGCGCCGAGCTGCGAGCGCAGCCGGTGCCCGTGTGCGTCGATTCCAGGGCCGAACTGCATCTCAGGCTTGAGCAGGTTTCCCGGAATCCGATCAGACGCAGTTCACCCAAACAATCCAACATCGGGGCAGCATGTCGATTTTAGCCTATCATCACATGATCTCGCAAAAGTTCGATGGTCATCGTGCGTTTGATGGAATCGATAGACAGACATTGGGAGTTTACTCCCGCGCGAATGGAATCTATCTGCCGGTGGATTATCAGCTGGCCGCAAGCATGGGCATATCGCCACATCCCGGTGGGCATACACCCCTTTACTACGGAGCGGTCAAATGCGTCCTCGATCGCATCGCTGAAATTCCCCAGCCGGAGATTCGCGCGGTAAAGATAAGAACACTCATGGATGCAATGCGCATTGGCTTCGCCAAGGGTGATCTCTACACAAACTTGCCCACCGGAAAAACTCTAGAAGATGTCAAGCAGGGTATCGAGAACGTCATCAAGAAGAACGAGTCGTATCTTGAGCGCTATCCCGACTTGCATCAACGCCTTCGGGATAGTGAGCGGAGCGATTTGCAGGCCGGGGAAGACCATCTGCTGCTATGGTCTGCAATACGGGGCGATGCTCGAAGAGAAAAACTACTGAGCGAGGCAATTGAGAGGAATCCAAACGTCAGTATCACGTCTGGAAACAAGCATCTGGGCGGGACGGGATATTCAAAGTTTACGCCAGTCGATGATGTCTTTCAGATCCCGCCGACGACCGCGGCCGATCCGGCCGATATTCCTTCGCCACCACCCTTCGTTCCTCCCTCTGTCCAATGGCTGAACGAGTCAGAAGGGTTCGCGCGAAGTGATCCACGCTTCACGAGCGGGCCGCCACCCTCTTCAGCGCCGGATCCAAATGAACAAACGCTCGGTCGGTTGCCTCCTACAACGGCCGCGCCATCGGCCCCGCTGGTGCTCCTATCCGATCCGCACTCCGGAATGCCGGATCCATATTACGAAAATCCCTTAGCGGGCGGCACACCTGTGATGCGCAATGCAGCACTTCCTTGGCTGGCTGGAGGGGTCGCGGCCGCCGTAGCTGCTCCCTTCCTTCCCGGCTGGCTGGCTGCTCTAGGAGCCATCTTAGCCGGTACGCGCTTGGCCAACGCGGAGGAAAGTAGTTCTGGCGCGACGATGGAGGCTGCTACTCCTAGCGGAGGGGTGTTCTCGACTGGAGCGCCTGCGTTCAATGCTAACGGCGATCGGCTTTACGTCGGCAGGACGAGGCCCCAGCCCGGCGAAGCCTCCTCGTTTGATCGAGAGGCGTCCGCTGGCACTTTTGCCGATCGCTTCGGGGAATGGGCCACCACCCCGGTTGGCACCATGCCCGCGAAAGATCTCCCAGTCGCCCCCACGTCTGCCGCAGGATCAGTCGCGCCCGAAGATGTCCGGCGTCTCGCCCGTGTGAATGAGACGAACGCGGGCAACGTATTCACATCGGGCAGCGCGCCAGTCCCGTATCTGCCGTCTACCGAATTCGACGAGCGGTTTGGCAGTTGGACCGCCCCGGCCGCTGGCGGCCAGCAGCCGCAACCGAGCAAGCCGATCGGCGTGTTTGCGGACGAGCCGAGCTATCTCATTCCTCCACCGATCTTCGGAGTGAACGGCCCTGTCAATCCGCACAATGACAGCGAGGAATGGTTCTCGCGCTGGATACGGCCTTTGCTTCCGCCGGAATGACCTTTGCGGCGGAGCGAGCGTCGTTTGACACGTCGGGCAAAACACTGGCAGAATGGCATCATCGAAGAATTCGGAACAAGCCCGCGCATCTGCCGCGGGCTTGTTTGTTTGGCAGCGCATGAGACGCTTTCACGCACCGCCCGGCCCGAACCACCGCGTTAGCGCCTCCGCAAGTCCGCGGCCGCTCTCCTCTCCCACCCAGGCCACATGGCCATCGGGCCGCACCAGCACGGCGCGCGGCGCGGTGACCGCTCCGATGACCGGAAGCTGCCAGGCGCCGTCGTAATCGGCATCGACGGTTGCGAGGCGATCCGCCCAGGGCGCGATGTCGATGCCGCCCGGCTTTCCGAAATTGAGCAGCACGCCGCGCGCGCCGTGCAGCAGCGTGAACAATCGCAGCGCCTGTCCGTCGACCACGAGATCCAGATCGGGCATGCGGCGTCCGAGCAGCGCGTGGCCTTCGCCGAGATCGTAAGCAATGTCGAGCCCGCTCATCATCGCGCCGAGGCGCCGGCGCGGCTCGTCCATGGCGAGCAGCTCGGCGATCACCTCGCGCGCGGCCTTGCGGCCGTCGTCGCCGCGGCGGAGCAGGGCGATCTGCGCCATGGTGTTCTTCAAGACGCGCGCGGCCACGGGATGGCGCTCGCCGTGATAGGTGTCGAGCAGGCTCTCGGGCGCGATGCCATGGACCACCTGCGCCAGCTTCCAGCCGAGATTGACCGCGTCCTGCACACCGAGGTTGAGGCCCTGGCCGCCGACGGAATGATGAATGTGCGCGGCATCGCCGGCGAGCAGCACGCGACCCCTGCGATAGGAGGCGGCCTGCCGCGCCGCGTCGGTGAAGCGGGAGATCCAGGCGGGATTGTTGACGCCGAAATCGGTGCCGTAGACGGATTCAAGCGCCGCGCTGAGATCGCGCAAGGAGGGCTCGCCATCGTGCACGAGACTTGCCTCCGTCAGCACGACCAGCACGCGCCCGCTCTCGGTCTTGCTGAGGCCGTGAAAGCCGAGCGCGTCGTGACGCAGGCCGAATTGGGGCTCTTCGCGCATCTCGACCTCGGCCATGAGGTTGCTGAGCGAAGGTTCAGAGCCGGGGAAGTCGATGCCGGCGCTCTTGCGCACCAGGCTGCGGCCGCCGTCGCAGCCGACGAGATAAAGCGCGCGCAAGCGCTCGCCGCTGGACAGGGTGACCTCGACGCCGGTCTCGTCTTCCGCAAAGCCGGTCACCTCGCGGCTCCGATAGATCGGCACCGCGAGCTCGGCCACCCATTCGGCCAGGAGGCGCTCGATGTGGTTCTGCCGCAGCGCGAGCCCGTAGGGATGGCGGGTGGGGAGATCGCCGATGTCGAGCCTGGTCCAGGCGAAGCCGGCGAGCTGGGTGATCTGCCCTTCGCGCAGGAAGCGACCCGCGATGCCGCGCTGATCGAGGATCTCGATGCTGCGCGCGTGCAGTCCGCCGGCGCGCGTCTCGACGATGTCCTGGCTCGCGCGCCGCTCGATGATTGCGACGTCAATTCGAGCCAGCGCGAGCTCGGCGGCCAGCATCAGGCCGGTCGGGCCGGCGCCGGCGATGATGACCGCATGGCCGGCGGCTGCGCGTTCTGCGCTGGTTCGGTTGCGCGACCGGGACGTCGGAAGCAGGAAAGGCATGTCGTGACCCCTCGACTGGTTGTTCGGGTCGAGGGGTCTTACGCGATCATCGGGGGCTTGAAGCAAGCCCCTTGCGCACCACATATTGAGCTGGGAGGAGGGGCTTTCCGTTTTGCGCTTCGTTTGACACGTCGGGCAAAACACTGGCAGAATGGCATCATCGAAACGAGTTTGAGTTGGCCCGCGCGGAGCAATCTGCAGCGGGCATTTTCATTTTCGCCTCGCGTGACGACAATCGCGCTTAACACTGGGTTTGACACGTCGGGCAAAACACCGGCATCATGCCATCATCGAGACGAGCTTGGTTCACCCGCGCGGGACGACATCCGCTGCGGGTTTTTTCGTCTCGATTTCGAGATCGGACGGCGGCGGCGCATTGCGGCCACGCACTCTCTTGATAAACGCGTTAGGGAGCGCCGATCGGCGCGCCGCCGTCCGAACCTATTGCTGGCCGTGCACGCGCGAACGTGCCGGCCCGCGGCGCTGGGCTCTCTGCCCGCGCCGCTGCGGTCTCCGGGTTCAACGGAGATAGGGTTCGCGCCCGAAACGATCGCGCCTCATCGCGCGATCTGCCGCGCATTTCTTTTCGAGGAGAGACGATGACCGCCTATCTGATATCGCTGGCCCTCGGGGGCCTCGTTGCCATCGTGCTGTGGGAGACGTTCTCGTGAGCGAAGAGATCGAATGCGAGCTTGAGCCTGTACCCGTCCGCTTGCCCACGCGAGGGAAGACGTCGAGGGCGCGCACGCTGACCGAGATCCGCTCGCTCGCG
Source organism: Bradyrhizobium sp. CCBAU 11357 (assembly GCF_028128865.1). Taxonomy (NCBI): domain Bacteria; kingdom Pseudomonadati; phylum Pseudomonadota; class Alphaproteobacteria; order Hyphomicrobiales; family Nitrobacteraceae; genus Bradyrhizobium; species Bradyrhizobium sp. CCBAU 11357. The sequence goes on along the minus strand of NZ_LBJW01000103.1, from coordinate 220,393 downwards.
CGCAGCCACACCCGAACCGCCATCAGGGTGCTCGTCGGCGTCATGCGCAGCGAGGACGCATCTCCGGCCGCCCGCGTCTCGGCCGCCAACGCCATCCTCGACCGCGGCTGGGGCAAGGCCGCTCAGAAGCTGGAGGGCGGCGAAGACGGCGTGCTGGAATTGATTCACCGGATCGAGCGCATCATCGTGCATCCGGGAAGCTCGAACAGCGGTGATGCCGTCACGACGCGCGAGACGGCGGAGATGCCGATCTGCAATCGCGCCGCGATTGATCGTTGACCCGTCGGGCAAAACACTGGCAGAATGGCATCATCGAAGAAGTTGGTATCGCCCGCGCGGACGCAAATCCGGCGCGGGTTTTTGTTTGATGCTTTCGCAAACGAGCGCATCTCGTGTCCATCCTGAAAATTCCGACCGCCAAAATCTTCGAGCCGTTGCTGCAACCCGCTCGCTACAAGGGCGTTTATGGTGGACGCGGCTCGGGCAAATCGCATTTCTTCGGCGAGCTCCTGGTCGAGACCTGCCAGGCCGAGCGTGGCACGCTCGCGGTCTGCATCCGCGAGGCGCAGCGCACGCTGGCGCAATCGTCGAAGCGCTTGATCGAAGGCAAGATCGCAAGCCTCGGGCTCGGTCATGGCTTTAAGTTGTTCAGCGACAAGATCGAGACGCCTGGGGACGGGCTGATCATCTTCCGCGGGCTTCAGGATCACACCGCCGACTCGATCAAATCCCTGGAAGGGTTTCGCATCGCCTGGATCGACGAGGCGCAATCCTTGAGCGCACGCAGCCTCGCGCTGCTGCGGCCGACGATCCGCGCCAAGGATTCCGAGCTATGGGCGAGCTGGAATCCGCGACGCAAGAGCGATGCGATCGACGATTTTCTGCGTGGGCGACAGCCGGATGGTGCCGTGGTGGTGAAAGCCAATTGGCGCGACAATCCCTGGTTCCCTGATGTGCTCGAGGAGGAGCGATTGCTCGACCAGAAGCTTTATCCGGAGCGCTACGACCACATCTGGGAGGGCGAGTATGCGGGCGCCTTCGCGGGCGCCTATTTTGCCTCGCTGCTCTCGGAAGCGCGCGGGCAGGGGCGGATCGGGAAGGTTGCCGCGGATCCGCTGCTTCCGCTGCGTGCCTTCATCGACATCGGCGGCGCGGGCGCCGCGGCGGATGCCTTCACGATCTGGATCGTGCAGTGGGTCGGCAGCGAGCTGCGAGCCGATTTTCAGCACTTGCGGAGGTGGCGAAAGAGCGTGGAGCAGGCCCAGAGCTACACCTTTAAGGCGGTGATCACGGTCATTGCCACCGGTCTGATGGGTGCGGTCTGGCTCGGTGTCAAGGTCGTGCTGGGCAAATGAGCCTTCACGGCAGCGGTGACCGTCGTTCCGCGCCCGATCAAGATCTGCTGCCCCAAGATCTGCTGCCCAATGAGTGGCTCATGTACAGAATCCGTATCGTCGATGCGTTGGATGACGACGTTGCCGAGACCCTCGCCGATCTGCATCAACTAACGTTCTTCGATGCCGCGGCGCTGCCCACGTTCGACCTTGGCGCGTGGTGGCTGGCTTATCATGACGAGGACGCGGTCGCCTTCGCCGGGGTTGTGCCCTCGACGCACGTTCGAAATGGCGGATATTTCTCCAGAGTTGGCGTGTTGCAACGGCATTGGGGATGCGGCCTTCAGCGCAGATTGATGCGTGTGGTCGAGGCGAGGGGACGGCGTATCGGATGGGACAGCATCGTCTCTGATACGACGGACAACCCGGTATCGGCGAACAACTTCATTCAGGCGGGCTATCGGCTGTTCGAGCCCGAGACCCCTTGGGCCTGGGCACATACGCTCTATTGGCGGAAGTGCCTTTACTGAGCGGGTTTGCCGCCGCACGGAACGCGCCGTCTATCGGTCGAATGGCAAGTACGTGCCTGGAATGTCCGAGGACCCGGCAGCCTGGGGGCTGCCGGGTCCTTTTTGCGTATTGAAGCGATGCCGGCGTGGGACTTGCGAAGTCGGGGGCGCCGGGCTTTAAGTTTGCTCTTGCAGGAAATTCGGCGGCCATAAGCCGATGTAAGGGAGAGCGCGATCGATGCCCACCAAGCCTCAATTGCCGGTACGTGCCTCGCACGGGACGGGAGGCCCGACCGCGCTCGATGGTCTATTGGTCGTCGATTTTACGCGTGTGGTCGCCGGTCCGGCCTGCACCCAGACGCTCGCCGATTACGGTGCGCACGTCATCAAGATCGAGAATCCCGATGGCGGCGACGACACCCGCGCCTATGAGCACGCGGAGATTGGAGGCGAGAGCGCCGCCTTTCTCAGCTTGAACCGCAACAAGCGCGGCATCGCGCTCGATCTTGCCGTGCCGGAGGCGCGCGAGATCGCGCTGGATCTGATCTGCAAGGCAGATGTGGTCGTGGAGAATTTTTCGAGCGGGGTCATGAAGAAGTTCGGCCTCGATTATGAATCGGTCGCGCCGCTCAACCCGCGGCTGGTCTATTGCTCGATCTCCGCCTACGGACGCAGCGGACCTTTCGCTTCGCGGCTAGGCTTCGATCCGATCACGCAGGCGGAAAGCGGCTTCATGTCGCTCAACGGATTTGCCGACGGCCCGGCGGTTCGCACCGGCCCGCCCATCGTCGACATGGCGACGGGGATGTCCGCCTGCAATGCCATCCTGCTGGCGCTGCTGGCACGGGAGCGGCTCGGCCACGGCCAACGCGTCGAAGTCGCCCTGTTCGATGTCGCGATGGGGATGACCGGATTTTATGGGATGGCCTACCTCATCAACGGCGAAAACCCCGGCCGGTTCGGCAATTCGCCGAGCGGGTCTCCCACCGTCGGCGTCTACGAAGCCTCTGACGGACCGCTCTACATGGCCTGCGCCAACGACCGGCTCTACCGTCGGCTCGTGGTCGAGGTGCTGAACCGGCCCGATCTCATCACCGATCCGCGGTTTGCGACGCGCAAAGCCCGCTCGGAGAACAAGGAGCTCCTGCGGGCAGCCATTGCCGAAGTCTTCGCCAGCGATACGCTCGAAAACTGGATGGCGAAGATGAAGCTGGCCAATATCCCGGTCGGCTATCTCCGGACGGTCGAGGAGGGCTTCAACGCCCCCGAGGCTCGCGAGCGCCATCGCGTGAACCGGATTCCGCACCCGACAGCAGAATGGGTGCCCAACATCGAGCCGCCGATCACAATGAGTTTGACGGGCGCGGTCGATCCCGTCGCGGCACCTCTGTTGGGTCAACATACGATGCAGGTCCTGCAGGATACGCTCGGCTACGACGAGCGTCGGATCGCGGATTTTGCCGAAAAGGGCGCCTTTGGCGCGGTCAAGCCTCCGAAGTCGACTTGAGGCACTGGCTCGGCTTGATTTGGAAAAGGTACCGCCGCATAAATGTGTGAAAGCGAGGGACACGAATGGCGCCTGGCCAGGAGCCGAGCATGACGCAGCCCGCAGGCCTGCAAGCCGGCGGAGAGGTCTATGCGTCAATGATCGCGAAGGCTCGGGCGCTCCTGCCGCAATTGCGTGAGCGAGCGGCGCGGACCGAGGAGCTGCGGCATCTTCCTTCGGAAACCGAAAAGGATCTCCACGACGCCGGCCTGTTCCGGATGCTCCAGCCGGCCCGGATTGGTGGCGCTGAGCTCGACTATGTCGCTCTGGTCGATTGCGCCGAGCTGCTCGGGCAGGCGGATGCGTCGGTCGCCTGGAATCTCGCCAACCTGGCGAGCCATCACTGGATGCTCGGCATGTTCGAGCCAAGGGCGCAGGATCTGGTCTGGGGCCGCAATCCGGATACTTTGATCGCATCCTCGTTCATCTTTCCCGCCGGACGCGCGACGCGGGTCAAAGGCGGATACCAGTTGCATGGTAGCTGGCCATTCTCCTCGGGCGTTACCTCCTGCGACTGGAATATGCTTGCGAGCGTGGTCTATTCCGACGACGATGCCGACGGCATCGAGTATCGAATCTTTCTGCTGCCGAGCGGCGATTACAAGGTGCTGGACACCTGGAACGTCGCCGGACTTCGCGGGACAGGGTCTTGCGACGTCGAGGTCAAGGATGCCTTCGTGGCTGACCATATGACCGTCGCCGTCGGGGACCTCTCAGGTGGCCCGACGCCGGGAAGCGCGGTCAATCCGAATCCGCTGTATGCGCTGCCGGTCTTCTCACTGTTTCCTTACGTCCTCTCCGGTGTCGCGCTGGGGAATGCACAGGCGTGCCTCGACGATTACACGGAGGTCGCGCGTCATCGCGTTTCGACCTACAACCGCGCCAAACTGAGCGATTTTCAAAGCACGCAGATCAAGATCGCGGAGGCCTCGGCCAAGATCGACGCTGCGCGCCTGATCATGCGGTCGGCCTGTCTCGATGCCATGGAGGATGCACGGGGCGGCCAAATCCCTGACATGGCGACCAAGACCAGATATCGCCGTGACGGATCCTTTTCCGTGAATTTGTGCACGGACGCGGTCTCGATGCTGTTTGCCGCCAGCGGCGCGCGTGGTCTGTTCACGAGCGGCGTGTTACAGCGGCAGTTCCGCGATGCGCACGCGATCAACTCACATCTCGCATTCAACTTCGATGCGGCCGGGACCAACTACGGACGGGTGGCCCTCGGCCTGCCCTCCGAGAATCTCACGCTGTGAGGCCGGCCGATGAATGATCTGCCGAAGCATCCCCGCGCTCCGGATCCCGCCAACGAGTTCGCGAGCGACAGCTCGCAGATCGATCCTCGCGACTTTCGCAACGCGCTCGGAACTTATGCAACGGGCGTGACGATCATCACGGCGGCAGCGCCTGACGGCAAGCCGTACGGGCTGACATGCAATTCCTTCGCCTCGGTCTCGCTGAATCCGCCGCTGGTTCTGTGGAGCCTCGTCGTCTATTCCTCCAGCCTGACCATCTTCCAGAACGCCAGTCATTTCAGCGTCAACGTTCTCGGCGCTTCGCAACAGGCGCTAGCGAACAAATTCGCAAAATCGTCGGACGACAAGTTCACCGGCGTCGACTGGACCCCCGGCCTCGGCAACGCGCCAGTGCTCGCCGAGAGCGTCGCCAACTTTCAATGCCGCTCCGTGAATCGCTATTACGGCGGTGACCACGTGATCTTTCTCGGCGCGGTCGAGGCATACACCTACAATGCGAAGGAGCCGCTGCTCTTTGCGCGAGGCGCGTTCGGTCGCTTCATGGCCGACGATGAGCGCAAGGTGCCGTAACGCGCCCCCTTAGAGAGGTTTGCGCTCTGCCGCCGAAAGTTTGTAAATCTCCAGCGCGTCCGCGTCCGCACCTCGCGCGGCCTTCGCCAGCCTGAAAAGCTGTCCGGCAAGCGCGGCCATCGGCACCGGCGTCGATGTCGCCTGTGCAACATCGGCGACCGTGTCGAGATCCTTGAGCATCGTGGCGATGTGGCCGAGCGGCGGGGTGTGAATGCCATTGACCATCCGTGGCACGAACAGCTGGAGCGGGATGGAATCCGCAAAGCCGCCGGCGAGCGCCTCGGGCAATCGGTTCGCGTCAATTCCGGCGTTCACGGCAAGGCGTGTTGCTTCCGCGAGCACGGCCATTGCGCATCCGACGATCACCTGGTTGCACAGCTTTGTGGTCTGGCCGGCGCCGAGCGGGCCCATGTGCGTAAACCTGCGCGCCATGGCGAGCATATAGGGCCGCACTCTGTCGATGTCGCCAGCTTCTCCGCCCGCCATGATGGCGAGCGTGCCTTCCTCGGCGCCCTTCGTGCCCCCGGACACCGGCGCATCGATCCAGCCCGCACCGTTCGCGTCCTTCAAGCGCGTTGCGAGGTCGCGCGCCGCGTCCGGATGGATTGACGAGAAGTCGACCACAAGCTTGCCCGCGCCAGGGGCTGCTGCCAGACCTTCGGGCCCGAAGATCACCTCCTCGACTGCCGCCGCATCCGTCACACACATGAAGACGATATCCGAGCTCGCCAGGAGATCACGGGGCGTGACCATACGCTCGGCGCCGGCCTCGACGAGCGGCGCCACCTTGCCCTCCGAGCGGTTCCAGACAGCGACCGGATAGCCGGCCTCCAGCAGGCGTCGGGTCATCGGCGTTCCCATGAGTCCCAGGCCGAGATAGCCGAGCTTCTCGATGCCTTGCGGGTTTGCCTTGCTGTCGTCAGCCATAGGTTGCTCCTTCTGTCGCAATGGGACGCGCCTTACCATACATTGCGCATCGGACGGCAAAACCGCCCAGCTCGCATGGCTTGCCTGATTGTTTGAACCATGAAACATTTGAGGCGGTCGGGTTGGGGGCGCCAGCGGGCGCCGGAGCAGCGGAGTGGCACGATGCGAACCGTTTCGAAGTGGATCCTGGCTTTGGGGGCGGCAGCGGCCGTGAGCGTGGGCGCAAGCCCATCATGGGGGCAGCAGACGATCCGTGTCGGCTGGACCATCCCTGCGGAGGAGTCCAAGTACTGGATGATGCGCAGGCCGGCCGAATTTCCCAATCTCGGCAAGACCTACAACATCGAATGGACCCAATTCCAGGGCACCGCGCCGATGACGCAGGCCCTGGCCGCCGGTGCGTTGGACTGTGCGACGCAGGCGCCGCTCTCGCTCTCCAACGGTGTCGTCGGCGGCAATCTCAAGGCTTACATCGTGGCGCAACACGTTTTCGAAATGCCCGGCGGATTTTCGGTCTATTGGGCCGTCATGGATGACTCGCCGATCAAGACGATCGCGGATCTCAAGGGCAAGACGGTCGGCATTTCCGTGATCGGCGGCGGCACGCAAGGACCGTTCAATCTGCTCTTGAAGCAGAATGGCGTCGATCCGGCCAAGGACATCAAGCTGGTCGAGGTCGGCTTTGCCGTCTCCGAAGACGCGCTGCGCCAAGGCCGCGTCGATGCTGTCAACATGAACCAGCCGTTTGCTGCGCGCGCGGAGGCAAAGGGCGGCACGAGGAAGCTGTTCTCGCTGTCCCAGGCCATGCCGAACATCGTGCACATCCTGGAAGCCTGCCGTGCCGATTTCGTCGACAAGAACCCGGAACTGGTCAAGGCCTATGTCCGCGATATCACCTCGGGCATGAAGAAGGCGCTGGCGAACCGCGAGGAGACGCTCAAGGTCGTCAATGAAGTGCTGAAAGCCCCCATCCCGGTGCTCGAGACCTACCTGCTCAAGGACAATGATTTCGGCCGCGATCCAGGCGCGGCGCCGAACTTCCCGGCGATCCAGAAGATGCTGGATATCTATGCAGAGACCGGAATGCTGCCGAAGCTGGACGTTGCACAGTTCAAGCATCCGTCGATCGTCGCGCCGCTGCAATAGAAGCCGGGCGAATTGCCGAGCGTAACATCGTGGTGTTCCGGACTAGCCGGGGCGCTGCATGAAGAAGATGCAGATATGAAGAAGTTGCGATCACGCGTCACCACGGATGGGCTCGACCGAGCGCCGCATCGTGCATTCATGCGCGCCATGGGGCTCGATGACGCCGCGATTGCCAAGCCGATGGTGGGCATCGTCAGCATGAAGGGTGAGCAGACGCCCTGCAACATGACCCACGACTTCCAGGTAGCTGCAGCCAAGACTGGAATCGAGCAGGCCGGCGGTACACCGCGTGAGTTCTCGACCGTTTCGGTGTCCGACGGCATCAGCATGAATCATGAGGGGATGAAGTTCTCCCTGTTCTCGCGGGAGCTGATCGCCGATTCGATCGAAGCCGTGGTCCATGGGCTGGCCTACGATGCACTCATCGGATACGGCGGATGCGACAAGACGCTTCCTGGCGTGATGATGGGCATGGTCCGCTGCAACGTGCCCTCTATTTTCATCTATGGCGGCAGCTCGCTGCCGGGCCGCGTAGACGGACGTACGCTGACGGTGCTCGATTCCTATGAGGCGGTCGGCAGCTTCATGACCGGCGAGATCGACGGCGCCACCCTCGAGCGGATCGAGCGCGCGTGTCTGCCCACGATCGGTGCGTGCGCCGGCCAATTCACCGCGAACACCATGGGCATGGTATCGGAGGCGATGGGGCTGACCATTCCCAACGTCTCGATGGTGCCCGGCGTCTATGCCGAGCGCGCGCAGATTTCGCGACGCGCCGGCCGTCTGATCATGGAGATGCTGGACCGCGGCGGGCCGCTGCCGCGCGACATCGTGACGCGGAAATCCCTGGAGAACGGAGCGGCGATCGTGGCGGCGACTGGCGGTTCGACCAACGCCGCGCTGCACCTGCCGGCGATCGCGAATGAGGCCGGGATTGCATTCAGCATCGATGATGTCGGTGAGGTCTTTGCCAGGACGCCGTTGATCGGCAATCTCCGCCCCGGAGGTAAGTATACGGCGAAGGATGTCTACGATATCGGCGGCGCTGCGGTCATCATGCGCGAGCTGATCCAGAGCGGTCATATCGATGGCGGCTGCTTGTCCATCACCGGCCGCACACTTGCCGAAGAGTACGATGTGGCCAACGCGCCCGACGGAGAGGTCGTGTACGCGGCTCGCGCGCCGATCATGCCTGATGGCGGCGTCGCGGTGCTGAAGGGTAACCTCTGCCCCGATGGGGCGGTGATCAAGGTCGCGGGCCTGAAGAGCCAGTTCTTCGAAGGCGTGGCGCGTGTTTTCGAGGATGAAGAAGCCTGCGTCGCAGCTGTTCGTGACCGCAGCTACAAGGCGGGCGAGGTTCTCGTGATCCGCAATGAGGGGCCGGTCGGCGGCCCCGGCATGCGTGAGATGCTCGGCGTCACCGCACTGATCTATGGGCAGGGCATGGGTGAAAAAGTGGCGTTGATCACCGATGGCCGGTTCTCAGGCGCGACCCGCGGGATGTGCATCGGCTACGTGTCCCCCGAGGCATTTGTTTGCGGTCCGCTGGCGCTCGTCCGCAATGGTGACCGGATCCGGATTGATGCCGCAAATCGGCGGATGGATGTCCTGCTCGAGGAACAGGAGCTCGCCGCGCGGCGACGCGATTGGAAGCCGCGCCCGCCACGCCACCGTGCAGGTGCGCTGGCAAAATATGCGCGGCTGGTTGGGCAGGCGCCGGGTGGAGCCGTGACGCATGAAGGCCCGGCGGAATGGCCGTGGTTCGAATGACGCACCGCACGGGTGTGAAAATGACAGCCTGTCTGGCAGGCTTCTTGCTAAGCTCGTGCCGCTGAATCCTCGGGCGAGTGGGACGGAAGGCGGGATGACGGTAGTATCTGCGAGATCGAGCGAATGGGTGAGACCGGTGACGCAACAAGACCCGGCTTCCGCAATCATCGAGATCGACCGCGTCTCGCAGGTCTTTCAGACCTCGGCACGTAAAGATCATGTTGCGCTTTCGGAGATCTCGCTGACGATCGAGGAGGGAGCTTTCGTCTCCATCCTTGGCCCGTCCGGCTGCGGCAAGTCGACACTGCTCTACATTGTCGGCGGCTTCGTCAGTCCGACCAGGGGCGCGGCGAAGATGAAGGGGCAGGCGATCACGGGGCCGGGTCCGGATCGCGGACCGGTGTTCCAGGAGTTTGCGCTGTTTCCCTGGAAGACCGTGCTCGGCAACGTGATGTATGGGCCGCGTCAGCAAGGGGTTCGCGCCGCCGACGCCGAAGCGCAGAGCCGGGCCCTGATCGAGATGGTCGGCCTCAAGGGCTACGAGAACTTCTATCCCAAGGAGCTGTCCGGCGGCATGAAGCAGCGCGTGGCGCTGGCGCGGACGCTTGCCTACCATCCCGAAGTGCTGCTGATGGACGAGCCGTTCGGGGCACTCGACGCTCACACGAGGACGCGCCTGCAGAACGATCTTCTGAATATCTGGGAGCGTGACCGCAAGACGGTGCTGTTCGTCACCCATTCGGTCGACGAAGCCGTCTTCCTCTCGGACAAGGTCGTCATGATGTCGAAATCGCCCGGGCGAATCCGGCAGGTCATCGACATCGACCTGCCGCGGCCGCGCCGCCGCAACGAGCTGTTGCTCGATCCGCGTTACCAGAAGTACGTCGTCGATATCGAGCGCATGTTCGATGAGAGCGACGAAGCCGGGGCGCCCGCATGATGTCGCCAGCCGGCCTGACCAAGCGCGCTGCCCCGGTGCTCGCCTGCATCGGATTGCTGGTGGTGTGGCAGGTCGCATCACTGGCGCTGAAGAACGACAGCTTTCCGACTGCGATCGGAGCGATCAGAGCGATTCCGGACATCCTCGGTGACAAGGAATCGCTGGTCAATATTCTGGCCTCGCTCCGGCGCATGGCGATGGGATTTGGCGCGGCCGTGCTGGTGTCGATTCCACTTGGCCTCTTGATGGGACGTAGCCGTGCAGTTGCGGCCTTCTTCAATCCGCTCCTGATGGTGATCTACCCGGTGCCGAAGGCGGCCTTGATGCCGATCATCATGCTGTGGCTGGGCGTCGGCGACATCACGAAGACGCTCGTGATCTTCCTCGGCGTCAGCCTGCCCGTGATTTATCACAGCTTCGAAGGCGCAAAGGCGGTCGAAGAGAAGATGCTGTGGTCGGGCGCTGCGATGGGGCTCTCGCCGGTGCAACGCCTGGTGCGTATCGTGCTGCCGGCGGCGCTGCCGGAAATTCTGACGGGGTGTCGTACGGGATTGGTGCTGGCGCTGATCACGATGATCACCAGCGAGATGATTGCCCGTCAGTCCGGTGCCGGGAACATCCTGTTCAACGCGCTCGACATGGGCCAATACGACACCGTCTTTGCGATGATCATCATCGTGGGGGCGATGGGAATCTGCCTCGATGCGATTTTCGAGAGGGTTCGTGCCAGGCTCGTGCGCTGGTCCGAGCCGCAGTTCGACATGCCGCTGAGCTTCTCATGATGTCGCGGTTTCTCTCCCCAAATATGGCTCTTGGGATCGCCCCGATCGTACTGGTGATCGCGCTGTGGCAAGGCTTGGTGTCTTTCGGCTTCGCGCCGGCAGTTCTGCTGCCGCCGCCAGGCTTCGTCTTCGGCCGGCTGCTCCAGCAACTCGTGACTTCGACGTTCCAGCACGAGATCGCGGCGACTCTGATCAGGCTGTTTGCCGGCTTCGCGATTGCTGTCGTGCTCGGTGTCACCATCGGCATCGCCGCCGCCGCCAATCCGGCGATCAACGCCGTGGTTCGGCCGATCGTGCGCGTTCTGGCGCCTTTGCCCAAGGTCGCGCTCTATCCGGCACTGCTGCTGCTGCTCGGATTTGGCCACGGATCGAAGATTACGTTGGTGGCTGCCGATGCTCTTTTCCCGATCCTGCTCTCGACCTATTACGGTGCATCGACCGTCGAGCAGAAGCTGATCTGGTCGGCCATGGCGGCGGGAACGCCGCGCCTTGAAATTCTCTTCAAGGTGGTGCTGCCGGCGGCGATGCCGTCCATCCTGACCGGGTGCCGGATCGGCCTTGTCATTTCCTGCATCGTGGTATTTCTGGCCGAGATGATCACGTCGACGGACGGATTGGGGCACGCGCTGGTGACTGCGGCCCGCACCTTCCAGGCGGTCGACATGTTCGTGCCGCTGATCACGATCTCGCTGCTGGGCTTGATCCTGAACGGGCTGCTGGGGATCGTGCGCTCGTACTTGCTCCGGGGCTTCCCCGAAGCGTAACAAACAAGAATCCAGAAGGCCGGGAGTGGACCATGCTGGCTGACCGCATCGAAGCAAAATGGATCGACGCGTTTTGCGAGATCTTCGAGCGTTGCGCCGTGAAAGCCGGCGATACCGCCGCGATCCTCTCGGAAACCCAGTCGCGTGCGTTGAACGTGCATCTTGCGGAGTTGGCCCTGCTGCGCATGGGGGCGCGTCCGTTTCATGTGGTGATGCCGACACCGCGTAACCGGAATATCGTCCCGGTACGCTCGACCGGGGCGAGTGAGGCAATCCAGCGGCTTGGCCCGGTCATCACCGCGCTTCAGCAGGCGGGCTTCGTGGTGGATTGCACGATCGAAGGCTTGATGCACGCGGTCGAGACGCCGGAGATCCTCAAAGCCGGCGCGCGGATCCTGGTGATTTCCAACGAGCATCCCGAAGCGCTGGAGCGCATGGTGCCAGATTCCGCGCTCGAAAAGCGTGTTCGTGCCGCGGCCAAGATGCTGCGCGGAACCAAGCGCATGCGTGTCACCTCGAAGGCAGGCACCGCTCTCGACGTCGACATGGTCGGCGCTTCCACGGTCGGTGTGTGGGGCTGGACCGACAAGCCCGGCACGCTGGCGCATTGGCCGGGTGGCATCGTCGTCAGCTTTCCCAAGCGCGGGACCATCAACGGCACGCTGGTGATGGCGCCGGGCGACATCAACCTGACCTTCAAGCGATACCTGACGTCTCCGGTGAAGATGACTCTAAAGGACGATTATGTCGTCGAGCTGGAGGGCGAAGGCACGGATGCCGCGATGATGCGTGCTTATCTCGCCGCCTGGGGCGATCGCGAAGCCTATGCCGTGTCGCATGTCGGCTTCGGCATGAACCCCGGTGCGCGTTATGAGGCGCTATCCATGTACGACCAGCGCGACACCAACGGCACCGAAATCCGGGCCGTCTCCGGCAACTTCCTGTTCTCGACCGGCGCGAATGAATTCGCAGGGCGCTATACGGCGGGGCATTTCGACCTACCGATGATGGGAACGACCATCGAGCTTGACGGCATTGCCGTCGTCCGCGAAGGCGTGCTCCAGGACGTGTTTGGCTAGTTGCGGTCGAGCACCGGGGGGCGCGCCAGGCCGAAGTGCCGGAGCAGGTCGACCATCGCCTGGAGCCGTTTCGCGCGATAGGCGTCGACATCGAGCCCGGAATAATCGAGAAAGCCTGCGCCCGTGCGCAGGCCGATCCGGCCTTCGTGCATGTTGCGTGAAATGACGTCCGGGGCCCGGTAGCGCTCGCTGCCGAGCGCGCCTTCCAGATACCTGCTCGCGTAGTAGAGAATGTCGCCGCCGCCCCAGTCGATGAATTCGAGCAGGCCGAGCACGGCGTAGCGGAAGCCGAAGCCGTAGCGGATCGCCTTGTCGATCTCTTCGGCGCTGGCAACGCCCTCTTCGACCATGCGCGCGGCTTCGTTCATCGCCAGCGCCTGGATGCGGGGGACGATGAAGCCCGGCGTGGCGGCACAGACCACCGGCACCTTTCCGATGCCTTCGAGCAGCGTCTTGACCTCGTCGATGATGGCCGGGTCGGTCGCCTTGCCGGGCGAAACCTCGACCAGCGGGATCAGATAGGCCGGGTTGAGCCAATGCACATTGAGGAACCGGCGTGGGTTCACGATTGCGCCGGAGAGATCGTCGACGAGGATGGTCGAGGTGGTCGACGCGATGATTGTGTCCGGGCCGACTTTTCTCGAGGCGGCCGCCAGCACTTCGCGCTTGAGCTCGACGACTTCAGGAACGCCTTCGAAGACCATGCCGGCTTCGGCCAACGCTGCGCCGCTCTCGCTCGCCGGCACCACCGAGACCCGCGCGATCAGCGGATCAACGTCTGCCTCGGTCAGCAGCCCCAGCTTTGACAGGCTGGCGAAGGTCTTCCTGACTTCGCCGACTGCGTCCGCCTCGAGCTTGGCAAAGTCCTCCGCGGAGCGCGCCTTGATATCGATCATCGTGACGCTGTGCCCTGCGTAAGCGAAGGCAACGGCGATGCCGCGGCCCATGCGGCCAGCGCCGAGACAGGCAATATTGGCGCGATTCGTCATCGATCAGAATCCATTGCGAAGCAGCGTCTGTAACTCGGTCTTGCTGAGCTCGCCGAGCCCCAGCGTCTGGAGCGTTCGGCCACCACGCGCGAAATCTTCGCCGCAGGCCGCGCCGCCGATCGAGAGAAATGCTTTGGCTAGCGGCGTATCCACGCCGGCGAGGCCGGCGACAGACACCAGCAAAGACAACCCGAGCCGCAGATCCTCGCGCATGTAGCGGTGCTCGGTCAGCACGATCCGTTCGCGCCAGTCGCCGGAATCGGTCAGCCGGTCGTGCGAGCCGCGGCCATACATCCAGATCTCGCCTTCCTTCACGTAGTGATGAGCGAGCGGAAAATGTGGCGCGCCGTAGCCGAGTGCCTCGCGCACCGCGATGCGTTCGGCGTCGAGCGCGTCGGTAACCCGCCGGATCGCGGCTTGCGTGCCTTCCTTGTGAATGTCCCAGCGCTCGAAATGTTCGATCGGCCCTGCGTTCATTACGATCAATGGCGGATGAATGATCGGGCCTGCGTTCATCAGTGCGCCCGACAGCGCGTCTCCGCACGCCTCGATCGCGTCTGGGAAAGCGCGTCCGATCACTTCGAGCGCGCGGGGCGCCTGGTCGAGCGGGAATACGCCGACCGGGAGCCGCTTGGCGCGGATGGTGATCGCGACCTCGAACGGTCCGTGCTTGCGGGTCAGCCACGGAAGCGTGCCCGTTTCGGCAAAGCTGGCCTTGGCGTGGTTGCCGGCATCTCGCGCCGCCTGAGCGAAGATCATCGAGCCGAATGTCGCCGGTGGCAGAAAGACGACCTGACCGTCCCGCAGATGCGGGGCGAGCAGCCGAGCGATATCTGCTTGCGCGAAGGCAGGAGCCGGGCACAGGATCAACTCCGTGCCGGCGACGGCGTCCGCCATGTCGGTCGTGACCAGCGCCAGCTTCACGTCGTAGCGGCCGTTATGATCCTTGACCAGGATGCGCGAGCCGGCGGCGCGATGCGCGGCGACCTGACCGGCATCGCGGCGCCAGAGCCGCACCTCATGCCCCGACAGCGCAAAATCGCCCGCGGCCGCGAAAGAGCCGTTTCCCCCACCCAGAACCGCAATCTTCAAGATGCTTCTCCTTGCGCGCGCGATTGCGCATCAAGCTGCTTCAGCAGGAAATGCTGGACCTTGCCCAGCGCCGTGCGCGGCAGGTCGGTGACGAAGACGATCTCGCGCGGAACCTTGTAGCGCGCGAGCTGCGCCTGAAGATGTGTCCTCAACTCATCCGCTTCGCGCCGGCAGCCGGGTCTCGCAATGACATAGGCGATCGGCACCTCGTCCCAGCGCGGGTCCGGCCGGCCGATCACGGCGCATTCGCTGACATCAGGGTGTTCGAGCAGAACACGCTCGACCTCGGCCGGGTAGATGTTTTCTCCACCCGAAATGATCATGTTCTTCTTGCGGTCGCGGACCCAGAAATAGCCGTCGGCATCGCACAGGCCGATATCTCCTGTGCGATACCAGCCGTCGTGTAGCGCCTCGCGCGTCGCGGCCTCGTTGCCCCAATATTCGAAGAATACGTTGGGACCACGCACCGCGATCTCGCCCGGCGTGCCCGCGGGAAGTTCGTTGCCGGCTTGGTCGATCACCTTTGCCTCGCAGCACAGGCCGGCAAGGCCGGTCGATCCCGGGCGCGAGAGATCGCCGCCAAGCCGCGTGTAAACGGCGATCGGGCAGGTCTCGGTCGAGCCATAGACCTGAAGCACCGGGACATCGCGCGCGACGAAGCGCTCGATCAGGTGCGGCGGCACGATGGTCGAGCCGGTGGCGACGGCCCTGAGTGAGGAAAGATCAGCCGTCGCCCAGGCAGGATGCTCGCTTACCGCCTGGAGGATCGCAGGAACCATCACCGTGAGTGTCGGCCGTTCCCCTGCGATGGCCGCGAGTGCGGCGCCCGGCGTGAAGCGCGCATGGACCGTGACCGTTGCGCCCAGCTGGAGCGCGGGCGTGGTCTGGATGTTGAGGCCCCCGACGTGGAAGAACGGCAGCACGGTCAGCACGTGGTCGTCGGACGTCATGTTGTGCATGTGCTGGCTCATGACGCCGTTCCAGAACAGCGCCTCCTGGCGCAGCACCGCGCCCTTGGGCCGTCCCGTCGTGCCTGACGTGTAGACGATGAGCAGCGGGCAGGAGAGGTCGGTGTGCGGATTTCGGCTCGTGCCGTCGCCGCGGGCCAGCAAATCTTCGAGCGTCGTGCCGCGGGGCGGTGTGAAGTCGAGACCGACGACGGATGTCCCCACCGCGGTCTGCTCCAGCTCGGCGAGGACTCCGGAGAACGCCTGCTCGAGCACCAGGACCTTGGCGCCGGCATCTCCGAGAATGAACAGCTGCTCGGCGACGGCCAGCCGCCAGTTCAGCGGCACCAGGATCGCGCCGAGCCGCGCACAGGCGTAGAGCAGAACCAGATATTCCGGCCGGTTCAGACTTAGAATCGCGACGCGATCGCCTCGGCCGATGCCGAGCTCCCGCTTCAAGGCCGTCGCGGTCCGTTCGATCCGTGCGGCGAATGCCGCGTAACTCAGCCGCTTGCCTTCGAAGGCGATGGCCGTCTTGTCTGGCGCGAACGCCGCGTTGCGGTCGATCAGGCTACAGAGGTCCACGGTCAGTCGTCCGTTTCACCGGCCTCGTACAGCGCTTCGCGCCCGATCCGGTCGAGGCAAAGCTCGGCGGTCCAGGGCAGCATCAACGAGCCGCAGCGGCTGTCCCGATAGATCCGCTCCAGCGGCAGCGAGCGAAGCATGGCCTGACCGCCGCAGGTGCGGATCGCGAGCGCGGCGAGCTCATTGGCGCCCTCCATCACCGAATATTGCGCGGCATAGGCGCGCAGCACCTGCTCCTTGGTCGGATTGGCGCGCGCCTCGGTCACGGCCTGGAACCAGATTGCCTTGATCTGCTCCAGCTTGATCTGCATCTGCGCCACCGCGATCTGCTTGGTCGGGTACATCCGCCGCTTGACCGGCGGCATGCCCGGGACTTCGCCGCGCAAGTAACGCACGGTGAAGTCGTAGGCGGCTTGCGCCAGGCCCATATAGGTCGGCGACAGCGTCAGGAACATGTGCGGCCAGCGCATTGCGGCCTGGAAATAGACGCCGCGCGGCATCAGCGCTGAATCTTCCGGCACGAACACGTCCTTGAACAGCAGGGTCCGCGAAACCGTTCCGCGCATGCCCAGCGGATCCCAGTCGCCGACGACGGAGACGCCTTCTGATTGGGCTGATATCGCCAGGTAAAGCGTGTTGCGGCGCGACGCCTTCTCGCCTTCCTCGATCTCGGTGCAAAGCACGCCGTAATGGTCCGCGTGGCCCGAGAGCGAGGCAAAGATCTTCTTGCCGTTGACGATCCAACCGCCCGCGACGGGCCTTGCCTCTGTGCCGAAAGCGACGCCGCCGGCGGCGGCAGCTCCGCCTTCGGAGAAGGGTTGCGAATAGATCGCACCGTCCTCGACGATGCGCTTGTAATGGACCGCGCGCCGTCGCTCATGCTCCGCGCGGGTCTCGGCATCCATGTCGAGATCGTCGGCGAGGGGACCCGACCACAGGGTCGAGCAGACATGCATGTTCCAGGTCAGCGCGGTGGCGCCGCAATAGCGGCCGATCTCGGCTGCCGCAAGGGCATAGGTCTGGTAATCGGCGCCGAGGCCGCCGTGTCTCTTGGGAACGGCGATGCCGAGCAGGCCGACGCGATGCAAATCGCGGTAATTTTCAGTCGGGAAAGTCGCCTCGCGATCGTAAGTGGCGGCCCGACCGGCAAACACGGTCTGGCCGATCTCTCTCGCGCGGGTGATGATGCCGGCCTGCTCGTCGTTCAAGCCGAATGCAGTAGGATCGAAGATCGGCGCGTCCAGCGCGACCTTGTTGGTCGTCCCAATCGTCTTGCGGACTTGCATGGTCATCGCGCAGTCACCTTACGCTTTCGTCGCGAGAGAGTTCAGGAACCGGCCGAGAGCTTCGTCGAAGGCCCCGGGGCGTTCGAGATTGGCGAGATGGCCCACGCCGGCGAGCTCGACATATTCAGCCCCTGGAATAAAGGTCGCCGTCTTGGCCATCATCGGCGCGGGCGCGTTATTGTCCTTGGAGCCCGACAGCAGCAGTGTCGGGACGGAAATGTTCCCGAGCGTGCTGCGCTGATCGAAGCCGATGAGAGCAAGCATCATGGCACGATAGCTCGCCTCTGGCACGCTCCCCATGCATTCGCGGGCAACCTCCATCCCGTTCGGATCGGGATCGTCGCCGACAAGCTCCCTTACCAGCGAAGGCGCCAGCGACTTCATCGTCTCCCCGCGATCGAGCGGTCCCAGCCGCGCTGCGATAAACGATTTCTGCCAGTCGCCGTCAGCCTTGCCGAACGCAGGGCTGGTCTGCGCCAGCACGACTGCGCGTGCCAGTTTGGGGGACTGAACCAGCCACCTCTGAACGATCATGCCGCCGATGGAATGGCCGACCAGAACAGGCCTGCTGACGCCAAGTTGCTCGATGAATTGCTGCAGCGCCTCCGCCAGGGCAATGATGCTGACGCTCGCAAGCGGCCCCGAACCGCCATAACCGGGCATGTCCCATGCGATCGCGCGGAAGCGGCCTCCGAATGTGGCAAGCTGCCGCCGCCAGGCTCGCGCCGCGCCGCCGATGCCGTGCAGGAAGATCAGCGGTATCGCGCCAGGATCGCCCGCGGCTTCGTAGGCGAAGCGTCCATCCTTTGTTATCATTGGCGCAGGCTGTGACACGCGACATCCTTCTGCTGGCACTTCGATGCTAACAGGCCTTTCAGGGATGGGAAGCGATAATTTTATACTTAAAGCAATTTTCGGGCCGTCTCTCATGCGGCGGCATTCGCCAAGCCACGCGCCGCTTTCGTTGCAAAAACTTGAAGGTTAAAATATATCGGAAGCACGATCACGAGATCTGAGGGAGCCAGCGCATGTCCGGATTGCCGCATTCGCCGCACGCGCTGGTCACCGGTGGCGGGCGCGGCATCGGCCGAGCGATCGCTTCCTCTCTCGTCGGCGCTGGTGCGACCGTAACGGTGCTTGGCCGGAACGCGGCGGTTCTCGACGAGGCGGTCAATGCAGGTGCCGCGCACTTTGCGGCTGTCGCTGATGTCGCGAACGAAGCATCACTGAAAGCCGCGATCGCCGGGGCAAGTGCGCGCAAGCCGATCGACATCCTGGTTGCCAATGCGGGCAGCGCTGAATCGGCGCCGTTCGCGAAATCGGACGGCGCGCTCTTCAGCCGGATGATGGATGTCAATTTCATGGGCGTCGTACATGCCGTCCAGGCCGTGCTGCCGGGCATGAAGGATCGTCCCTACGGTCGCATCGTCGCGGTGGCGTCCACGGCCGGCCTCAAGGGCTACGCCTATGTCAGCGCGTATGCGGCGGCCAAGCACGCGGTTGTCGGCCTGGTGCGTTCGCTCGCCCTCGAGTTGGCTGGTAGCAGCGTCACCGTGAATGCGGTGTGTCCCGGCTTCACGGACACCGATCTGGTCGCCGGCAGTATCGACAATATCATGAAGAAGACCGGCCGAACCCGCGAGCAGGCGATCGCCGAGCTCTCGAAACACAATCCGCAAGGAAGACTCATCACACCGCAGGAGGTGGCTGACGCGGTGCTCTGGCTCTGCGGCGAGGGCGCCGGTGCGATCACCGGGCAGGCGATCGCCGTTGCCGGCGGTGAAATCTAGCGTGGCGAAGCAGGGCCGGAACATAAAAGCCAAGGAGATCCCATGAGCAGACCAGCCAATCCCGTCACCGTGCCGCTTGCGGATTACTCGCCGCAGCACTTCCTGCTCGCCGTGGTTGACGGCGTTGCGACGGTCACGCTCAATCGCCCCGAACGAAAGAATCCGCTGACGTTCGAGAGCTATCGGGAACTGACCGATTTCTTCCGCGCCTGCGCCTTCGACGACGCGGTCAAGTCCATCGTCGTCACGGGTGCCGGCGGCAATTTCTCGTCCGGCGGCGACGTGTTCGAGATCATCGGCCCGCTGGTGAAGATGGACACCAAGGGGCTGACCGCCTTCACGCGTATGACCGGCGATCTCGTCAAGGCGATGCGGGCGTGTCCGCAGCCGATCGTGGCCGCGGTCGAGGGCATCTGCGCCGGTGCCGGGGCGATCATCGCCATGGCGTCGGACATGCGCCTTGCGGCGAGCGGGGCGAAGGTGGCGTTCCTGTTCAACAAGGTGGGGCTGGCCGGTTGCGACATGGGCGCTTGCGCCATCCTGCCGCGGATCATCGGGCAGTCCCGCGCCTCCGAGCTGCTCTACACCGGCCGGTTCATGACCGCGGAAGAGGGCGAGCGCTGGGGCTTCTTTAGCCGCATCGTCACGCCGGAGCAGGTGCTGCCCCAGGCGCAGGTTCTGGCCAAGCAGGTCGCGGAAGGCCCGACCTTCGCCAACACCATGACCAAGCGGATGCTGGCGATGGAATGGGCGATGTCGGTGGAGGAGGCGATCGAGGCGGAGGCCGTCGCCCAAGCGCTGTGCATGACCACCGCGGATTTCGAGCGTGCCTTCGAGGCTTTCGCCAACAAGGTCAAGCCGGTATTCAGGGGCGACTGAGCCGATCGCAATTATCTGCAGCAAATTCAGCGAGGGGGGACTTGCGGGAAATTATTTTAGGCTTAAAATAGTTTTCATGGCCGGGTGAAGTGGCGAGGCTCCCATGAAAGTCGCGATCATCGGTGGCGGACCTGCGGGTCTCTATGCTGCGATCCTGCTCAAGAAGCAGCGTCCGGGCGCGGACATCACGGTCTACGAGCGCAATCGGGCCGATGACACCTTCGGCTTCGGCGTGGTGTTCTCGGATGCGACGCTCGACAATTTCGAGAAGCACGATCTTCCGAGCTATCGCCGCATAACCCAGGAGTTCGCTTACTGGGATGACATCGCCGTGCACTTCCGCGGCACCGTGCACCGCGTCGGCGGCAACGGCTTCTGCGGCTGCTCGCGGCAGAAGCTGCTTCTGATCCTCCAGGAACGTGCACGCGAGCTGGGTGTCACCTTGCACTTCGAGGTCGATATCGACAACGAAACGCGCTTCGCCGATGCCGATCTCATCCTGCTCGCAGACGGCATCAACAGCCGTTTCCGCGAGAAATACGTCGAGCATTTCCAGCCAGAGGTCGACCTGCGCGCGAACAAGTTCGCCTGGATGGGCTCGACCAGGCCGCTTGATGCGTTCACTTTCATCTTCCAGGAAACGGAGTGGGGGCCGTTCATCGCCCATGCCTATCAGTACGAGGCCGGGCACTCGACTTGGATCTTCGAGACCGACCCTGAAACGTTCGAACGCGCGGGGCTGACGGGTCTCGACGAGGCTCAGTCCGCTGCGCGGATGGCCGACATCTTCGGCTGGTTCCTGGGTGGGCACAAGCTGCTGACGAACCGCTCGATGTGGCGCAACTTCCCGATGATCCGCAGCAAGCGCTGGGTCAAGGACAACATGGTGCTGCTCGGCGACGCCAAGGCGAGCGCACATTTCTCCATTGGCTCAGGCACCAAGCTTGCAATGGAAGACGCCATCGCGCTGGCCGAAGCCATGGAGAAGGCGCCCAGCATCAAGGCCGCCCTGGAGGTCTATGAGCATGGCCGTCGCGAGGAGGTCGAGAAGACGCAGCATGCCGCCGACGTTTCGCTGGTCTGGTTCGAGCATGTCGACCGCTTCTGGGATTTCGATCCGGTTCAGTTCGCCTTCGGCGTGATGACGCGCTCGAAGGCGATCACCTATGACAATCTCAAGCTCCGCGCGCCGGATTTCGTGACGGAGGTCGACAAGTCGTTTGCGAGGCAGGTGCGCAGCAGCGGCTTCGATGTCGACACCGACCGGCCGATGGTGCCGCTGTTCCAGCCGTTCCGCCTGCGTGAGATGAAGCTTGCCAATCGCGCCGTGATGTCGCCGATGTGCATGTACTCGGCGAAGGAAGGTGTGCCGACTGATTTCCACCTGGTGCATTACGGCTCGCGCGCGATCGGCGGCGCCGGCCTCATCTTCACCGAGATGACCTGCGTCAGCCGTGAGGCCCGGATCACGCCCGGCTGCACAGGTCTGTGGAACGACGAGCAGGAGGCCGCCTGGCGTCGCATCGTGGATTTCGTCCACGGCAACTCGGCCGCAAAGATCTGCCTGCAACTGGGCCATGCCGGCCGCAAGGGCGCGACCAAATTGATGTGGGACGGCATGGACCGTCCTTTGGAGCAGGGCGGCTGGGAGATCATTTCGGCATCGCCGCTGCCCTATTTCCCCGACAGCCAGGTGCCGCGCGAGCTCGACCGTGCCGGCATGAATGCGGTGAAGGACGCTTTCGTCGCGGCGGCCGAGCGCGGCGAGCGCTGCGGCTTCGACATGCTCGAATTGCACTGCGCCCACGGCTATCTGCTCGCGAGCTTCATCTCCCCGCTGACGAATACCCGCAACGACGAATATGGCGGCTCACTCGCCAACCGCCTGCGGTTCCCGCTCGAGATCTTCGAGGCGCTGCGCGCGGTCTGGCCGTCGCACAAGCCGATGTCGGTGCGCATCTCGGCGACCGATTGGGCGGACGGCGGCATCACCGGCGATGATGCCGTCGCCATCGCACGCGCTTTTGCCGAGGCGGGTGTCGATCTCGTCGACGTCTCGACCGGCCAGACTGTGCGCCATTCGCAGCCGGTCTATGGACGCATGTTCCAAACGCCCTTCTCCGACCAGGTCCGCAACGAGGCGCGTGTCGCCACGATGTGCGTCGGCAACATCACGACGGCGGACCAGGCCAACACCATTCTGGCCGCCGGCCGGGCCGATCTCGTCGCCCTCGGTCGTCCCCATCTCGTCGACCCCTTCTTCACCATGAAGGCGGCGGCCTGGTACGGGGCAAACGACGCCTTCTGTCCCCCGCAATATCTGCCCGGAAAAGATCAGATTTTCCGCAACAGCGTGCGCGACCGGCAGGATCTCGAGGAGCTGAGAATTAAGGCTAAGCCCAAGACCCGGGCCGAGCTCAAGGCGGAGGCGACAAAGCCGCTTGCGGCGGAGTGACCGCCCGTGCGACGTTAACTCATTGCCTGTGTTTCGAGTGGAGTTAGGGCGATGAAGGCGATTATCGTCGGTGGCGGGATCGGTGGTCTCACCACGGCATTGATGTTCCGCTCGCGCGGCCTGGATTGCGAGATCTTCGAGCAGGCCGACACCATTCGCGAGCTCGGCGTCGGCATCAACACGCTGCCGCATGCCATGCGGGAGTTGGCCGGCCTCGGCCTGTTGCAGAAGCTCGACGACGTCGCTGTTCGCACCGACCAGCTCTACTATCTCAACCGCCACGGCCAGGAGGTCTGGCGCGAAGCCCGCGGCATCGACGCCGGCCACGACGTGCCGCAATTCTCGATCCATCGTGGCCGCCTTCAGGGCGTCATCCATCGCGCCGTCGAGGAGCGGTTGGGGGCTCAGGCGATCCACACCGGCTGCCGGCTCGGCGCCTTCACGCAGGACGAGGGCGGCGTCACAGCTTATTTCTTCGATCGCTCCGGCGCCCATATCCACACCGCGCGCGGCGATATCCTGATCGGTGCCGACGGCATCCACTCGCGCGTCCGCGAGACGCTGTTTCCGAACGAAGGGCCGCCGTGCTGGAATGGCCTCATGCTGTGGCGCGGTGCGCGTGACTGGCCGCTGTTCCTGACGGGCAAATCGATGATCGTGGCCGGCGGTCTCAACGCCAAGGTGGTGATCTATCCGATCGCGGAAGGATCGAGCCCGGCGAGCCGCCTGACCAATTGGGCGGTGCTGGTGAAAGTGGGCGAGGGCAACGCGCCGCCGCCGCGGAAGGAAGACTGGTCGCGGCCGGGCCGCCGCGAAGAGCTGATGCCACATGTCGCGCGCTTCTCGGTGCCCTATGTCGACGTGAAGAGCCTGATCTCGGCAACGCCCGAATTCTACGAATATCCGACCTGCGATCGCGATCCCTTGCCATATTGGTCATCGGGCAGGGTCACCCTGCTCGGCGATGCCGCGCATCCGATGTATCCGGTGGGGTCGAACGGCGCCTCGCAGGCCATTCTCGACGCGCGCTGCCTTGCGGATGCGCTGGTGCGCGCCGAACACCCGCGTCAGGCCTTGCTCGAGTACGAGAAGAAGCGCTTGCCGATGACGGCCGAGATCGTCCGCTCCAACCGGCGCGGGGGCCCCGAGGGCGTCATCGACGCCGTCGAGCAGCTCGCGCCCGACGGTTTCGACAATGTCGACAACGTCCTGAGCTATTCCCAGCGCGAGGCCATCGTACGCGGCTATGCCACCAAGGCGGGCTTCGCCGCGGTGCCGGGACTCGCGGCGGTGCGCGCTTAAGATAGGCTGCTAGAGCATGATCCGGAAAAGCGTGCAGCGGTTTTCCGAAAAGATCTTGCTCAAACAATAACCTAAAGCGCGATGACGAACCATCCTAATCGCATCGTGCTTTAGCTGCCGGGCGGCGGCGGCAGGAAGTGGATGTTGAACTCGGCGGCCATGGCCACGACGTCCTCCGGCTTCTGCTCCTTCATGTTGTGAAGGCCCCAGAACAGGTCGAACAGCTTGCGGCTCGGCGAGACCCAGAACAGCACCTTGGCGGTCTGCTCCGACTTGTTGAAGATGCCGTGCGGCACGCCCATGCCGAGGCGGATCAGGTCGCCCGCGGTTGCCTGCGCCTCCGAATTGCCCAGCACGAAATCCAGCTTTCCCTCCAGCATGTAGAGATATTCATCCTGATCGGGATGAATGTGCGGCGGCACGAAGGTGCCCGGCGGCAGCGTTGCGTGCCAGGAGAAGCTGTTCTCGGCGTAGCTCTTCGGCACGTAGGTCTGGCCGAGGATGTTCCAGGAAATGCCCTGGATTCCCTCATTGGCACGCGTGATCCCGGTGATTTCGTTCTTCATTGCAGTCCTCCCGTAACGCGCTGCGCGGCTCTTGTTAGAGCATGATCATGTTCGGAAAACCGCTGCGCATTTTGCGCTACCGCGGCCCTTCGGGTCCGGATCATGCTCAGTTTGCCGCCTTGCAGTCCTTGGCATAGCGGTCGCCGTAGTTCTCGAACACCTTCTGCACGATCTCGGTCTGGAACTTGCCGTCCGGACGCTTGGCGACCTTGGTCAGGTAGAAATCCTGGATCGGATAATTGTTGTTGTTGAACTTGAAGGCCCCGCGCAGCGAGGTGAAGTCGGCCTTCTTCAAGGCGGCGCCAACGGCGTCCTTGTTGGAAAGGTCGCCCTTCACGGCCTTGACGGCGCTGTCGATCAGCATCGCGGCATCGTAGGCCTGGGAGGCGTAAGTGCCGGGAACGCTATTGTAGGCGGCCTCGTAGGCGGCAACGAACTTCTTGTTCTGGGGATTGTCGAGGTTGGGTGCCCAGTTCGCGCCGCCGAACATGCCGACCGCCGCATCCTGCTGCGCCGGCAGGGTCGATTCATCGACTGTGAAGGCCGACAGCACTGGAATGGTATCGGCGAGCCCGGCCTGCCGGTACTGCTTGACGAGATTGACGCCGAGGCCGCCCGGCATGAACGTGAACAGTGCATCGGGCTTCTGTGAGGAGATCTTGGAGAGCTCCGGCTGGAAATCCAGCGTGTTCAGCGGCATGTAGGATTCCTCGACGATCTCGCCCTTGTAGTCGAGCTTGAAGCCTGCCACCGAATCCTTGCCGGCCTGATAGTTCGGCACCATCAGGTACATGCGCTTGTAGCCGCGATCCTGCGCGACCTTGCCGAGGATCTCGTGCACCTGATCGTTCTGATAGGAGGTCACATAGAAGAACGGGTTGCAGTCCTTGCCGGCGAATGTCGACGGGCCGGCATTGGGGCTGATCAGGAAGGTTTTCGATTCAGTGATGGGCCGGTGGATGGCCTGGAGGATGTTGGAGAAGATCGGCCCGACCACGAAGTCGACCTTCTCGCGCTCCAGAAGGCCCTTCACCTTGGTCACCGCTGCATCCGGCTTCAGCTCGTCGTCGACGACGACGAGCTCGACGTCGCGGCTGCCCATCTTGCTGCCGAGATCCTTCACGGCGAGCGCGAAGCCGTCGCGAACCTGCTGGCCCAGCGCTGCGGCGGGTCCCGACAGGGTCACGATCACACCGAGCTTGATTTTTTCCTGGGCGAGGGCAGGGGTGGCCACGGTGCCGAGCAGCATCGCGGCTGCGGCCAAGGTCATTTGCGTCTTCATGATCTGTCCCTCGTGACGACTGGCTTGCGCTGCAAGCCACGTACTCCAATCCAAAGCTTATGCCGATGACGGCCGCCGCGGCAAGCCGAGCGCGAGGCGTCGCATCCTGCGGGCAGCGGTGCATGCAAGCCGCGCGCCAATTATTTGAAGCCTAAAGAAATCGGCGTGCGGTCGATTGTTGCAGCTTTGGACTTGCAGCCGGCTCGGATTTATTTGAAGCTCAAAATGTTGGGGAATCCGTGCCGGCGCCAATGCCGGCCGTGAGTGACTGCATCGACATGCTCGATTCCGAGACCAAGGCCGTCGAAACACCGGAGGACCATGCCGAAGAGCTTCGGCTGTGGCTGCGGCTCTTGACCTGCACGACGCTGATCGAGGGCGAGGTGCGCGGCCGGCTGCGGCAGCGGTTCGACGTCACGCTGCCGCGCTTCGACCTGATGGCGCAGCTCGACAAGGCGCCTGACGGCATGACGCTCTCCGATGTCTCCAAACGCATGATGGTGTCGAACGGCAATGTGACCGGGCTCGTGGAGCGGTTGGTGGAATCAGGTCATCTCGACCGGCGGACCTCGGAGACCGACCGTCGCGTGCAGGTGATCCGGCTGACCAAGCTCGGGCGTGCCGAGTTCCGCAGGATGGCCGCCGAGCACGAGGCCTGGATCGCCGATCTGTTCGCCGACCTCTCGCCGAAGGACGTGCGCGAACTGATGCGCCTCCTCGCCAAGACCAAGGCGTCCGCGCAGAAATCGGCCGCCCGCCGCCGGCCCTGACCGTGCGGGCGCGACAGGCCGCCCACCCCTTTGCCGCATGAAAAAGCACGGGATGCCCAAAATCCCCTATTGCGCGAAATTGTTTTAAGCCTAAAATGTTTTCCAGATCGTGCTGCCGGGTGCAATCCATGCTGAAAGGAGCGTGCGATGGCCAACGCCGCCAAGATTCAAGTAACGGGCTCGTCTGACGGCAGCGCCGCGACGGCCCATGTCGATACGTTCGCGCGGCAACACCTGCCGCCGCGCGAGCTCTGGCCCGAATTCATCTTCACGCGGCCGGAGCTGCACTATCCACCGCGACTGAACTGCGTCAGCTATTTCCTCGATCGCTGGGTCGAGCAGGGCCAGGGCGATGCCCCTTGCGTCATCAGCCCAGCCGTCAGCTTCACCTATCGCGAGCTGCAGGCGCTGGTGAACCGCATCGCCAATGTGCTGGTTGGCAAGCTCGGTCTCGTCACCGGCGGGCGCGTGCTGCTGCGCTCGGCCAACAACCCGATGATGGTTGCGACCTATCTCGCGGTGATCAAGGCCGGCGGGATTTGCGTCGCGACGATGCCGCTGCTGCGCGCCAAGGAGCTGTCCTATCCGATCCAGAAGGCGGAGATCACGCTGGCGCTGTGCGACGGTAAGCTCTCCGAGGAAATGGAGAAGGCGAAAGCTGCGGCACCCGGCCTCAAACACGTGATCTATTGGGGCAATGGCGCGGCGGATTCGCTCGAAGCGCTGATCGCGGATGCGAGCCCGGAGTTCAAAGCCGTCGATACCGCCGCCGACGACATCTGCCTGATCGCCTTCACCTCGGGCACGACCGGGGATCCCAAAGGCACCATGCATTTCCACCGCGACATGCTCGCGGTCTGCGACGGCTACGCACGCAACATCCTGCGCGCCGAGCAAAAGGATCGCTTCGTCGGCTCGGCCCCGCTCGCCTTCACTTTCGGCTTCGGCGGCGTGCTGTTTCCGATGCATATCGGCGCCTCCTTCGTCGTGCTCGAGAAGACGACGCCGGATGACATTCTGAATGCGATCGAGCAGTACAAGACCACGGTCTGCTTCACGGCCCCGACCGCATACCGCGCCATGCTCGGCAAGCTCGCGGGCCGAAACATTTCTTCGCTCCGCAAATGCGTCTCCGCGGGCGAGACCCTTCCCAAGCCGACATTCGATGCCTGGCTCAAGGCGACCGGGATCAAGCTGATGGACGGCATCGGTTCGACCGAGATGCTGCACATCTTCATCAGCGCGACCGAGGACGAGATCCGCCCCGGCGCCACCGGCAAGCCCGTGCCGGGCTATGAAGCCAAGATCGTCGATGATGAGGGCCGCGATGTGCCGCCGGGAACGATGGGCCGTCTCGCCGTGCGCGGGCCGACCGGCTGCCGCTATCTGTCCGACGAGCGGCAGCGGAAATACGTCCAGAACGGCTGGAACATCACCGGCGACACCTATTTGATGGATAGCGACGGCTATTTCTGGTACCAGTCGCGCTCCGACGACATGATCGTGTCGGCCGGCTACAACATCGCGGGGACTGACGTCGAAGCGGCGCTGCTCACGCATCCGGCGGTCGCCGAATGCGGTGTGGTCGGTGCGCCCGACGAGGCCCGCGGCATGATCGTGAAGGCCTATGTCATTGCCGCGCCCGGCGTGACGCCTGACGCTCAGCTGGTGGCCGAGTTGCAGGAGCATGTCAAACGCGAGATCGCGCCGTACAAATATCCACGCGCCATCGAGTTCGTGGCGCAATTGCCGAAGACCGAGACCGGCAAGCTGAAGCGCTTTGCCCTGCGGCAGCTGGCGCAGGCTGCAGTGACGTCCTCGGGCGTCGCCGCGGAATGAGAGAAGGATAGAGAATTGTCAGTGACGACGCCGAAAAGCCCGCAACTCGCGGTGCTGCCAACCGCAGCCGAGGATGGAACGCGCATCAAGGCGCAGATCCTGCAGCCGTCAGGCTGGCCGCTGCCAAAGGGCTATGCCAACGGCATCGCTGCCGAGGGACGCATCGTCGTCACCGGCGGGGTGATCGGCTGGGACGCGGAGGAGCGTCTTGCGGACGGCTTCGTCGCGCAGGTGCGCCAGACCCTCGACAACATCGCCGCGATCCTGGCCGAGGCCGGTGCCCGGCCCGAGCACCTCGTGCGGCTGACCTGGTACGTCGTCGACATGGACGAGTACCTGGCCAATCTGAAGGAGCTCGGCAAGGTCTACCGCGACGTCTTCGGAGCGCACTATCCGGCGATGGCGCTGGTTCAGGTCGTCCGCCTCGTCGAGAAGGCGGCGCGCGTCGAGATCGAAGCCACCGCCGTCATTCCGAGCTGAACTCTGCCGCGATCAGCTTGGTTCTCCGCGGCGACGATCCCTAAGCCTCCGGCTCCGAACCCGGCGCGAGATCCGAGGAGCCGAACGGTTTGGTCTTGTCCAGTTTCCGGTAGGCCTCCGAGGCCTTCCGCAACAGCTTCTTTTCCCGCTTGCGATCGAGGAATCGATTACTGGCTTCGAGGCCGGCGCCATTCAATGACGCCGCCAATGCTTGTCCGCGTGCATCGTCGTTCAATTGTCCGAGCGACCGTTGTGCCTTGCGCAATTGCTTGAGGATGGACTTCTGCTTCGCCGCCCCATCGGCGAACAGATCCGCAAGCGACTCGACCGAATAGGTCATCCGCTTGTTGAGGAGGCGCAGCTTGTGACGTTTCTCGACATCGAGCTTCTTCAGCCTCCGGGCCTTCTTGAGCAGCGTCGTCTCCCACTCGGTCAGCCGTTCCGTCGCATGGTCGGCGAGGGTGCGGCGGCGCAGCCGGATGGCTTCCTTGCTGCGGCGGGTCGACCAGGGTCCGCTTTCGATCCAGGTTGAGGTTTGCTCGACCAGGCGGCGATACCGCGCGGATTGCAGCGCGCGCGCCAGCAGCCGGTGACTCTCCGCGCGCTTCTCGTCCCAGCGCTGAAGCTCGGCGACCACGGCGAGCTCGGTGCCACTCTCCGCGACGATCCGCTCGATGGCCACGTCGAGGTCCCGCACCATGCCGAGCTGACCGTTCAGCCATTTCAGTTCGGCCCAGACCTCCGGCCGCAGCGCATCGTCGACCATCGGCGAGAAGAAGCGGATGGCAGTCCGCAGATGCGTCAGGGCGATCCGGATCTGGTGCAGCGCATCGGGATCGCCGCGGCAGGTGCCGTCGTGCTGAGCGATCACAGCGTCGAGGTGACGGCGGGCGATGATCCGGAAGGCCGTGTCGCAGGCCATGCCGGGGCTGAGGCAGGCCGGCAGCGCGCTGCGCCGCGTTGCCGGCACGGCATGCGTGGTCGCCGTCGAGCGCGTGGTGGGTCGCGACTTCCTTGCCTGCATCAGTCTGATTGCCTTGTTTGCCCCTCAGCGATGGCGCTTCGGCAGTTCTGAAGCGTCTGCTCTAGCGTCCCGGATGCATCGATGATCGCCCAGCCGACATGGCCGATATTATAGTGCTCTTGCAGCGCGGCAACCTCCGGCGTGGCGTCCGATGCGTCTCCCCGGCGGCCGCCGATGCGCGCCTTCCGGGTCGCAAGGTCCGCGACCAGGAACAGCCCGTTCAACGCCACGTTGCGCTCGCGCGCCAGAGCCGCGATCGCGTCGCGTTCGTCCTCGCGCGCGAATACGCCGTCGATGATCGCCGAATGGCCTTGCGCCAGCACGCGCCGGGCATGCTGGACCAGCGTGTCGTAGACGCGGGCCGTGACCTCCGGCGTATAGGCCGAAGGCGGCAGGCGGTGGGTGTCTTCGACCCCGAACATCTGCTTGCGGACGAGATCGCTACGCAGCACGACGGCGCCTGGTTCCGGTGCGACGAGCGGCGCGAGCGCGTGCGCCAAGGCGGTCTTTCCGGTGCCGGACAGTCCGCCCACCGCAATCAGGCGCGGAGCAGGAGGACGGATCAGCATCCCTGCGAGCTCGAAATAGCGTCGTGCCTGGTCGAAAATGCCGGGACCGTCGGAATGCGGCCGCTTGAGCCGCGCCAAGGTCACCTGGGCGCGGATCGCCGCCCGGATCGACATGAATAGCGGCAGGGTCGAGAGCGCGTCGAGGTTGTCGGCCGGCGTCGCGGCGAGATAGCGGTTCAGCACCATGTTTGCCGCGCTCGGCTGATGATGCTGCAACAGGTCCATCAGCGTGAATGCGAGATCGTAGAGCACGTCGACCGTCGCCATCTGCGCATCGAACTCGATCGCATCGAACAGCACGGGCCGATCATCGATCATGACGATGTTTGCCAGATGCAGATCGCCATGGCAGCGGCGCACGAAGCCCCGGCGGCCGCGCTCTGCGAGCAGGGCGCGAATACGCAGATGGGCCGTGTGCGAGGCCTTGCCGAGTTGCTCGATCTCTGCGCCGAAATGTCCGCCGGCCCGCAGACCATCCGTGTTGCCGTCGATCAGGGCCGGGATGGAGGAGACCCACGCTTGTCCGTCCGCGCGTGTCGCCGCCACGTGCGACGCCGCGATTGCGTCGGCCGCGGCCGAGGCAAGCTTCGCGTCCAGCAGGCCGGCCTTGGCCAGATGATCCAGCGTCCTGCTTTCGTCGAAGCGCGACATATCGACCGCATACTCGATCGGCCGGCCGGCGCCGTCGACCTTCACCGATCCATCCGGCTCTTCCGTGATCGCCGCGACGCCATGATAGATCTGCGGCGCCAGGGGCCGATTGATCCGGATCTCCTCCTCGCAGGCCGCCTTGCGCTTCTCGAGCGTCGAATAGTCGAGGAAGGGAAATTGGACGGCGCGCTTGATCTTCAGCGCTCGGTCACCGTAGAGAAGCACCGAAGCTGCGTGTGTGTCGATCCGCTTCACGTCAGGCTGCATGGCGGACGTGAGAGCCGCAAAGATCCGGTCCTGGGTTGCTGAATCGTCAGTCATTCCTGGCTCGTTCGGTGCGTCGGAGGGCGGTCCGGCCGCAACCAGGTTAACCCCTAGAACGCGATCGCGGCCAGTCCTTGATCTTGCTCAACGCGCGTCCCGGTCGTTTGGGAATCTCGTGCTTTGACGCGGATCAAGGGTCTCGACGACAGCCGGCCTATGATGGTGGCTCAGGAGAATTCCGATGCCCATCAAGGATGTGTTTCTGCCCCTTGTCGGCCAGCCGCGCGGGCCAGCCCTGGTTGCGATCGAGAAATGCGTTGCTGTGGCCGCCGATCTCGGCGCCAGGATCACCGCGCTCGCGCTCGAGGAAGATGTCTTCGAGCGGCCGAAGGTGATGTTGCCCGACGATCGCGCTTCCGTGCAGGCCGGCCGCCAGGCCAGCGACATGCACCAGCTGCTGAATGCCTTCAGCAATGCGGCTTCCCGCGCCAACATCCGCGCCCAGAGCCGGTCGGGCAAGGTGCCCGCGGATCAGATCGGAGCGATCCTGGCCGAGCACGCTCGCTTCAGCGACCTCACGCTGGTTCCCGTGAAGCCGCACGACAGTCGAACGGAGGCCATCATCGAAGCGTTGTTGTTCGAATCCGGACGGCCGCTTCTGCTCTGTCCCGAACATCGCGCCGACGAGCTCCGGCCCGAAGTCGAGAACGTCGTGATTGCCTGGGATCATTCCGCACGGGCCGCGCGTGCGGCGGGAGATGCGTTGCCCATTCTTCAGGCTGCCACCTCGGTTCGTGTGCTGACCGTAGCGGAGGACAAGACTGACGCGGTCCTGCAATCCGGAGCGGCGCTCGTCGACCATTTGCGGGAACACGGCGTCTTTGCCTCGTTCGAAACCACGAAGGGGGGCGGCAGCTCGACCGGCAAAGTACTGGGAAGCTGGGCGAATTCCCATGGCATCGATGCCATCGTGATGGGCGCCTATCATCATTCGCGCCTGAACGAGATCGTGTGGGGCGGTGTGACAAAGACCGTCATTGGCCAGCCACCGTGCTGGGTTATGATCTCGCACTAGGCCTCTTCGTCCAGCCGGATCGTCAATCATCGGAACCGCCGCCGAGGCGGTGCATTTGTTTTCATGTCGACTTATCGTCTGAACAACCTGCTGTCGCCGCGCTCGGTCGCGCTCGTCGGCGCGAGCGCGCGTCCGGCGTCCGTGGGACGCGCCGTCCTGGAGAACATTGGCAAGGCCGGATTCAAGGGGCGGTTTGGCCTCGTCAATCCGCGCCACGCCGAGATCGGCGGCATCGCGGCGGTGAAGAGCCTGGACAGGCTGGACTTCGTGCCCGAGCTCGTCGTCGTCACCGCGCCCGCGGGCGAGATACCAGGCATCGTCGACCAGGCCGGGCGCCGTGGGTCTGCGGGGGCGCTGATCGTCTCGGCCGGGCTCGGCCAGGGACCGGGATCGCTGCACGAGGCGACCAGCGCTGCCGCGCGCAAACACGGCATGCGGCTGATCGGACCGAACTGCCTCGGCATCATGATGCCGGGCGTCAGCCTGAATGCCAGTTTCGCCGCGCACATGCCGCGGGCCGGCAACCTCGCGCTGATCTCGCAATCGGGCGCCATTGCCGCCGGAATGGTGGATTGGGCCGCGCAGCGCGGCGTCGGCTTCTCCGGCATCGTCTCGATCGGCGATCAGATCGACGTCGACATTGCCGATCTGCTCGATCATTTCGCGATGGATCACAAGACCCGCGCGATCCTGCTCTACATCGAGGCGATCAAGGACGCGCGCAAATTCATGTCGGCGGCGCGCGCGGCCGCGCGGGTGAAGCCGGTCGTGGTGGTGAAGTCCGGCCGCATGGCGCAGGGTGCGAAGGCCGCCGCCACGCATACCGGGGCGCTCGCCGGTGCCGACGCTGTCTATGATGCGGCGTTCCGCCGCGCGGGCGTGTTGCGGGTGTCCGACCTGCGCGAGCTGTTCGATTGTGCCGAGACACTCGGCCGCGTCGAATCGCCGACCGGCAAGCGTCTCGCCATCCTGACCAATGGTGGCGGCATCGGCGTCCTTGCCGTCGATCGCCTGGTCGAGCTCGGAGGTATTCCGGCAACCATCTCGACCGATACGCGCAGGAAGCTCGATGCGGCGCTGCCGCCGACCTGGTCGGGTGCAAACCCCGTCGACATCGTGGGCGACGCCGACGCCTCGCGCTACGCGGCGGCGCTGGAGGAACTGCTGGCCGACCGCGACAACGACGCAGTTCTCGTCCTCAACGTGCAGACGGCAATCGCATCGGCCGCCGAGATCGCCAAGACCGTGACGGAGCTCGTGGCTAAGTATCGCGAGCAGCACCGCCGATGGGCAAAGCCCGTGCTGGCGGCCTGGGTCGGCGCCGATCAGCACATCGTCCAGGCACTCTCCAGCGCCGGCGTGCCGAACTATCCCACCGAGGACGATGCCGTGCGCGGCTTCATGCATCTGGTCCGGCACCGCGAAGTCGTGGAGGAGCTGAGCCAGGTCCCTCCCGCGATGCCCGATACGTTCGTTCCGGATGCCAGGGGCGCCAGAGAGATCGTCACGGCCGCGATCGCGGATGGCCGCCAGTGGCTCGAGCCTGTCGAGATCAAGCACCTGCTCGAAGCCTACGACATCGCGATGGTGCCGACCTATGCGGCAGCCGATGTCGAGCAGGCGGTGACCTATGCAAAGGACATCTTCGCGCAAGGCGGCACCGTCGTCCTGAAGATCCTGTCGCGGGACATCACCCACAAATCCGATGTCGGCGGCGTCGTGCTCAATCTGACGACCTCGGAGGCCGTGCGTGCGGCGGCCACGGACATTCTTGCGCGAGCCAGAAAGCTGCGGCCCGAGGCCCGCATCGGCGGCGTCATCGTCCAGGCCATGGTCGTCAAGGCAAAGGCTCGTGAGCTGATCCTGGGTCTCGCCGACGATCCGACCTTCGGCACGGTGGTCGTTTTCGGCCGCGGCGGCACGGCGGTGGAGATCATCAACGACAAGGCGCTGGCGCTGCCGCCGCTCGACCTGCAACTGGCTCGCGATCTGATCGATCGCACGCGTGTGTCGCGGCTGCTAAAGGCCTATCGCGACGTGCCGGCGGTCAAGCAGGATGCCGTCGCCATGGTGCTGGTCAAGCTGGCGCAGATGGCGGCCGACATTCCCGAGATACGCGAATTCGACATCAATCCGCTGCTGGCGGACGAAACCGGCGTGACCGCGGTAGATGCGCGCGTCGCGGTCGAGCCGCCGCAGCGGAAGTTCGCCGGCTCTGGCCCTGCCAATTTCGCCGTTCGTGCCTATCCGTCGCAATGGGAGCGGCGCCTCAAGCTCAAGGACGATTGGCGCATCTTGGTCCGGCCCCTGCGTCCCGAGGACGAGCCGACCATCCACGAATTCCTGCGTCACGTCACGGCGCACGACCTTCGCCTGCGCTTCTTTGCCCCGATGAAGGAGTTCACCCACGAATTCATCGCACGCCTGACCCAGCTCGACTATGCGCGCGCGATGGCCTTCATCGCGTTCGACGAGGCTACCGGCGAAATGGTCGGCGTGGTCCGGCTCCATTCCGACTCGATCTACGAGACCGGCGAATACGCGATCCTGCTGCGGTCCGACCTCAAGGGCAGGGGGCTCGGCTGGGCCCTGATGCAGCTGATCATCGACTACGCGCGGTCGGAAGGGTTGAAGACCATATCGGGCGACGTGCTGCAGGAGAACACCGTGATGCTCGACATGTGCCGGCAGCTCGGCTTCGAGGTCAAGCCGGACCCGGCCGAGCCTGAAATCTGCGACGTCAGGCTGAAGCTCTGAGCGCGTCAGCTACGATTGTGCCTCGGCCGAACTTGCATCGTTTGACGTCCTGGCCGTCGTCCGCAGATTCTTGATGATGATCGCAATCAGCGGCACCAGCACCGGCACGATCGTGCTGAGCGGATGATGCACCGCGCCTGACACCTGGGCCTGGAGCGCTCGTGCCTCGAGCTGGAGGGCTTCGATCGAAGTGTCGTGAATTTCGCTGGCGAGCTCGATGTCACGCCCTGACGGGGCGCGGCCGGCGATCAGGAAGAGAGCGGCCGCGATGACGAAGTTGACGGCGCCGAGGATGGCGGACGCGGCAATCGCGCTCCAGATCTGCACCAGCGCGAAATAGGCCGCCAGCTCCAGCATCAGGAGCCCGAACGCGGCGATCAGCGCCGCAAAGGCGCGCAGGCCGAGGCCGATCAGCAAATGGCGCAGCCTGATGTCCGCGATGATCCTGTCGGTTCGCCACAGCACGCGCAGATGTTTGACGACATTCTCGGTATTCACCTAGTGTCTCCTCAGCATGAAGCCGACGACTACGCCCAGCGCGAAGGCGGAGGCGAGCGAGGTGATCGGGCGCTCCGCAACGAGGCCCTGGAGCTGCTCCCCCTCTTGTTCGACGGTCTCGCCGAGCTCGGCGAGCGCGGCCCTGATCTGATCGGCGAGCGCTTCGGTGCGAGCTTTCGAGCTCTCGAACATCTCCTCGCCGGCGGTGCTCAACAGGCGCGTGACGTCGACCTGCAGCGCCCGCAATTCCTCGCTCATCCTGTCACTGTCGAACATGGATTGGTGTCCTCATTGCATCCGAGCGAGCCTAAGACCGGCTCGCGCGATCGCGCTTGATTTGCGTCAAGAGGCGGAGCCCGCTCAGAGTCTTGAGACAGGTCAATCCGACCGCCAGATGCTGGCCTAGAAATGCCGGCTGAAGGGACCAACTGTCCCGATGAGGTGGAAGGCGTGAACCACGAACCGCTGCTGCACGCGACGCCGTCCGACGACGTGCTGAAATTGCGCCCCGAGGGGCCATGGACCGCCGCGAACGTGGTGTCGCTGGAGACGCTGTCGCGGTCGGTCGGGGGCGACGTCGATCGCTCGCGCGCCGTAACGCTGGACTTGTCGGGCATCAGCGCGCTCGATACGCTCGGCGCCTGGGTCCTGGAGAAGCTCTCGCGCAGGGCCGCATCGTCCGGCAGGTCGGCCGAGTTCGTCGGCGTCGCCGATCATTTCAGCGGGCTGATGGACGAGGTGCGCCAGGTCAACCGTCGCACGCCAGCTCCAAGCGCTGCGCCCAATCCGGTTCTGGCGAGGTTGGGCGAGCTCGGCAAGTCCACGGTCGGGGCGCGGGAAGACATCACGATCTTCCTTCAGATGCTCGGCGCCTTGTTCATGGCCGTCGTCGGCGTGCTGCGCCGGCCGCGTTCGCTGCGGCTGACCTCCCTGGTGTATCAGCTCCATCGCATCGGCTGGCAGGCGATCCCCATCGTCACGCTGATCACCTTCCTGATCGGCGCCATCATCGCGCAGCAGGGCTTCTTCCACTTCCGCAGATTCGGCGCGGAGTCGTATACGGTCGACATGGTCGGCATCCTGGTGCTGCGGGAGCTCGGCGTGCTGATCGTCGCCATCATGGTCGCCGGCAGGTCAGGCAGCGCCTACACCGCAGAGCTCGGCTCGATGAAGATGCGCGAAGAGATCGACGCACTCTCGACCATGGGGCTCGATCCCATCGA
Source organism: Bradyrhizobium sp. CCBAU 11357 (assembly GCF_028128865.1). Lineage (NCBI taxonomy): Bacteria > Pseudomonadati > Pseudomonadota > Alphaproteobacteria > Hyphomicrobiales > Nitrobacteraceae > Bradyrhizobium > Bradyrhizobium sp. CCBAU 11357. The sequence goes on along the minus strand of NZ_LBJW01000103.1, from coordinate 183,447 downwards.
CGTCCTGATCCTGCCGCGCGTCGCGGCCCTGGTCATTGCGCTGCCCATCCTCACCTTCATCGGATCGATTGCCGCGCTCTATGGCGGCGGGCTGGTCGCGCAGTTCTATGGCGACATGGGGCCGGCGATCTACATCGCGCGGCTGCACGAGGCGATTTCCGTCGCGCATTTCGAGGTGGGCATCCTGAAGGCGCCGTTCATGGCGCTGGTGATCGGGATCGTGGCCTGCAGCGAGGGATTGCGCGTCAAGGGCAGCGCGGAGTCGCTGGGGCGGCAGACCACGACGTCGGTGGTGAAATCGATCTTCCTGGTGATCGTGCTCGACGGCCTGTTCGCTATCTTCTTTGCCTCGATCGGAATGTGACGATGGAAGACTCGCAAGATCAGTTCGCGATCCGCGTCCGCGATCTCGTGGTCGGCTTCGGTCGTCAGACCGTGCTCGACCATCTGTCGCTCGACGTCCGCCGCGGCGAGATTCTCGGGCTGGTGGGCGCATCCGGCGGCGGCAAGTCGGTCTTGATGCGGACCATCATCGGCCTCATCCCGCCCCGGAGCGGGATCATCGAGGTCATGGGACAACCCACCGGCGGCCACGGCCGAGGCGCGGCGATGGCCTGGGGCATCCTGTTCCAGCAGGGCGCGCTGTTCTCCTCGCTGACGGTGCGCCAGAACGTCCAGTTTCCCTTGCGCGAAAATCTCGTCCTGTCGCAGGAGTTGATGGACGAGATCGCGATCGCCAAGCTCGAAATGGTCGGTCTGCGTGCCGAGGACGCCGACAAATATCCGACGGAGCTGTCCGGCGGCATGACCAAGCGCGTGGCGCTGGCGCGCGCGCTCGCGCTCGATCCACCGATCCTGTTCCTGGACGAACCGACCTCGGGCCTCGACCCGATCGCCGCCGGCGAATTCGACGCGCTGATCAAGACGCTGCAAAAGACCCTGGAGCTCACCGTGTTCATGGTGACCCATGACCTCGCGAGCCTGACCACGGTCTGCGACCGCGTCGCCGCGCTCGCCGACGGCAAGATCGTGGCGATCGGCCCGATGCGAGAATTGCTGCAATCCGAGCATCCCTGGGTGCGCGCCTATTTTCACGGCAAGCGCTCGCAGATGCTGCAACACGAGATGAGATGAGAGATGGAAACCCGCGCTCCCTATGTGCTGATCGGCAGTTTCGTGCTGGCCGCGATCGTCGCGGTGTTCGGCTTCGTCTATTGGCTGAACAACACTGGCGGCATCGGGCCGCGCACGAACTACCACGTGCAATTCCAGGGGCCGGTGCCCGGCCTCCTCGTCGGCGCCGGCGTGCTGTTCAACGGCATTCGGGTCGGGGAGGTCACCCAGCTCGGGCTAGCGCCTGATAACCCGCGCTTCGTCAATGCCACGATCTCGGTTGCAACTGCGACGCCGGTGCGTGCCGACACCAAGGTCGGGCTCGAATTCCAGGGCCTGACCGGCGTTCCCGTGGTGACGTTGGAGGGCGGCGTGATCGTCGCCAGGTCCGGCGAGCTGCCGACCTTGATCGCGGAGGCCGGAGCCGGCCAGAGCATGACGCAAGCGGCGCGGGATGCGCTGCGGCGGGTCGACACGGTGCTTCAGGACAGTTCCGGCCCGCTGAAGGACACCATCGCCAATTTCAAGACCTTCTCCGACGGCCTCGCGCGCAACACCGGCAAGGTCGACGGCATCCTGGCGGGCCTCGACAAGATGACCGGCGGCGGCACGCCCGCGCAGAAGGTCACCTACGACCTGCGCACGCCACAGAATCTCGGGCCGGCCGGCAAAACGCTGTCCGCGTCCCTGGCAATTCCCGAGCCGACGGCGGTGGCGATGCTGCAGACCCAGCGCATGCTGTTCGCGCCCAGCGGGGACAGCCCGGGCTTTGCGGACTTCCTCTGGGCTGACAGCATTCCGAAGCTGGTGCAGGCACGCCTGATCGACAGTTTCGAGAACTACGACATCGCCCACGCCCCGCTGCGCACGACGGATCTCGGGCCGGCGGATTACCAGCTCTTGATCGACATCCGGCGCTTTCGGATCGCGACGGATGGGGAGGCTCGGGCCGAGATCGGATTGTCGGCGCGGATCGTCGACAAGAACGGCAAGGTGATCGCATCGCGGCTCATCGAGACCAGCGAAAAGCTCGACAAGGTCGATCCGGCCGCTTCAGTCGCCGCCTTCGATACGGCCTTCGCACGCATCGCGAAGGAACTGATCGGGTGGACCGTGCAGGCGGTGTGAGGCCGACTATTCCAGCGTCTTCAGGTAGAACAGCAGGTCGTGGATCTGGTCCGGGCTGAGCTCGAAGGCCGGCATGTCGGAATGTCCGGTGGAGATCCCCTCGGCCAGCGCTTCGCCAAGGCTGTTGATCGGATAGCGCCGATGCAGGTTGCGTAGCGGAGGTGCGATCTCCAGGGGGCTCTTGGAGGCACGGTCGATCGCGTGACAGCGTGCGCAATTGGCTCGGGCAAAAGCCTTGCCGCGTTGTTCGGCGGTCGGGGCCGCTAGCGCAGGCGTGATCAGAAGCAGCCCAATCAGGCCGTGGCGCCGTGCGCTTTGCAGCATGGAAAAATCATCCCGTCGAACCGTGGAAGCAGAATATGACGGCGATGCCGCTCTAATTTGATCTGGGTCAATCGGCTGCGGTTCGGTGCAGTAAAATGCAGCCGCGCGGTGGACTCGGCCTGACGTCGGGAGCGGCCGGCGCGGGGGAGCGGTGGATGAAGCCTTCCGTGGTCACGAGTGAGCCGAACGGGCATTTTTGCGACGATTGTGCCGTGCGCGGAGCGGCGGTCTGCTCGTCGCTCGATGCAGCCGAACTCCGGGAGTTCGAGCATCTCGGCCGCCGCGTCCATTTTGATTCGGGCGAGACCGTGTTTTCCGAGGAGGACATCACGACCTCGTTCTACAACGTCCTCGAAGGCGTCATGCGGCTTTACAAACTGCTGCCCGACGGCCGGCGGCAAATCGTCGGCTTTGCCTTGCCCGGTGATTTCCTGGGGATGAATCTGTCCGGCCGGCACAATTTTTCGGCCGATGCGATCGGCGTGGTGAACGTGTGCCAATTCCCAAGAGGGCCATTCGGCCGCTTCACCGAAGAGCGGCCGCAATTGCTCAGGCGCATCAACGAGCTGGCCGTTCGCGAGTTGAGTCAGGCGCGCGACCATATGGTTCTGCTCGGCCGCCGCTCGGCCGACGAGAAGGTCGCGACTTTTTTGCTCGGCTGGCGTGAGCGGCTGGTCGCGCTCAAGGGTCCGTCCGACATGGTCGCGCTTCCGATGAGCCGCCAGGACATTGCCGATTATCTCGGCCTGACCATCGAGACCGTCAGCCGCACCTTTACCAAGCTGGAGCGTCTCGGCGTGATCGAGATCATTCACGGCGGCATCAGCCTGCTCGATCCCGCTCGCGTCGAGGCCATCGCCGCAGCCTGACCTCCTGTCCGCGACGCTCGCGGCAATTTGATCCCGATCAATGACGGCGGCCACGCCCCCGCAAAATCATGCCGGAGACAAATCCGGGAGGGGATGATGCCTGCTGACGCGTTGCTGGTGACCGTTATCGTCGTCGCGATCTTCGTCGCGTTCGCCGTAGCTTTGGCTTAGGCCGACCGGCAAACCGGCGCGGGCCGGCTCGATCCGGATTCCAGGCTCTGAAGCTTCTTCAGGTCTAGGTCCGAGTCCAGCGCGCCAGGGCCGATACTTGCCCAGGCGGCCGCTGGCCCTCGGCAGCGTCTCGACGCAATCGCGGTTTGCGTAATCCGCAACTCTGCGTCGAAGAAGACGCATCGCCGCAGCTTTCGGCTGCTGACTTCCGACGTTACCGGCCTTTTCGTGGCATTTGGCTCAAATCGAGCGCGTGCTTTCCGGTTGAAATGCCTGGTAACGTTGACTACGCAGGAACTCGATGCCTCGTAGTCTTAGGAGCTCCGGCGTGCCTCAGGACAAGACCGGCGACCCCCGACAACAGGCGGGCAACAAACTATCGGTCCTGCGCAAGCACCCGATCTTCGCGGATCTGGAGCCGGAGGCGCTCGATCAGCTTTGCCGCTACGCCAAGCACACCAACGTCAAGCGTGGCGCCACGATCGCCGCCAAGGGCGATCCCGGCAACAATCTGTTCGCGGTGATTTCTGGCACGGTGAAGATTTCCTCCTCCTCGCCTGACGGACGGAACGCGATCCTCAATCTGATCGGTCCGGGAGAGATCTTTGGCGAGATCGCCGTGCTCGACGGGGCGCCCAGGTCGGCGGATGCGACCGCCAATACCAATTGCGAGCTCTACGTCATCGATCGCCGAGACTTCCTGCCGTTCGTGAAGAGCCAGCCGGCGCTGGCGATGAAATTCATCGAGCTGCTGTGCGCGCGTCTGCGCTGGACCAGTCAGCAGGTCGAGCAGGTGATCCTGCAGAATTTGCCGGGCCGGCTTGCCAGTGCGCTGCTAGGTCTCACTGAAGAGCGCAAGTTCGATTCCGGCAGCGGCACGCTCGCCATCACGCAGCAGGAGATCAGCGAGATGGTCGGGATGACGCGCGAGAGCATCAACAAGCAATTGCGTGCCTGGGCCGGCCGAAACTGGGTCCGCCTCGAGCACGGCGCCATCGTCGTGCTGGATACCGACGCGCTGCGCGAGCTCGCCGAGAGCGGCCTCGACGGCGAGTGACGCCGTCTGCCTGAACCCGGTGGCATTGGAATTGCTCGCCGCGGGCTCGGTCCAAACTCTCCCGCTCTTGTCCCCCGAAGCCTTTGGCGAAGGCGGATGCGGGAGAGGTCGCGTCCACCGGGTCGCGCCGAAGGGCCGCCCGATGACAGGCTTAGGCGCGGGTGAGGCTTTTCTCCTCTAGGGATTGTCCCGGCGCGGAAACACCCTCTCCCCAGCCCTCTCCCGCAAGCGCGAGAGGGAGCGCACTTGCGATTGGAGGCGTCAAGTCACCGGCCAGCGACGTCGAGCCCGCCCGCCATACCCACCATAGTGCGAATTGCGCCAGAAATCGATCGATGCAAGTCTTGCATCGATCGATGCCGGATTTGGCTTGGACAGAGAATGCCGCCCGCCCTAGGGACGACATTGGCGCTTGACTTCACACCTGAAGCGGAGCGACCCAAGGCGGCCTGCAGCCGGGCCGACAACGATACAATCAATCCAATTAACCCAGGAGGAAAGCCCAAATGAAGACGCTCACCGGTATCATCACAGCCGTTGCACTGGCGGTCTCAGCACCCCTGGCCACCGCGCGCGATTTCCGCTCTGCCGACGTTCACCCCGCCGATTATCCGACCGTCGAGGCGGTCAAGTTCATGGGCCAGCAGCTCGCGGCGGCGAGCGGCGGCAAGCTCGGCGTGAAGGTGTTTCCGAACGGCGCCCTGGGCTCGGAGAAGGACACGATCGAGCAACTCAAGATCGGCGCGCTCGACATGATGCGGATCAACGCATCGCCGCTGAACAATTTCGTGCCCGAGACCATCGCCTTGTGCCTGCCTTTCGTCTTCCGGGACACGCAGCACATGCGCACCGTGCTCGACGGTCCGATCGGCGATGAGATCCTGGCAGCCATGGAGCCCGCGGGTCTGGTCGGCCTTGCCTATTACGACAGCGGCGCGCGCTCGATCTACACCGTCAAGGGGCCGGTCAAATCGCTGGCTGACCTGAAGGGCCTGAAGATCCGCGTCCAGCAATCCGACCTGTGGGTCGGCATGATCCAGAGCCTTGGGGCCAACCCGACGCCGATGCCCTATGGCGAGGTCTATACCGCGCTCAAGACCGGCCTCGTGGACGCCGCCGAGAACAACTGGCCGTCCTACGAATCCTCCCGTCACTTCGAAGCCGCCAAGTTCTACAACATCACCGAGCACTCCCTCGCGCCCGAAGTTCTCGTAATCTCGAAAAAGGTCTGGGACACGCTGAGCAAGGAGGACCAGGCGATGGTCCGCAAGGCAGCCAAGGAATCGGTGCCCGTGATGCGCAAGCTCTGGGACGCGCGCGAGCAGGCCGCCCGCAAGACCGTCGAGGCCGCCGGCGTCCAGGTGATCACGATCGGCAACAAGGCGGAGTTCGTCGATGCGATGAAGCCGGTCTACCAGAAGTTCGCCGGCGACGAGAAGCTGCAGAGCCTCGTCAAGCGCATCCAGGACACGAAGTAAGACAAGTCAGGGGATCGGGTCCGGCGTCGCCGCGAGGCGGCACCGGACGACCCCGAAAGGAGGCGCGGGATGACAGACCCACACGTCGCAAGTCACGAGCAGGGGGCCGTAGCGGCACGCCCGTCCACGGGCTTGCTGTCGCGGATCAATGCCCCCATCGCGCGCCTTGGCATGTACCTGTCGGTGACCGGCCTGCTCGTCATCGTCGCCATCGTCTTCTACCAGGTGTTCGGACGTTACGTGCTCAACTCCAGCCCGACCTGGACGGAGAATTTGGCACTGGTCCTGATTCTCTACGTCACGCTGATCGGCGCCGCCGTCGGCGTACGCGATGCCGGGCATATCGGCATGGACAGCCTGCTGGTCATGCTCTCGGATCGCGTGCGGGAGAAGATCGAGATCGTGATCCACGTTCTGGTCGCCGTGTTCGGCCTTGCCATGGCCTATAACGGCTGGATCCTCGGCGCGTCGGTCGGCACCGTGAAGATCCCCAATCTCGGTCTGCCCGAAGTGATCCGCTATGTGCCGCTGATCGCCTCCGGCATCCTGATCGTCTCATTTTCCATCGAGCACATCATTGCTCTCCTGCGCGGCGAAGAGGTCGTCCCGTCATGGAACTGATCATCCTCGGCGCCACCTTCTTCGGCTTTTTGATCCTCGGCGTCCCGGTCGCCTTTGCGATTGGCCTGTCGGCCATCTGCACCATCCTCTACGAGGGCCTGCCGGTCGCCGTCATCTTCCAGCAGATGATGTCGGGGATGAACATCTTCTCCTTCCTCGCCATTCCGTTCTTCGTCTTCAGCGGTGAGCTGATGCTGCATGGCGGCGTCGCCGACAAGATCGTGCAGCTCGCCAAGAACCTCGTCGGGCACATCCGCGGCGGTCTCGGCATGTCGAACGTGGTCGCCTGCACGCTGTTCGGCGGCGTCTCGGGCTCCCCCGTGGCCGACGTGTCGGCGATGGGCGCGGTGATGATCCCGATGATGAAGAAGGAGGGCTTCGACACCGATTACGCCGTCAACGTCACCACCCACGCCTCGCTCGTGGGCGCCTTGATGCCGACCAGCCACAACATGATCATCTATGCCCTGGCGGCCGGCGGCAAGGTCTCGATCGGCGCGCTGATCGCCGCCGGCCTCCTGCCGGCGCTGGTGCTGATGGTCTGCATGCTGGTTGCCGCCTACGCAGTCGCGGTGAAGCGCGGCTATCCGGCCGGCAAGTTCCCGGGCTGGGCCGAGGTCGTCCGCTCGCTGGCGGCCGCGCTGCCGGGACTTCTGATCGTCGGGATCATCCTGGCCGGCATCCTGTCCGGCGTCTTCACGGCAACCGAATCGGCGGCCATCGCCGTCACCTACACGATCCTGCTGACCTTCTTCATCTACCGCACCATGACCTGGGGCAACTTCCTGCGCGCAGCCGCCAAGGCGGTGAAGACGACGGGGGTGGTGCTGCTTTTGATCGGCGTCTCCACCATGTTCCAGTACCTGATGGGACTCTACGAGGTGGCGGATCTCGCCGGCGCGATGATGAGCAAGGTGTCGACGCAGCCCTGGGTGATCTTCCTGCTCATCAACATCATCCTGTTCGTGCTCGGCACGTTCATGGACATGGCGGCGACCATCCTGATCTGCACCCCGATCTTCCTGCCGATCGCGATGAAGGCGGGCATGGACCCGGTGCAGTTCGGCATGCTGATGCTGATCAATTGCGCGCTCGGGCTCAACACGCCGCCGGTCGGAACCACGCAATTCGTCGGCTGCGCCATCGGCGGCATCTCGGTCGGCGCGGTGATGCGCACCATCCTGCCGTTCTATGCTGCGCTCATCGCAGCACTGATGTTCGTGACCTACGTCCCTGCATTCTCGCTGTGGCTGCCGCGCCTCTTGATGGGCTACAAGGGCTAGCCGCACCAGGGAGACATTGTCAGTGACGGACTATCGCAAGCTCTTCGATCTCACCGGCAAGACCGCGCTCGTTCTCGGCGCCGCATCCGGCATCGGCAAGTCGTCGGCCGAAGCGCTTGCGGATCTCGGTGCCCGCGTCGTCTGCGCCGATCGCGCGCTCGACGCAGCGGAGGCGACCGCCGCCGGCATTCGCGAGAGGGGCGGCTGGGCGGAAGCAGCGGCTTGCGACGCTGCGAGCGCCGCGGACGTCGACGCACTCGCGAAAACCGTGATGCAGAAATTTCCGCGGCTCGACATCGCCGTGACGACACCGGGGCTCAACATCCGCAAGACCATCCTCGACTACACCGAGGAGGATCTCGACCGCGTTCTCAACCTCAATGTCAAGGGCACGGTCTTTTTCTTCCAGGCCTTCGGCCGCATCATGGTCGCGCAGAAGGGCGGCAGCATCATCGCCTGCTCCTCGGTCCGCGCGGTGACCATCGAGCCGGGCCTCGGCGTCTACGGCTCGACCAAGGCGGCGATCGGCCTCCTGGTGAAGGGCTTTGCCTCCGAGGTCGGGCACGCCGGCGTGCGCGTCAATGCGATCGCGCCGAGCATCGCCGAGACCGCGCTGACCGGCCCCTTCAAGCAGCGCCCGGACATCTACAATCTCTACGCCGGCCACACCGTGTTCAACCGCTGGAGCAGCGCCGACGAGGTCGCAACCGCCGTCGCCTATCTCGCCTCGGACGCCGCGAGCTATGTCAGCGGCAGCACGCTGTTCGTCGACGGCGGCTGGACCGCTGTCGACGGTCCGCCGACCGGTCTCACCCAGTTGCACAAATAGCGAAAGGCGCAGCTCGGGTTGCGCTTTTGCGTAGCGCGGCCATCTCGCTGGGCTTCCTTCGCAACCGCAGCAGGAAGCTCCGGCGCGCGCGGGGCTTGAGCAAATCGCATGGGGCTTGCCGGATAAATGCGCTCGGCTGGCCGGTATTTTGGTGTTACGAACTGGGACATGAACCAGCACGCCAAGATCGACACGAAGATCGAGATCCGCCATTCGACCTGCCCGCATGATTGCCCCTCGGCCTGCGCCCTCGATGTCGAGGTGGTCGAAGGCCGCAGCATCGGCCGGGTCCGCGGTTCGAAAAAGCAGACCTACACCGCCGGCGTCGTCTGCGCCAAGGTCGCCCGTTATGCCGAGCGCATCCATCACCCCGAGCGGCTGATTTATCCGCTGCGCCGCACCGGCCCCAAAGGTTCGGGTCAGTTCGCGCGGATCTCCTGGGACGAGGCCTTGGACGAAATCGGCCACCGCTTCAATGCGGCCGAGCGCGAATTCGGCGCGGAATCGGTCTGGCCCTATTACTACGCCGGCACGATGGGCCTCGTGATGCGCGACGGGCTCAACCGTCTCACGCATGTGAAGAAATATTCGCGATTCTATCAGACCATCTGCGCCAATGTCGCGCGCATCGGCTTTGCGATCGGCACCGGCAAGATCGCCGGCGTCGACCCGCGCGAGATGGCGCTGTCCGATCTCGTCGTGATCTGGGGCACCAATCCCGTCAACACCCAAGTCAACGTGATGACGCACGCCTCGCGCGCCCGCAAGGAGCGCGGCGCGAAGATCGCGGCGGTCGACATCTACGACAACGAGACCATGAAGCAGGCCGACATCAAGATCATCCTGCGCCCCGGCACCGACGGCGCCTTCGCCTGCGGCGTCATGCATGTCCTGTTCCGCGACGGCTATGCCGACCGCGCCTACATGGACAAATACACCGATTGCCCGGCCGAGCTCGAGGCGCATCTCAAGACGCGCACGCCGGAATGGGCCTCCGCCATTTGCGGCGTCCCGGTCTCGGAGATCGAGGCCTTCGCCAAGACCGTCGGTGAAACCAAGCGCACGTTCTTCCGCTTTGGCTATGGCTTTACGCGCAGCCGCAATGGTGCCACTCAGATGCACGCGGCAAATTGCATTCCCGCGGTGACCGGCGCCTGGCAGTATGAAGGCGGCGGCGCCTTCTTCAACAATTACGCGCTGTGGCATTTCAACGAATCCATCATCGAGGCCCACGACGCCATCGACAAGTCGACGCGCGCGCTCGACCAGTCGCAGATCGGACGCATCCTCACCGGCGATGCCGAAGCTCTGCAGGGCAAGGGCCCGGTCAAGGCGATGCTGATCCAGAACACCAATCCGATGACGGTGGCGCCGGAGCAGGCGCTGGTCCGGCAGGGCTTTGCGCGCGAGGATCTGTTCGTTGCGGTGCACGAGCAGTTCATGACCGAGACGGCGCAGATGGCCGACATCGTGCTGCCGGCGACCATGTTCATGGAGCATGACGACCTCTATTACGGCGGCGGCCACCAGCACATCTCGGTCGGGCCGAAGCTGATCGACCCACCCGGCGAATGCCGCTCCAACCACGAGGTGTTGCAGGCCCTGGCGCCGCGGCTCGGCGCCAGGCATCCCGGCTTCGAGATGAGCCCGCGCGAACTGATCGACGCCACGCTGCAGCTGAGCAATCACGGCGACATCGCCGGCCTCGAAGCCGACATCTGGCGCGACCTGCAGCCGGATTTCCGCACCTCGCATTATCTCGACGGCTTCGCTCACGCCGACGGCAAATTCCATTTCAAAGCCGACTGGGCCCATCCGCCGTTCGGCCAGCTCATGGGCGATGTCGACAAGATGCCCGATCTGCCGGATCATTGGGCGGTGATCGAGCACACCGACCAGGTTCATCCGTTCCGGCTCGCGACCAGCCCCTCGCGCAGCTTCCTCAACACCACCTTCAACGAGACGCCGTCCTCGCAGGCACGCGAGGGCAGGGCCAGCGTGATGATCCACCCGCTCGACGCGGCCGCGCTCGGCATCGCCGATGGTGATGCGGTGACGCTCGGCAACGGCCGCGGCGAGACCACGCTGATCGCGACGCTGTTCGAGGGCGTGCGGCGCGGCGTCCTGATTGCCGAATCCGTTCATCCCAACAGCAACCACATCGGCGGCCGCGGCATCAACATGCTGACGGGCGCGGACACCATCGCGCCGATCGGCGGCGCGGCGTTCCACGACAACAAGGTCTGGATCAGGAAGGCGGCCTCAGCTCAAGGCGCGCATTCCGTCACGCCGTAGCCTGCGAATTCCTTCGCGATGTTCGGGTTCATCGACTTCGCCTGCGCGATGTCGGTGGCGCCGTCGCCGCCGCTTCTGCGCGCGGCGATGCCGCGGCCGTACAGCGATGATGAGGAGCGCGGGTTGCGCTGGATCGCGTCGGTATAATCCTTGATCGCCTCGGCATTGCGCCCGAGCTTGAGGTTGACGAGCCCGCGGCTGTCGAGTGCATCGCTCAAGCCCGGGTTGATCTGGAGCGCCAGATTGCAGTCGGCGAGCGCGCCTTGCAGGTCGCCGGTCGCAGCCCGGGTCCAGCAGCGGTTGTTCAAGGCTTCCGCGTCCTTGGGCGCGCGGCGGAGCACCGCGTCGAAATCCGGCATCGCGAGCGCATAGGCGCGCTTGATCGCGTAGACTTGGCCGCGCTTGTAGCGCGCGATGGCATCGTTGGCGTTGGCGGTGATCTTGCGGCTGAGATCGGCGATGACGGGATCTCGTGCCAGCTCGTCCGCATTCGGAGCGGGCTCCGCCTGGGGCACCTCGCAGACCGGCTTCTGCGGCTCGATTGTCTGCGCCTCCGGCTTGGTCGGGGCCGTGTCGTCCCGCGGCCGCGTCGCCGCGCTTGCGAACGAGAAGTCCGTCGTCAGCGAGGAGGCCAGCCAGGGCACTTGTTCGCGGTTGGTGGCGGCAACCACGCCGTTCTTGGTGTTGGTCAGGGCCTGCTCGGCGCTGATGTTCGGCGCGCGCATTTCGCGCAGCAGCTCGGCGATGAACAGGCTGCGATCGGTCTTGCCGCTCGCCGTGACCGCGCCGAGCGCGGCGGAGTAGAGCACCAGCGAATTGCTCGGTGCGATCGCCGGTGCCAGGCCGGCCGAATAGCGGCGGAAGCGCCGCTCGAACGGGTTGCGGCGGGAGGCGTCGATCAGCGCGATCTTGATCGCGGCACCGCGCGTGTTCATCTCGGCGAGGATGGTGTCGAGGCTGAAGCCGTCGCGCGAGACGTCCGGCTCGGTCCAGATCTGGGCGTCGACCGGCAGCAGATAGGTCTGACGGTTGGACTGGATGGCAAAACCGTCGAAAAAGATCAGCGCCACCGCGCCGCGCTCGATGCGGTCATAGAAGCGGCCCAGCACCTGCCGCATGGCATCGCCGGTGATATTGCTCTGCCTGTCGACGACAAAGCCGCTGCGCTTCAACTCCTCGGCGACGTCCTGGGCATCGTTGGCGACGTCGCTGAGGACGAACTCATTGTCGGGATATTTCGCGTTGCCGATCACCAGCGCGATCTTCGCGGCGTCGGCCGCAGGACATGCGGCACCGCCGCTCAGCACGACCAGTCCTGCCAGCAACAACATGAATGCGGCACGCATGAAATGGCTCATCGGTGATCAAATCTCCGGTCAGGATAGCGCGCGCAAGCCCCAATTCAATCGCGAAGCGAAGTTGCGCCCACACGCTATGGTGACGCGACCTTGCAGATTGCCCTTGCGCGCGCGGCCCGACCTGCCGCAAATGGCAGCAAAGCGGGACCAAGCAAGCGAGCATGCCATGACCGACCCCACAGCTGTCATCACCGAGAAGCGCGGGCAGGCGTTCTGGATCACCATCAACCGGCCGGAGAAACGCAACGCGCTGAACGGCGAGGTCATCGCCGGCATCACAAGAGCCTATCGCGATGCGCATGACGACAAGGACGTCCGCGTCGTCGTGCTGACGGGCGCGGGCGACAAGGCGTTCTGCGCGGGCGCCGACTTGCAGAATTCCGGCGCGGCTTTCGCGATGGATCATTCTAAACCAAATGTCGACTATGCCGATCTGTTACGTTTGTCACAGAACGCCACCAAGCCCGCCATCGCGCGGGTCGCCGGCGTCTGCATGGCCGGCGGCATGGGTCTGTTGTGCATGACCGACATGGCGGTTGGGGCCGATCACGTCGTCTTCGGCCTGCCGGAGGTGAAGGTCGGCGTGTTTCCGATGCAGGTGCTGAGCCTGCTCCAGCGCATCGCTCCGCCCCGTCTCGTCAACGAATGGGCGCTCACGGGCGAGCCGTTCGACGCCAAGGCCGCGCAGGCCGCGGGGCTGCTCAACTATGTCGTGCCTGCCGCCGAGCTCGATGCCAAGGTCGACTGGCTGATCGGCCGCATCGTCGACAAATCCCCGACCGCGATCCGCCGCGGCAAATACGCCATGCGCGCGATCGCCTCGATGTCGTTCGACGAGAGCATTGCCTACACCGAAAGCCAGATCGCGCTGCTCGCGATGACCGAGGACGCCAAGGAAGGCCTGAAGGCGTTCAGCGAGAAGCGGAAGCCGGTCTGGACGGGGAGGTAGGAGGCAGGGGCACTGCTATCTGCTGTCATTCCGGGGCGCGCCACTTGGCGCGAGCCCGGAATCCATTTGTCGATATAATCTGCTGCACGATGGATTCCGGGCTCGCGCTGCGCGCGCCCCGGAATGACGAGCTCACCCCGCGTTCGCCTTCAGCCCCGCCGCCTGAATTCCCGCCACCGCGCAGGCCTCGTCATTGTCGGAGGTGTCGCCAGAAACACCGACCGCGCCAAGCAAGGTCGTGCCGTCCATGATCAGCACGCCGCCGGGGACCGGCACCAGTGCGCCCTTGGCAATCGTGTTCACGGCATCGATGAAATAGGCCTGCTCCTGCGCGCGCTGGAACAAAGCGCGCGAGCCCATGCCCATCGCGAGGGCGCCATAGGCCTTGCCATGCGCAATTTCGGCGCGCATCAGGCTGGTCCCGTCCTGCGCCGCCGCGAGCTTGAGCACGCCGCGGGCATCGAGAATGGTCACGACCAGCGGCTTCAACTTCAGCTCGCCGGCCTTCGCGAAGGCGGCGTCGAGGATTTTTCGGGCGGTGTCGAGGGTGAGGTCAGCCATGGCTGGTTTCCTTTGCAGCTGGAGAAGTGGATTTGGCGCGATCGAGGCTCATGGCCAGCACACGCGCGACGTGAAGCGCTTCGCGCTTCGTGCCGTCGCGGATCTGGTGCCGGCATGAGGTGCCATCGGCGACGACGAGCGTATCCCGGTCCGCGCGTCGCACGGCCGGCAGCAGCGACAGCTCGGCCATTTCGATCGAGGCGTCGTAGGTATCCGCACCATAGCCGAACGCGCCGGCCATGCCGCAGCAGCTCGACTCGATGGTCTTGACCTCAAGGCCCGGGACGAGGCGCAGCACCTGCTCGACCGGCTTGAAGGCGCCGAAGGATTTTTGATGGCAATGGCCGTGCACGACGGCCTTGTCCGCGACAATGCCGAGCGGCAGTTGCAGCCTTCCGGCCTCGGCCTCACGTACCAGAAACTCCTCGAAGGTCAGCGCATGGGCGCCGACCGCCTTGGCATCGTTGTCCTTGCGCAGCGAAGCGAGCTCGTCGCGCAGCGTCAACAGGCAGCTCGGCTCGAGGCCGACGATCGGCACGCCGCGCGCGGCGAACGGCGCGTAGACGGCCACGAGCCGGTCGAGCTCCGCCTTGGCTTCGTCAACGAGACCGGCCGAGAGGAACGTGCGGCCGCAGCACAGCGGACGGCTGCCGCTCGCAGGTTTGGGCAGATGCACGCGATAGCCGCCGGCCGTGAGCACGCGCAGCGCCGCGTCCAGATTCTCGCGCTCATAGATGCGGTTGAAAGTATCAGTGAACAGCACGACCTCGCGGCCGGTGTCCGGGCCAACGCTTTCGGCGGGCGGTATGAACACATCGCTGCGGAAGGCGGGGAGCGCCCGGCGCGCGCTGATGCCGGCAAAGCGCTCGAACAGCTTTCGCAACAGCGGGCTGCTGTTGCGCGCATTCGCCAGCGGCGCGAAGCGCGAAGCCAGGCCGGCATAGCGCGGCAGATATCCGACCAGCCGGTCGCGTAGCGTCAAGCCGTGAGAGGCGGCGCGCGCCGCGAGCACCTCGATCTTCATCTTGGCCATATCGACGCCGGTGGGGCATTCGTGGCGGCAGGCCTTGCAGGAGACGCAGAGTTTGAGCGTCTCCATCATTTCGTCCGACGACAGCGCATCGGGGCCGAGCTGGCCGGAGATCGCAAGGCGCAGCGTGTTGGCGCGGCCGCGAGTGACGTCTTTCTCGTTGCGCGTGGCACGATAGGACGGGCACATCACGCCGCCCTCGAGCTTGCGACAGGCGCCGTTGTTGTTGCACATCTCGACCGCGCCCTGGAATCCGCCGCCGGCGCCGGGATAAGCCGACCAGTCGAGTTTTGTCTTGAGCTCCGCGACGCGATAGTCGGGCTTGAAGCGGAACAGCGAACGGTCGTCCATCTTGGGCGCATCGACGATCTTGCCGGGATTGAGGACGCCGGCGGGATCGAAGCGCTGCTTCACCTCCCTGAAGTCGGCGACGAGACGCTCGCCGAACATCGTGGCGTGGAATTCGGAGCGCACCAGGCCGTCGCCATGCTCGCCGGAATGCGAGCCCTTGTACTCGCGCACCAGCGCGAAAGCCTCTTCGGCGATGGCGCGCATCGCCTTGACGTCTTTCTCCAGCTTCAGGTTCAGAACGGGGCGCACATGCAGGCAGCCCTCCGAAGCGTGCGCGTACATCGTGCCGCTGGTGCCGTGCCTGGCGAAGACTTCGTTCAGCCGCGCGGTGTAGTCGGCGAGGTGCGGCAGCGGCACGGCGCAGTCCTCGACGAAGGAGACCGGCTTGCCCTCCTGCTTCATCGACATCATGACGTTGAGCCCGGCCGCGCGGAAGTCGGCAATGCCGCTCTGCAGCGCCGGCTCGGTGATCTCCACCACGCCGCCCCATTTGCGCGTGTCGTTGTTCCAGCCGAAGCCGAGATCGCCCATCAGCTCCGTAAGCTGCTTGAGGCGCACCAGGTTGTCGGCTTGGTCCTCTTCGGCGAATTCGACCACCAGCACGGCATCCGGATCGCCCTTGATCGCCGCGGAGATGACGGGTGCGAACATCGCGATGTCGCGGCCGAGCGCGATCATGGTGCGGTCGACCAGCTCGACTGCGATCGGCTTCAGCTTGACGAGGTGCTGGGCTGCGTCCATCGCTTCGTAGAAGCTGCCGAAATGGCAGACGCCGAGGGCCTTGTTGCGGATCACGGGCCAGAGCTTCAGCTCGACCTTGGTGGAGAAGGCGAGGGTGCCTTCGGAGCCGACCAGAAGATGCGCCATGTTGTTCGGCGCATTGCGCGGCACCAGCGCATCGAGATTGTAGCCGCCGACGCGGCGCTGCACCTTCGGGAAGCGCGCCGCGATCTCGTCGGCCTCGCGGGTGCCGAGGTCGAGCATGTCGCGGAACAGCGCGCGGGTGCTGTCGCCGGCCTCGAGGTCGGAGAGATCGCGCGAGACCTCGCCGAAGCGGCTGAGCGTGCCGTCGGCGAGGCTGGCTTCCATCGACAGCGTGTTGTCGCGCATGGTGCCGTAGCGAAGCGAGCGGCCGCCGCAGGAATTGTTGCCGGCCATGCCGCCGATGGTGGCGCGGGAGGCCGTGGAGACGTCGACCGGAAACCACAGGCCGTGCTTTTTGAGCTGACGGTTGAGGTCGTCGAGCACGATCCCGGGCTCGACCACGCAGGTGCGGCCTTCGACATCGAGCGACAGGATCTGATTGAGGTGCTTGGAGAGATCGACTACGAGCCCGTCATTGACGGTCTGGCCGCATTGCGAGGTGCCACCGCCGCGCGGAGTGACCTTCAGCCCCTCGTCGCGTGCGATCGCCAGCGCCCGCAAGGCCTCGTCCATGGTCTTGGGGACCACCACGCCTGATGGCATGATCTGGTAGAACGAGGCGTCGGTGGCGTAACGGCCGCGGCTGAAGCCGTCGAACAGGACGTCGCCGGTCAATTCCGACCGCAGGCGCCGTTCGAGCGAGGAGGCGTTCATCATCCCTGATCCCGGACTGACCCAGTAGAGCTCAGCCTTGCTGGGATATTCATTATGGTTCCTGACCGATTATATTTTGAATGCAAAATGAGCAAGCCGGGCGCCCTCAAGGCAGTGCCGGCGCGCCCTCTGGGGGCTCGGTCAGGTGCTCGATCGCGGCCGTCCGCTTGTTGCGCAGATGCTGGAACAGGATGTCGCTGAGCTCGCTCGCGGCCCGTCGGCGCAACGCATCGAGGATGGCCTCGTGCTCGCGCATGGCTTCCGCCCAGCGCTGCCGCTTGCGGGCGAAATTGGCGGAGTAGCGGACGCGTCGGATCCGGCCAGCAAAATTGGCGTAGGCGGTCTTCAGGGTCTCGTTTCGCGCGGCCGCAACGATGCTCTCGTGGATGCGCTGATTGGCCTGGAAATAACCGTGCATGTCGCGATGCAGGTAATGGCCGTACATCTCGTAATGCAGCTGCTCGATCGCCGTGATTTCCGCATCCGTGATGGTTTCGCAGGCGAGGCGCCCAGCCAGGCTTTCCAGGCCGGCCATGACGTCGAACAGTTCTTCCAGGTCGCGCAGGCTGAGCTGGCGCACGCGTGCGCCGCGGTTGGGCAACAGCTCGATCAGCCCTTCGGCCGCGAGCACCTTGAGCGCCTCGCGCAGCGGCGTGCGGGAGATGCCGAGCATCTGGCAGAGCTGCCGCTCGGGAACGCGCGCGCCTTCGGGAATATTGCCTTCGACCACGTAGTCGCGCAGCCGCAGCAGGATCTCGCCATGCAGCGAGGCCTCGTGACGGTTTTCCTGGCTGGAGGTCGGGGTGATCGGAACCCCGGTGTCGGGAATCGTGGATTTCATCTGCAGCACAGTAGTTTGCCCGATTGGTCGCGTCGACGCTCCGCAATCGAATACCAGATTTCGATTGAATGGACAAAAAATGAATGCAAAATAGTTTGACAGAGCCGGCCATAACCCGCCGAAAGGGAGCTTTTTCATGCCTCAGGGACGCCATTTCCTGCAGATTCCGGGCCCGAGCCCGGTCCCCGAGCGCGTCCTGCGCGCGATGGACATGCCTGTCATCGACCACCGCAGCGCCGAATTCGGCGAGCTCGGCCGGACCGTGCTCGAAGGCAGCCAGAAGATCTTCCAGACCACGGCGCCGGTCGTGATCTTCCCCTCGTCTGGGACGGGCGCCTGGGAGGCCGCGATTGTCAACACGCTGTCGCCGGGCGACAAGGTGCTGATGGTCGAGACCGGCCACTTCGCCACGATGTGGCGGCAGATGGCCGGCCGCTTCGGCATCGAGGTCGATTTCGTCCCGGGCGACTGGCGCCGCGGCGCCGATCCGGCGGTGATCGAGGCCAAGCTCGCCGAGGACACCGCGCGCACCATCAAGGCCGTGATGGTCGTGCACAACGAGACCTCGACCGGCGCGACCAGCCGCATCGCCGAGATCCGCGCCGCGATCGACCGCGCATCGCATCCGGCGCTCTTGATGGTCGACACCATCTCCTCGCTCGGCTCGGTCGACTACCGCCACGACGAGTGGAAGGTCGATGTCAGCGTCAGCTGCTCGCAGAAGGGTTTCATGCTGCCGCCCGGCCTCGGCTTCAACGCGATCTCGGAAAAGGCGCTGGCTGCGTCCAAGACCAACAAGATGCCGCGCTCCTATTTCGACTGGGAGGAGATGCTCAAGCCCAACGCCAAGGGCTTCTTCCCCTATACACCCGCGACCAATCTGCTCTACGGCCTGCGCGAGGCGATCGCGATGCTGCTCGAGGAGGGGCTCGACAATGTTTTTGCGCGGCATCAGCGGCTCGCCGCCGCGACGCGCGCCGCCGTCAATCATTGGGGCCTCGAAGTGCTCTGCCAGGAGCCGTCGGAGTTCTCGCCGGTGCTCACGGCCGTGCTGATGCCGCCGGGGCATGATGCCGATCAGTTCCGGAAAGTCGTGCTCGACAATTACAACATGTCGCTCGGCTCGGGCCTGTCGAAAGTTGCCGGCAAAGTCTTCCGCATCGGCCATCTCGGCGAATGCAATGCGCCGACGCTGCTCGGCGCGCTCACCGGTGTCGAGATGGGCCTGTCGGTGGCGGGCGTGCCGCACCGCTCCGGCGGTGTCGATGTCGCCATGAAGCTGCTGGAGCAGCGCCCGCAGGGCAATGCCGGCCCGCACCTGAAGATCGTCGGCACCTAAAGGTGGTCCGCCATCCCCGAACGGCCCTTTGGAGGAGGGGACAAGCCGGTCAAATGGTGCTATTCGGCGCCCATCAAATTCAAGGCAAGACCGGGAAGGACGCCGATGACCGTGCATACTGGAAGGCATTTCTTACAGATTCCAGGACCGACCAACGTGCCCGATCGGGTGCTGCGGGCGATGGACATGCCGACTTTGGACCATCGCGGTCCGGAGTTCGCCGAGCTCGGCTTTGCCGTGCTTGCCGCGATGCAGCGCGTGTTCCGCACCAAGCAGCCCGTGATCATCTTCCCCTCGTCCGGTACCGGCGCCTGGGAAGCGGCGATGGTCAACGTGTTTGCGCCCGGCGACAAGGTCCTGATGTGCGAGACCGGCCAGTTCGCCGTCCTCTGGCGCGGGATCGCCGACAAGTTCAAGCTCGACGTCGACTTCATCCCGAGCGACTGGCGCCATGGCGCCGACCTCGCCGAGATCGAGAAGCGCCTTGCCGCCGACAAGCAGCACGCTATCAAGGCGGTCTGCGTCGTGCACAACGAGACCTCGACCGGCTGCGTGACTCCTCCCTTGGAGGTGCGCAAGATCCTCGACCGCACCAAGCATCCGGCGCTGCTGATGGTCGACACCATCTCCGGCCTCGGCTCGATGGAATATGAGCACGATGCCTGGGGCATCGACGTTTCGGTCGCGGGCTCGCAGAAGGGCCTGATGCTGCCGCCGGGCCTCGGCTTCAACGCCGTCTCGGAGAAGGCGCTCGCGGTCGCCAGGGCCAATCCGGGCATGCGCTCCTACTGGGACTGGCAGGCGGTCATCAGCTTCAACAAGCTCGGCACCTTCCCCTACACGCCCGCGACGAACCTGCTCTACGGCCTGCGCGAGGCGGTGAAGATGCTGGAGGAGGAGGGGCTGGAGAACGTCTGGACCCGCCACAAGCGCCACAGCGCCGCGACGCGCGCTGCGGTCAAGGTCTGGGGCCTGGAGACGCAATGTGCCGATCCCGCCGCGCATTCTCCGGCGCTGACCGGCGTGCGCGTGCCCGAGGGCTTTGATGCCGACGCCTTCCGCAAGGTTGTGCTGGAAAACTTCGACATGTCGCTCGGCACCGGCCTGAACAAGGTGAAGGGCAAGGTGTTCCGCATCGGCCATATCGGCCATTTCAACGATCTGATGCTGATGGGCACGCTCGCCGGCGTCGAGATGGGCCTCGACCTTGCGAAGATCCCGCACCGAAGCGGCGGCGTGCTGGCGGCCATGGACGTCCTGAAGGGACGCGACGTGGTGCCGATGACCAAGGCTCAGGTTGCCTAAAGGCAGCCTGACTGAACTTTAGTGAAAGTGAGCGCGCGATGAACGCACCGACGACGACCAACGAAGACCTGCTCTACTCCGTCACGGACGGCATCGCGCGGATCACCTTCAACCGCCCGCAGGCGCGCAACGCCATGACCTTCGCCATGTATGACCGCATGGCGGAGATCTGCGAGGAGATCAACGCCGACCGTTCGATCAAGGCGCTGATCCTGACCGGCGCGGGCGACAAGGCGTTTGCTTCCGGCACGGACATCTCGCAGTTCCGCGCCTTCAAGACCGCGCAGGATGCGCTCGACTACGAGGCGCGCATCGACCGCGTGCTCGGCACGCTGGAGCAGTGCCGCGTGCCCGTGATCGCGGCCATCGCCGGCGCCTGCACCGGCGGCGGCGCGGGCATCGCAGCCTGCTGCGATCTTCGCATCGGCACCGAGACGACGCGGATCGGTTTTCCGATCGCGCGCACGCTCGGCAATTGCCTGTCGATGTCGAACGTCAGCCGCGTGGTCGCGCTGGTCGGTCCGGCCCGCACCAAGGACCTGATCTTCAAGGCGCGCCTGGTCGAGGCGCCGGAGGCTCTGGCGCTCGGCCTGCTCAATGAGGTCGTGCCTGACGTGGAGACGCTGCAGCGCCGTGCCGACGAGACCGCGAAGCTCGTCGCCAGCCACGCGCCGCTGACGCTGGAGGCGACCAAGGAAGCCGTGCGCCGCATCCGCCGCACGCTGTCGCGCGAGGAAGGCGAGGACCTGATCCTGAAAGCCTATATGAGCGAAGATTTCCGCGAGGGCATGGACGCCTTTCTCAACAAGCGGGCGCCGGTCTGGAAGGGCAAGTAGCCCCGCCTCAGTCCGACCTGCGTCGTGCAGGACGCGGCGCGCTAGGCAAACTGCTGGACGGCAACCGTCGGCGGTCGCTGCAGATCGCAATTGTCACAAATCCATCAAACGGTTCCACTGTTCGGAACGGCGATTGCGTGCGCCCGAATCTGCACGGCTACGTTGACGGCGCGAGGGGCTCATGCGTAAGATCGCGCAGGTTGCATTCCACCTTCTGAAGTTTTTTCCTGTCGAACGGCCGGCAAGCAAGTGATCTTGGCTTCCATCCACATTGAGTGACGTGAATTGCGTGAGGGCGTTCTGACCGGCCGTGCTGCAACCAGACGTCATTGAACTGAAATTGAACTGTAGATCTAGCGACGTAATTTCGACCACGCGAGCCGCGCCAAAATTCATTGCTGACCATCCTGACCCCCAGGCTCGGTCTCGCAAGCAACCAAAGGTCCTGAACCAAGACCCCTTAAGCCATCGCTTTGATGCAAGACCGTCGAGTCTCGTCTGATTTCTCAGACCGATTAGTCACGTCGCCGCATTGACCTGCGGCGGCGCCTCCATGGCAACGCAGGCAGGGATTTTTCCATGACCAACCACACGCCGGTTTTCACCTCGCCGTCCGCAACAGGCAGCTTCACCGAATTCGCCAACCTCAACGATTCAACCGCGCTGCACACGCTGTCCGGGACGATGAGCTTCAGGGACAGCGACAGGACCGACACCCATACGACGTCGGCGACGCTGCATTCCGCGGTGGTATCAGGCGGAACGATGGTCCCGGCAGCGTCGCTCGCGCACTTCCAGGCCGCGATGCAATCGCAGATCCTGAGCGATGCGAACGGCTCGGGCCAGCTCAAATGGAGTTTCAGCGACGCGGACGAGGACTTCGATTTCCTCGCCAAGAACCAGACGCTGGTCCTGACCTACGACATCAAGGTGTTCGACAATCACGGCGGCTTCGCCATCCAGACGGTCAAGATCAGCGTCACCGGCACCGACGACAAGCCGGTCATCAACATGACGACGGCGGCGACCGTCACCGAGCAGACCAATCAGACGCTGTCGCTCTCGCCCGACACGGTTCACGTCGCGCTCAACTTCACCGACGACGATCTCGCCAACACCGGGCACACCGCGACCGTGACGGCCGTCTCCGCCTCCGGTGCCACCGCGGGCCTGTTGCCGGGGCCGTTCGGCACTGCCGAGCTGATGTCGTTTTTCCACGTCGACAACGTCATCAAGGCGTCCGGCTCCTCGACCGGAACCATCAACACCACCTTCTCCGCGCCCGATCTCGCCTTCGATTATCTGGCCGCTGGCCAGCATCTCGACATCACCTACACCGTGCGGCTCGACGATCATGCCGGCGGAGTCTCGACCCAGACGGTGACGGTGACGGTGGTCGGCACCAACGACGGGCCGCTGTTCCTGTCGTGCCCGGAATCGGCCGCTCTCGTCGAGGATCAGAATGTCGACCCGGCCGGCAATCTCACCGCGCATGACAGCCTGGTCTTCACCGACATCGATCTTGCCGATGCGCACATCGTCTCGACGACGGTCACGGCGAGCCGTTCCGGCGGCGGCGCGATACCCCTGACGAATGCGCAATTGCTCGCCGCGTTCGGTACCTCGCTCCAGGACTCGACCGGTCATCTGATCGGCGAGGTCGACTGGAATTTCGCGTTTCCAAATTCCTCGGCCGGTTTCCTCAACGGCGGCGAGACGCTCGAGCTCGTCTATCACGTCACCGTCACCGATCCCTCCGGAGCCGCCACCACCCGGGACGTCACCATCACGATCCTCGGCGTCAACGAGCCGGTCGTGATCACGAGTGGACCGCAATCCTCGACCGTGGCCGAGCAGGACGCCACCACCGGCTCCCCGGTCCTCGACACGACACCAACCAGTCCGGCCGGCACGCTGGCCTTCACCGACGCGGACACCAGCGACACGCACACGGTCACGGCGACGCTGGACTCGGTCTCGGGGCCGACACCGCCTGCCGCGACACAGGCCGATCTCGCGGCGGCGCTGACGACGACGCTCCACGATTCCACCGGCACCGGTAGCGGCGGCATCGACTGGGACTTTGCGATTGCCGATCAGGATCTCGACTATCTCGCCGCTGGCGAGACGCTGACGGTGACCTACGACATCACGGTCGCGGACGGCTCGACCAGCGCGACCCAGACCGTCTCCGTCGCCATCACCGGCGCCAACGACGCGCCGGTGATCACGAGCGGACCGGGATCCGCCGCGCTGTCCGAGCAGCCGGGCGTGACCGGGTCGCCGTCGCCCGACACGACGAGCCCGGTGCCGACGGGCACGCTGAGCTTTGGCGACGTCGATCTGTCGGACACGCATTCGGTCAGCGTCGTGCTGGATTCCGCGGTGTGGTCGGCCAATCCTTTCGCCGTCCCGGCGCAGACTCTGGTGGACCTGCAATCGGCGCTCGCCACCGTGCTGCACGATTCCACCGGCACCGGCTCCGGCAGCATCGACTGGACCTTCAGCATCGCCGATGCCGATCTCGATTTCCTGAGCCTCGGCGAGACGCTGACGGTGCAATATTCCGTCAACGTCTGGGACGGCTTCATCAATTCGGCCCAGACCGTCACCGTCACCATCGATGGCGCGGCCGATCCGCTGGTGCTGACGCCGCTGACGGTTGCAGCGTCCGATACCGCGGGCCCGGATGCCGGCACGGCGATCGCGACGGGGGCCATCTTCGACATCACGCAGCCGGTGGATTTGAGCACGCCGCGGACCGTGACCGAGGTCAACGGCAGTGCCGCCAATGTCGGCGTTGCGGTGGCCGGTGCGCATGGAACGCTGGTGCTCAACGCCGACGGCTCCTACGGCTATGTCGCGGATGCCTCGGTCGACGCGCTTCTCGCCGGCGACAGCGTCACCGACCAGTTCACCTTCACGGTCGATGACGGCCAGGGCCATCAGGCCTCGACCACGCTGACCTTCGACATCGCCGGTGCCAACGACAATCCGCTTGTCACGGCGGCCAATCTCAGCGGCTCGGTCACCGAGGACGCCGGCCCGCCGGTGATCCTCAACGGCGATTTCGAAACCGGCAATTTCGCCAATTGGACGGTGAGCGGCGGCGGGCACATCCACGTCACGCAGCTCGAGCTCGGCGGCAGCTTCGGCCATTATTCGGTCGAGCTGCTGGCGAACAGCAGCCCGGAAACGCTGTCGCAGAACGTCGCGACCACGCCGGGCCAGCACTATTTCGTCAGCTTCGACGTCATCGGCGACCCCGAGAGCGTCAACGCGCCGTTCACGGTGTCGTGGGACGGCGTGACCATCCTGTCGCTCGCCAACGTGCCGTCCGGCGTCAACCACTATTCCTTCGACGTGCTCGGCGACGGCTTGCTGTCCTCGACGCTGCTGCAGTTCTCCTACGAGGACGACGGCACCGGCATGATCCTCGATTCCGTCAACGTCAGTCCGGCGACGGGACCCGCCACCGAATCCACGCAAGGCGCGCTGTCGTTCTCCGACGTCGACCCCGGCGACACGCACAGCGCAAGCTTCGTGCCGAGCGACGGCGGTTACGTCGGCACGTTCTCGCTCGATCCGGTCAGCGAGGCCGGCGGTACGGGATCGGTCGCCTGGCATTTCACCGTGGACAATGCCGACATCCAGTTCCTGGCGCAGGGGCAGACCCTGACCCAGGACTATCTGGTGACGATTGCCGACAATAATGGCGGCTCGACCACGCAGGACGTCACCGTCACCATCATCGGCACCAATGACGCGCCGAGTGCGGTCGGCGAGACCGTCATCACCGATGTCGGCGCCAACGCGACCGTCGAGATCCCGAGCTGGGCACTCGCCATGAACGACACCGATCCCGACACCATCGACCATTTGTCGCTCGGCACCATTACGGCGAGCTCCGGCGGCAGCGCCTTCCAGTTCGGGAATGCCTTCTTCGGCGACGACGCGACGCTCGGCGGCTCGTTCAGCTACACGACCTCCGACGGCACCACGACCTCGTCCAATATTGCCACCGCGACCATCGTCAACAACGCGGCCGGCGCGACCGCGCTGACCGGCACCGGCGGCGACGATATCCTGATCGCCACCAACGGCACCGAGACGATGAGCGGGGGCGGCGGCAACGACGTCCTGATCGCCACCGCGAGCGGCAATGTCATGACGGGCGGCAGTGGCGACGACAGCTTCGCCTTCCTGCAGCCGTCCGGTCCGAGCACGGTCGGCGATTTCAACAACACCACCGAGCACGACCGGATCGCGGTCTCGGCGAGCGGGTTCGGCGGCGGGTTGACGGGAGGGATGGACGTGACGTTCGAAAGCTCCGGTGACGATGTGTTTTCGGGCTCTTCCCAATTCCACTTCGACACCGCGAGCCAGACGCTCTATTTCAGCGCCGACGGGACGCAAGGCGCCGCGGTCGCCTTGGTCACGCTGCAGAGCGGCGTGCTGCTCAATCAGCACGACATATTGGTCGTCTAGATCCCAGTCATCGCGGCGAGGCGCGGGCCCAGGCAGGCCCGCGCCTTCGAGCGCCGCGCCGCCCTCATTCCAAAGTCATAAGTGGGATGACGCGGGATGGCTTGAACTCGGCCGGATTCGCCAGCACAATGGGCGCTGAATTCATCGCCGAATTTCCAATGCAAACAAGAAGATAGGGAAGACGCACGTGGGACATGGAATGAAGGCCGCAATTGCGCTCGCAATGGCGGTTTGTGGCACGCCGGCTGTTGCGGGCTGGGAGCCGACGAAACCGGTGGAGATCGTGGTGGCGGCGGGCGCGGGTGGCGCCTCCGACCAGATGGCGCGGATGATGCAGGCCGCGATCCAGAAGAACAATCTGATGAAGCAGCCGATCGTGGTCTCGCTCAAGGGCGGCGCCTCGGGTGCGGAAGCACTGATGTACATGAAGTCCAGCGAGGGCGATCCCAACAAGGTGCTGATCGCCTATTCGCTGATCTACATGCTGCCGCTGTCGGCGAAGATCCCGTTCAACTGGCGCGATCTGACGCCGGTCTCCGTGGTCGCGCTCGACCAGTTCGTGCTGTGGGACAACAGCGCGGGCCCCAAGACGGTGAAGGACTTCGTCGCGGCGGCGAAGGCCGCGAGCGCGCCGTTCAAGATGGGCGGCACCGGCTCCAAGCGCGAGGACCACGTGCTCACCGTGTTCCTGGAGCAGAAAACCGGCGCGAAATTCTCCTATCTGCCCTACAAGTCCGGCGGCGAGGCCGCGACCCAGCTGGTCGGCAACCACACCGAGGCCAACGTCAACAACCCGTCCGAAAATCTCGAAGTCTGGCGCGCCGGCCAGGTGCGGCCGCTCTGCGTGTTCGACAGGGAGCGCATTTCCTACACGACCAAGGTGACCGACACGCAGTCCTGGGCCGACATCCCGACCTGCAAGGAGGAGGGCGTCGACGTGCAATATCTGATGCTGCGCGCGATGTTCCTGCCCGGCAAGGTCACGCCGGAGCAGCAGGCGTTCTACGTCGATCTGTTCCACAAGGTGACGCAGACGGCGGAGTACAAGGAGTACATGGAGAAGCAGGCCCTGAAGCCGATCTTCCTCACCGGCAAGGACATGGTGCAGTTCCTCGAGGAAGACGATGCGCTGAACAAGTCGCTGATGACGGAAGCCGGTTTCGTCGCGAAGTAGCCGGTTTCCTTCGCCTCGCCCCGGTTGCGGGGAGAGGTCGGATCGCATCGAAGATGCGATCCGGGTGAGGGGGACTCTCCACGAGTCCAACTTTCACCGTCTCCGCGGAGACTCCCCCTCACCCTAACCCTCTCAGCGCGAGCGAAGCTCGTCGCGGCCCCGCAAGCCGGAAGAGGGGATTGGCCACAGCGTTGTTGTTTCAGCATGTCCCAAACCGATATCGAAATCGTCGTCGAGGATCCCACCGCGCCCGAAGACGATTCCCCTTCCGTCGTCTCTTCCGGCACGATCGAGATCGTCGTCTGCCTGCTGCTGCTCGCGCTCGCGGTCACGCTCGGCTACGACAATTGGCGCACCGGCGCATCCTGGGATGCGACCGGGCCCGAGCCCGGCTATTTCCCGTTCTATCTGTCCGTCATTCTCGCCGGCGGCAGCCTCTACGGGCTGATCGCGGCACTGCTGGCGCGGCGCGCCTCGTCGGGGACCTTCGTCACGCGCGCGCAAGGCCGCCGCGTGCTGGCGGTGTTCGTGCCGACGCTGCTGTTCTGCCTGGCGACCCAGTTCCTCGGCCTCTATGTCGCGAGCTTTCTCCTGATCGCAGGCTTCATGCGGCTCGTCGGCCGGATCGCGCTGTGGAAGTCGCTGCTCACCGCGTTCGCGTTCACGGCGCTCATGTTCGTCACCTTCGACGTCGCCTTCGACGTCATCATGCCGAAGGGGCCGCTCGAAGCGGCCCTCGGCCGCTAGGGGGCGCAGCGCGATGGAAGCTCTCGGTCTCCTGCTCCACGGCTTTGCCGTCCTGCTGACGTGGAAGACGCTCGTGCTGATGATGGTCGGGCTGGTGCTCGGCATCTTCGTCGGCGTGCTGCCCGGGCTCGGCGGCCCCAACGGCGTTGCGATCCTGTTGCCGCTCACCTTCACGATGGACCCGACCTCGGCCATCGTGATGCTGTCCTGCATCTATTGGGGCGCCTTGTTCGGCGGCGCCATCACCTCGATCCTGTTCAACATCCCGGGCGAAGCCTGGTCGGTCGCGACCACTTTCGACGGCTATCCGATGGCGCAGCAGGGCAGGGCGGCGGAGGCGCTGACCGCGGCGTTCACCTCCTCCTTCGTCGGCTCGCTGGTCGCGGTGCTGCTGATCACCTTCCTCGCGCCGATGATCTCGTCCTTTGCGCTGAAATTCGGCCCGCCCGAGTTCTTCGCGGTCTATCTCCTGACCTTCTGCTCCTTTGTCGGCCTCGGGCGCGAGGCCAAGCACAAGACCGTCATCTCGATGTCGCTGGGGCTGCTGCTCGCCGGCATCGGCATGGATACGGTCTCCGGCAGTCTGCGCATGACCTTCGGCTCGCCGGAACTCTTGCGCGGCATCAACTTCCTGGTCGCCGTCATCGGCCTGTTCGGCATCAGCGAGATCCTGCTGACGATGGAGGAGCGCCTTGCCCTGCGCGGACATGCGGCTAGCATCTCGCTGCGCGTCGTGCTCGGCGTCTGGAAGGACCTGCCGAAATACTGGGTGACGCTGCTGCGCTCCTCCTTCATCGGCTGTTGGCTCGGCATCACCCCGGGCGGTGCGATCGCGGCCTCCTTCATGGGCTACAATCTGGCAAAGCGCTTCGCCAAGGAGCCCGAGGGTTTTGGCAAGGGACGCATCGAGGGCGTGTTCGCGCCGGAGACGGCGGCGCATGCCTCCGGCACCTCGGCGCTGCTGCCGATGCTGGCGCTCGGCATTCCCGGCTCGGGCACCGCCGCGATCCTGCTCGGCGGATTGATGGTGTGGGGGCTCAATCCGGGGCCGCTGCTGTTCGTCGAGCACAAGGATTTCGTCTGGGGGCTGATCGCCTCGATGTATCTCGGCAACGTCGTCGGCCTCGTGCTGGTGCTGACGACGGTTCCGATCTTCGCCTCGATCCTGCGCGTGCCGTTCGCGGCGGTGGCGCCGATGATCGTGGTGTCCTGCGCGATCGGCGCCTATGCCATCCAGAACGCGATGTTCGACATCTGGCTGATGCTCGGCTTCGGCGTGGTCGGCTACGTCTTCAAGAAGATCGGCATTCCGCTGGCGCCGTTCACCCTGGCGCTCGTGCTCGGCAACCGTGCCGAGGATGCCTTCCGCCTGTCGATGATCGGCTCCGGCGGCACCTTGAAGGTGTTCTGGTCGAACGGCCTGGTCGGCTCGATCACAACCTTGGCGATTCTGCTGCTGTTCTGGCCGGTGATCGACAATCTCTTCGCCCGGGTCGGGTTGACGCATGGGACCAGGACGACATCGCCCTAGGATGCAGGGTAATATCTTTTTAAATCAATGACTTGAACGCAAAGGTGGTTTTTCGGCCGGGATACCACCGCGGGTTCGATTGTTTCCGAATGTTGCCGCGGCGGCACAGCCCTCGGGTGAGGATGCGCGTATATTTCGATCACAAGATCGTGCAAGGGGGAATTCTCCATGAAACGGATAGTGATTGGAATGGCGGCCGCGATGTCGCTGTTTGCGACCGGCGCGCTGGCCGCCGATCTCGCGGCAAAGCCCTATGTCAAGGCGCCTATCGTCGATCCGGTCTGGAGCTGGACGGGCTTCTATGTCGGCGCCAACGCCGGCTACAGCTGGGGCCGTTCGCGCAGCGACGTCACCTACACCAACACAGCGACTGGTGCAGTGATCGTGCCGCCGGCCGGCTCCATCACCAGCGCCTCGTTCGACATGAACGGCGCCATCGCAGGCGGCCAGGCCGGCTACAACTGGCAGAGCTCCAACTGGGTGTTCGGCATCGAGGGCGACCTGCAATGGTCGGATGAGAAGGGCCGCGCCGGCTATAGCTGCGTGGGCACTGCCGCCGCGCCGGTCGCCGGGCCCTGTCTTCCCACCTTTACATTCCTTCCGCCTGGCGGCCTGGCCGGTACGACCTTGACGGTCGACCAGAAGCTCGAGTGGTTCGGGACGGTTCGCGGTCGCGTCGGCATCCTGGCGACCCCGAAGGTGCTGTTCTACGGCACCGGCGGTGTGGCCTTCGGCGAGATCAAGACCACGGGCACCATCTCCAGCTTCAGCCTTGTCGCGCCCTTCGGCCCGATTGCGGCGGTCGGCTCGAGCTCCACGACGCGCGTCGGCTGGACTGTCGGCGCAGGCGTCGAAGGCAAGATCACGCAAAACTGGAGCGCCAAGCTCGAATATCTCTACATGGATCTCGGCCGCTTCTCGTCCGGCCCGTTCAGCTTGTCACCCGCCTTGCCGATCAGCGCGAGCGTCTCGTCGCGCTTCACCGACCACATCCTGCGCGCCGGCATCAACTACCAGTTCGCCGGCCCGGTGGTCGCCAAGTACTAAGCGAAGTACTGAGATCAACCAAGGCGTCCACAACAAGCAAAGCCCGGCCTCGTGCCGGGCTTTGTCGTTGCGGGCGGGCGCGTGAGGTTCACACCACCTTGGCGTCGCGGAGCCTTGCGATCTCGTCGGCCCCGAAGCCGAACTCCTTCAGCACCTCGTCGGTCTGCTCGCCGAATTCCGGCGGCCGCGCCACCATCCTGCTCGGCGTGCGCGACAGCGTCACGGGCTGGCCGACCAGGCGGATCTGCCGGCCCTCGTCATTCGGCACGTCCTGCGCGATGCCGAGATGCTTGACCTGCGCGTCCTCGAACATCTGGTCGATGGCGTAGATCGGCCCGCACGGCACGCCGGCCTCGTTGAGCTCGCGGACCCAGGTCTCGGTCGACTTCGTCACCGTGCGCTTCTCAATCTCGGCGTTGAGCGCATCGCGGTTCTTGGAGCGGGCAGGGGCGGTCGCATAGTCGGGATGGGCATAGAGCTCCGGTGCGCCGATCGCCTGCGCGCAGCGCTCCCAGATCCGCCCGCCCGTGGTGGCGATGTTGATGTAGCCGTCCGAGGTCTTGAACACGCCGGTCGGGATGCTGGTCGGATGGTTGTTGCCGGCCTGCTTGGCGACCTCCTTCTCCATCAGCCAGCGCGCGGCCTGGAAGTCGAGCATGAAGATCTGGGCCTGCAGCAGCGAGGTCTGCACCCACTGTCCCTTGCCCGAAACCTCGCGCTCGAGCAGCGCGGTGAGGATGCCCATGGCGCAGAACAGGCCCGCGGTGAGGTCGGCGACGGGAATGCCGACCCGCATCGGCCCCTCGCCCGGCGCGCCGGTGATCGACATCAGCCCGCCCATGCCTTGCGCGATCTGATCGAAGCCGGGCCGCTTGTGGTAGGGGCCGTCCTGGCCGAAGCCGGAGATGCTGCCATAGACGATGCGCGGGTTGATTGCGGCGAGGCTGTCGTAGTCGATGCCGAGCTTCTTCTTCACGTCGGGCCGGAAATTCTCGACCACGACGTCGGCCTTGGCGGCGAGGCGCTTGAACAATGCGAGGCCGCGCTCGTCCTTCAGGTTCAGCGTCATCGCCCGCTTGTTGCGGTGCAAATTCTGGAAGTCGGAACCGCGGCGCGGCCCGCCCGGCTGCTCGCCGCCGGCATCCTCGGTCAGCGCGTCGATCTTGACGACGTTGGCGCCCCAGTCGGCGAGCTGTCGCACGCAGGTCGGCCCGGAGCGGACACGGGTCAGATCGAGCACGGTGAAGCGCGACAGGGCTTCCGAGGCATGCGGGAAGGGCATCGTGAAAGGCTCCGGGATAGATTGCGGGCCTACCATAGTGCCCAGAGATCACGCGACAAGCCGGGCCGGCGCCGATGCCGCCTGCCGAAATGCGATGCCTGAGGGCTGCGAGATCAGCGCGACAGGCGCTTCAATTCGGCGCGCGCCTGCGCCGCGAGGGGATCATCGCCGTGGCGCGCAATGAAGAGCTCAAGGGCCTCCCGCGTTCCCTTCCGGCGGGCAGCTTCATATTCCTCTGCCACCGCAGCGGCAGGATCTCGCGCCATCGGCATGGAGGGCGCGCGCCTTGCCTTGCTGCTGTCCTCTGCCTTGGCCTTCTCCACCATCACAGGCAGTCCTCCGAGACGTTGATGGGACAGTCCGGCAAGCGCAATCAAGGCGCCAAACAGGCTGAGTGTGCGTCGTTTCATGAAACCCTGCAAATTACGGGCGTTCCGGGAACAAACTCTATGCTCGCGTTCCGTATCTCTACGGTATTTAATGGCTAACACAGCCTTATGGGAGCAGCGCAAACGCCGCTGCCCCATTTAAACCAAACGTTTAACTCTCTAGCTAAAATCATGTGCCCCCGCGGCGAATCACACGACGCGTTGCTTTGGAGAGTGAATTGGCTACCGCTGTTAACGTCAGTGCCACCAACAACGCCGAGATCGACGGCCTGTTGTCGGGCGTCAAATGGTCGGGCACGATCACCTACAGCTTTCCTGACGCGCCGAGCGACTATTCCAATCCCTACAGCGGCGGCAACGGCGAGCCGACCACGTCGGGCTTCGCATCCGTGCCGACGCAGATCCAGGCGGCGATCAACTACGCGGTCGGGCTCATTCTGAGCTATACCAACGCCGACATCCAATATGCGGGCACGAACGGCGCCGACATCATGGTTGCGCAGTCGCCGGCCGCCAATCCGACCGCCTACGCCTACTACCCCGGCAATTATTCGTCCGGCGGCGACATCTGGTTCGGCACGCAATACAATTTCTCGCTGGCCAAGCTCGGTAATTACTACTTCACCACCGCGCTGCACGAGCTCGGCCACGCCTTCGGCCTCAAGCACAGCCAGGAGGCCGGCGGCCCCGCCAACGTCGCGGTGCCGAGCGCGCATGACGACAGCGAATACACCGTCATGAGCTATCGCAGCTATGTCGGCGCCTCGACGACAGGCGGCTACACCAACGAAGCGTACGGATATTCGCAGACCTACATGGCCAACGATATCCTCGCGCTCCAGACCATGTACGGTGCGGACTACACGACCCAGAGCAGCAACACCGTCTACACCTGGAATCCGACCACGGGGCAGGAGTTCGTCAACGGCGTCGGCCAGCTCGCACCCGGCGGCGGCGCCGGCGGCTCGGCCAACCGCATCTACGAGACGGTTTGGGACGGCGGCGGCATCGATACCTACGACCTGTCGAACTACACGACGAACCTGAGCATCAATCTCAATCCCGGTGCGTCGTCGGTGTTCTCCTCCGTGCAGCTGGCCTATCTCGGCAACGGCCATTACGCCTCGGGCAACGTCTACAACGCCTACCTCTACAACAACGACGCGCGCTCCTACATCGACAACGCCACCGGCGGATCCGGCAACGACACGATCGTCGGCAACGCCATCGCCAACACGTTGAACGGCGCCGGCGGCAACGACAAGATCACCGGCGGTTCGGGCAACGACACCATCATCGGGGGGGCGGGCACCGACACCGCTGTGTATGCGGGTAACCGGGCCAACTACACGGTTTCCTACAACGCGGCGACACAGAGCTTCACCCTCGTTGACCTGCGCAGCGGATCGCCTGATGGCACCGATACCGTCGCCAGCGTCGAGTATTTCCAGTTTGCCGACCAGACGGTCGCCACATCGACGCTCATGGGTCCTCTCACCCTCGAATCCGTCGGCACGACAGCGCTCGTCCTCGACGCCCAAAATTACCAGCTCAATCCGACCGCCGGCGGCACCGGCCCGATCCTGAAGAATGGCGGAGCGGCCATCGTTGCCGGCAACTACGGTGCCTGGTCGCCCGTGGCCGCCGAGCAGGTTGCAGGGGGAGGCTATGACGTTGCCTGGAAAAATGCTTCGACGGGCTACTTCTCGATCTGGAGCACCGACAGCAACGGCAATTTCCTGTCGACGCTGACGCCCGAAGTGCCTGGCACGGACTCCCGGCTGATTTCGCTTGAGACGTCCTTCCATCAGGATCTCAACGGCGACGGCAATATCGGTGCTGCACTGATCACCATTGAAGCTCAGGGCACGACCAGCCTGGTCCTGAGCGCAGGCAACTACTATCTCAATCCGACCGCAGGCGGCACCGGTCCGATCCTGAAGAACGGTGGCGCGCCCATCGTTGCCGGCAACTACGGTGCCTGGTCGCCTGTTGCGGCCGAGCAGGTCTCGGGCGGCGGCTATGACGTCGCCTGGAAAAACGTCTCAACCGGCTACTTCTCGATCTGGAGCACCGACAGCAACGGCAACTTCCTGTCGACGTTGACGCCCGAAGTGCCTGGAACGGACTCCCGACTGATTTCGCTGGAGACATCGTTCCACCAGGATCTCAACGGCGACGGCAGCGTCGGCGCATCGGGCGGCCCGGCGAGCGTCACGATCGAGAATGCGGGTAGCACCAGCTTGGTCCTCAGTGCCGGCAACTACAATCTCAATCCGACCGCCGGCGGCACCGGCCCCGTCCTGAAGAACGGCGGGGCGCCGGTGATTGCCGGGAATCACGGTGCCTGGTCGCCTGTTGCCGCCGAACAGGTCTCGGGCGGTGGCTATGACATCGCTTGGAAGAATGCCTCGACTGGCTATTTCTCGGTCTGGAGCACCGACAGCAACGGCAATTTCGCATCGACGCTCACGCCCGAAGTGCCTGGAACGGACTCCCGCCTCAAGGCGCTCGAGCCAGTATTCCACCAAGACCTGAACGGGGACGGCGCCGTGGGCGCAGCGCCTGTCGCGATCGTCGACGGCGGCTTTGTCTTCAACCAGAATGCGGGCGGAACTACATTGTCCGGGCCGTCGGAGCCGCCGGATCCTATGCCCGCGCCAGCCGATCTGCAGACCGCGTCCGAGCAATGGACGCAACCCGCAGGTCACGACAACGTCGTGGCCGACAATCTGATGGATGTGCTTCACAATCTGCACGCCTCCGGCTTCCTGCTGAGCTGATGGCGTCCGTCTCGCGAGATCCGGCCGAGACCGATCATTTCCTTGTCACAGCTGGCCGATAACCTCCCAACGCGGGAGCTACGATCTTCGCGGGCAAGTTCCTGATGAAAAATTCTCTGCAAAAGGGAGCTATTCGATTGAACCTTGTCTGATCCGGTGCGACCATTAGATGGCCTGCGTTCCGTCGTGCAACTTCTGTGCGGCGTGGTGTGCCAAAAGTCTGTTTCTGTTCTTTCCCAATAGCGTTGCGTCTCCAATCATTTGAACACGAAGGCCGTATTGCGAGCGCCGCAAAGCGGCGGGGGAGGTCTCTGCGAAATCTGAAAGCTGATGATGCCGTAGGCCGCGCGGCGCGCGGGCTAGGACAGCGAAGACTTGTGCATGGCAACGAGCTGGTATCCCAGCTTAATCTCGGGAGATTCGGAAATGCGTAGAATTGCACTCTTGGCCCTGCTTGCAGGATTGTTCGCACCGGTGATCGCATCGCAACCGGCTTATGCGCAGGCCACCCGCACGTGGGTGTCCGGCGTGGGCGACGACGTCAACCCGTGCAGCCGCACCGCCCCCTGCAAGACCTTTGCCGGGGCGATCTCGAAGACCGCGGCGGGCGGCGAGATCAATTGCCTCGACTCCGCCGGTTTCGGCACGCTGACGATCACCAAAGCCATCACGGTCTATTGTGAAGGCGTCGTTGGCGGTGTCCTCGCCACGCTCGGCATCAACGGCATCAACGTCAATGCGGGTGCGGGCGACCACATTGTGCTGCGGGGGCTCGACATCGACGGCGCTGGAACCGGCTTCAAGGGCGTCAACGTCCTTCAGGCGGCCTCGGTGGTGATCGAGCATTGCTTCATCAGGAATTTCAACGCCGCGAACGGCGCCGGCGTTTTCGTCAACCCCACGAACTTCAATTCCATGCTCATGATCCGCGACAGCGTGATCTCGCACAACGGCACCGCGGCCGACGGCGCCGGAATCAGCATCAATACGAACGGCGGCAGTTCGCGGTCTCTGATCAACAACACGGCGATTCACAAGAACTTCGTCGGCCTCAGCGTGCAGGGAACGTCCAACGTTCAGGTCAACAACAGCAATATCTCGGAGAACCTGAGCACGGGCGTCGCGCTCAGCGGCGCTGCGGGGATTCGGATCGGCCGCTCCATGATCGTCAACAATCTCGGCGCAGCGACGACGGGCAGCGTGCTGTCGTACCTGGACAACGAGATCAATGGCAACAACCCCGACACCACGCCGGCAACTGCCGGTGGCTATCACTAGTCTCCAGCTTCTCCACAAGCGCCAGCGTGCCAACAACGTTAGATTTTCAATTCGATTTGGAGGTTTGAAATGCGTAGAATTGCTCTATGGACCCTTGTCCTGGGATTGCTCTTGCCGTTCGCTGCGTCGAAGCCGGCTCACGCCCAGGCGACCAGAACGTGGGTGTCCGGTGTCGGCGATGACGTCAATCCGTGCAGCCGCACCGCGCCGTGCAAGACCTTCGCGGGCGCCATCTCGAAGACCGCGGCGGGCGGCGAGATCAACTGCCTCGACTCCGCAGGCTTCGGCACGGTGACGATCACCAAGGCCATGACGATCTATTGTGAAGGCGTCGTCGGCAGCATCCTCGGCTCGGGCACCAATGGCGTCAACGTCAACGCCGCGGCGACGGATCACATCGTGCTGCGCGGACTCGACATCGAGGGCGCCGGCACCGGGCTCAAGGGCGTCAACATCGTCCAGGCGGCCTCGGTGGTCATCGAGCACTGCTTCATCAGGGATTTCAACGGTGCGAACGGCGTCGGCGTCTTCGTCAACCCCTCGAACTTCAACTCCATGCTCATGATCCGCGACAGCGTGATCTCGCACAACGGTACCGCGGCCGCCGGCGCCGGCATCAGCATCAACACCAACGGCGGCAGCTCCAGGTCCCTGATCAACAATACGGCGATCCACAACAACTTCGTCGGCTTGAGCGTGCAGGGAACGTCCAACGTTCAGGTCAACAACAGCAATATCTCGGAGAATCTGAGCACGGGCATCGCGCTCAGCGGCGCTGCGGGGATTCGGATTGGCCGCTCCATGATCGTCAACAATCTCGGCGCGGCGACGACGGGTAACGTGCTGTCGTACCTGGACAACCAGATCAACGGCAACAATCCGGACACGACGCCGGCGACCGCTGGCGGCTATCACTAGAGCTTCGCTTTAACTGCTTCAATCGACGAGCTCCGGGCGCGATGCGCCCGGGGCTTTCTTGTGTCCGGCAGCGCTATGGATTTCGGGATGCCTGCGGACTAGTCTGGCTGCCTACGCAGGGAGAGACGGTCGCATGCAGACCCTCGACAGCCGGAATCCGGGATTTTGCCGTGCGGTGCCGCGGATGCGCGGCTTCACGCGACTTGGGTGGGGTTGTGCCGCCATGCTGCTCGCGCTCGCCTTCGCGATTCCCGCCCAGGCCCAATCGGTCCGCCAGGGCGTCTCAGCCTTTCATCGTCAGGACTATGCGACGGCATCGCGCATCTTCATCCCGCTCGCCGAGCGCGGCGACGCGGCTGCGCAATCCTATCTCGGTATGCTGTTCGAGACCGGCCGCGGTGTGCCGCAGAACTACACGGAAGCGGCGATGTGGTACCGTCGCGCGGCGGAGCAGGGCGACAGCCGCGCCCAATATTCGCTGGGGCTGCTCTATGACCGTGGCCAGGGCGTGCCGCAGGATATCGTCGAGGCCTCCAAATGGCTCAACCTGGCCACCGCCGCGGCGCCGCCGCAGGTGCGCGAGGCGCGGGCGCGGATCCGGGATGCCGTGACCACCAAGATGACGCGTGGCGAGATCGCACAGGCCCGTCTGCGCGCGCTGGAATGGGCGCCGAGCCGCGAGCACTGACCGCCACGCCTTGGCCGCCCGCCGGCAAGCGGTGCCCGGTGCGGGCCGCATCGTCACGATGATATCCTGCCGGTGTTTTGCCCGACGCGTCAAATCGCTTCGTAAAATCCGTAGGCGAATGCCGCGTCCTGGTAAGTCATTGATAAAGCTGGCCCCGCCTACTGTGCATGGGGTTGTTTTCGAAAGTTTTTGAAGGCAGGGCCTTTACGGCCAGCTGCCGAGCCAGTTCGCGTACCAGGTCTCGCCCAGCCAACCGATCCAGATCGCCGGCGCCAGGAATAGCCCGAACGGCAGGAACGCCGTCGCACGCAGCGGCTTGCCTTGCAGCGCCGCGTTGACGACATAGGCGCCGATCGCGAGCAGTGCGGCAAGCTCGATCACTGCGGCGACCGTCGCAAGATCGAGCCAGGCGCCGCACACCGCGGCGAGCTTGACATCGCCGAGGCCGAGCCCGTCCCGGCCGCGCCAGCGCCGGTAGACCGCCATCAGCAGCAGGAGCGGGAACGCCACGGACGCCGCGCGCACCAGCGGCCAGAGCAGCGCCTCGGCGCCGGTATCGGGCACCAACGCGCCGGCACGAAGCATGGCGAGCGCGAAGGCGGCGGCCGTCAGTGCGTTCGGAATGCGGTAGTCGCGGGCATCGTTCGTCGCGATCGCAAGCATCAGGGCGGCCAGGAACGCGCCGTACAGGCCTTCGGCGCCCGGAGCCGCGACGAGGCTTGCGATCACGCCGGCCAGCAGGCTCGTGCCGAGCACGAGCGGCGGGCCCGCCCCGACCTTCGCCGTCCGATCGCTCACGCCTCAGCGCGCCGCCTTGGGCGGGCTCACGGTGACCACGGGATTGCTGGTGCCGACCAGGCGGCTGTTCATCTTGCTGCGCATTTCCTCTGCGATCACGTGCGCATCGACGCCGTCCTTGATGACGGTCGGGCGGATGAACAGGATCAGCTCGGTGCGGGCGCGCGTATTGCCCTGGTGCGAGAACGCATCGCCCACGCCTGGAATGGAATCGAGGATCGGAATGCCCTGACGCTGCTTGTTCTCGGTCTCGCTGATCAGGCCGGCGAGCAGCACGGTCTGGCCGCTCGTCACCGCGATCGAGCTCTTGACCCGGCGCTGCGAGATCGTCGGCGTCAACGATCCGGTGCTGCCGGCGGCCACGCTCGAGATCTCCTGCTCGATGTCGAGCACG
The DNA here is from genome assembly GCF_028128865.1 of Bradyrhizobium sp. CCBAU 11357. NCBI lineage: Bacteria > Pseudomonadati > Pseudomonadota > Alphaproteobacteria > Hyphomicrobiales > Nitrobacteraceae > Bradyrhizobium > Bradyrhizobium sp. CCBAU 11357. The sequence goes on along the minus strand of NZ_LBJW01000103.1, from coordinate 144,614 downwards.
ACGTTGCCGTTGGCATTGGCGCGCGGCAGTACGCGCAGGATGATGCCGGTGTTCTTGTAGTCGATGGTGTTGACGACGGTGTTGTTCGCGGTGAGCACGGTCGCGGTGCCGGTCGAGAACGGCACCTGGTCCCCGACCTGCAAGGTCGCCGGCTGGTTGTCCAGCACGACCAGCGAGGGGTTGGACAGCACCTTGACGGCGGTGACGTTGTGGAGCGCATCGAGCACTACGCGCGGGGAGTTTTCCGCCCCGATCAGAAAGTTGAAGCCGGGCAGCGCGCGGCCCAGCAGCGCGCCGGCGGCGGCGTTGACCGCGCTGGTCTGCTGCTCGATGTTGCTGCCGACCGCAGCGCTGTTGCTGACGCCGCCGATGACGTTGGAGACCGAGCCGTGCTTGCTGGCGATGAAGAACTGGACGCCGTAGTTCAAGGCGTCGTTCAGCGTTACCTCGGCGATCGTGGCCTCGATCGCGATCTGGCGCTGCGGCCGGTCGATCTGCCGGATGGTCTGCTCGACAATGCGCTGCGATTCCGCGTTGGCGTAGACCAGCACCGCGTTGTTGCTGACGTCGGCCGTGATCCGCACGTTTTGCAGGATCGCATTGTTGACCGGCTTTGCGCCGGTGCCGAGCAGCGATCCGGAGCCGTTGTCCTGCCCGGGCACGCCGGAGGCGGAAGGAGCGGGACGCGCGGCCAGCGACGAGCCGGGAGCGCCGGTGACCGGGGTAGCGGCGCCCGCGGCTGCGGTCGGAAGCGCGCTGAGCGAGGCGATTGGATTGGTCCCGGACGAGGACGTCGCGATGCCCGAGCCCGGTGAGATCTGGCCTGCGGAATTGTCGAGCGAGGACGTGCTGGAGGCGCTCTGGCTGAACAGGATCTCGTTCAGCAACGCCACCACCGCTTTGGAATTGCCGTAGCGCAGCGGATAGGATTTCAGGTTCACGCCGTCGGTGTCGGAACGGTCGAGCCGCGCGATCCACGTCTGCGCGCGCTTGAGATATTCCGGCTTCTGGCTGACGACGAGAATCGAATTGAGACGGCCGATCGGCTGGAATTTGATCACGCTCTGGCTCAGGCCGCCTTCGCCGGAATCCATGATCTTCTCGATCTCGGAGATGAGCGGCTCCGGCGTCGAGTTCCGCACCGGGAAGATGCCGACCGACTGCCCGCGCATCCAGTCGGCATCGAAGGAGAGAATGGTGTCCACCGCGGTCGCCCGCTCGGTGCCGCTGCCGCTGACGATCAGCGTGTTGCGGGCCGTGTCGGGGCGCATCGTCTGCGCTTTCACGCCGAAGGCGTCGAGCAGCTTGAAGATGTTTTGGGCCGAGACGTAGCGCAGCGGCACCACCGTGATGCCCTGGCCGGCTGCGGCGTTCACCGAGCGGTCGATGCCGCCAGGGCCGGCTTCCGGCGCCGGCAGCAGGCGATAGCCTGTGCGGTCACGGACCAGCGCGACACCGGACATGCGTAGAGCGTTCTCCAGCACGTAGATCGCATCCGCCTTGGGCACGGGGCGCACCGAGGCCAGCGTCACGGTTCCCTGCACGCGCGGGTCGATCGTGTATCCGACGTTGAGTACGTCGCCCAGGATGACCTTCGCCACGGTGGCGACGGGTGCGTTCTCGAAATTGAGGTCGTAGCCGCTGCCGCCGCCATCGTCGCGTTCGACCAGCCCGCCGCCTTGCGGCGTTGCACCATCGCTGAGGTAGATCGCCGGTTTCGACGATTTGGCCTGTGCCAAGCCACTTGGGCCTGCATCTGCAGGTTGCCGCGGCTGGAGATCGAGGGAGCGGATCTTGTCGGCAATGTCCTGCGCGCGCGGATCCTTCGGGTCGGCTTCGATCGACTGGTCGGCCGTAACGATGCAGGCGCCGAGCAGCAGGGCCGACGACAACAGGATGAGCGTTCCAGGCAACGCTGAGCGAAGGCGCAAGAGCGGTTGAACCACCTCGGACAAAATACGCCTGCCAACACTGGAAGTGAATGGAGATCGCATCCGATCCCCCTTGGCTCGGACGCGCAATAATTTGCGCCACGATTATGTTTTTGCTAAGCAATAAGTCAAGGGTAAAGGGCCTGCCGCGTCCCGTCGAAGTTGTTGCATTCAGGTAACAAGGTCAACGCTGTGAATGCGATGCGCGACCGCTCCGCAGATAGCTTCCGACAGCATCTTCTGGACAAATATTCATTGCCCCCGCGGGCGCATGTCCATCTCGACAAGTCGGGCAATCCCGCGCCCACGCGCCCCTTGCGTGAATTGTGGGAGGCCACCGATCTTTCGGCGGCCGAATTCGCAGACGAGGTCTCCGATCATTTTGGTCTGCCGCGGCTGAGCCTTCCGCAGCTGCTCGCCGCGACGCCCCGCCTTGAAGGCTTCTCGCGCCGCTTCCTGCGCGAATCCACCATCTTTCCTTTCAGCGCGCCGAACGACGTCGTTCGGCTGGCTGTCGCCGACCCCTCCGACAGGGCGGCGATTCGCGCCGCCGAAATCGTTTTCGGGGCCCCCGTCGATGTCGTCGTGGCCTCCTATGAGGATATCACCACGGTGCTCGATCAGCGCGACGATGCCGATGACGCAAGCGCCGATCGGGGCGGCAGGAGCGTCGCGCAGCAGTCCGACGATGACATCGAGAGCCTGCGCGATCTCGCCAGCGGCGCCCCGGTGGTGCGCGCGCTCAACGATCTCCTGGAGCGCGCGGTGGACCTGCGTGCCAGCGACATCCACGTCGAGCCGTTCCGTGCCGGACTTGCCGTGCGCATGCGCGTCGACGGCCTGTTGCGCGCGCTGCCGTCGCCGCACGGCATTCCGCCGCAGGCGCTGATCTCGCGCATCAAGATTCTCGCCAGCCTCAACATCGCGGAACGGCGCCTGCCGCAGGACGGTGCGGCGCGCGTCCGGGTCGGGCGCAGCGAGATCGACGTTCGCGTCGCGACCATGCCGACCCAGCACGGCGAGAGCGCCGTCATCCGCTTGCTGCCGCGCGACCGCGGCCTCCTCGAGATGAGCAAGCTTGGCCTCGCCGCACGCGACGAGAGCGTGATGACGCGCCTGCTGGCGATGCCGCACGGCATGATCGTCGTGACCGGCCCGACCGGCAGCGGCAAGACCACGACGCTCGCCACCATGCTGTCGATCCTGAACGAGCCGACGCGAAAGATCCTCACCATCGAGGATCCCGTCGAATACGAGATCCCCGGCATCAACCAGTCCCAGGTCAAGCCGTCGATCGGGCTGACCTTCGCTTCCGCCATGCGCGCCTTCGTGCGCCAGGACCCCGACGTCATCATGGTCGGCGAGGTCCGCGACGCCGAGACCGCCCATATCGCGATCCATGCCGCGCTCACCGGCCACCTCGTCTTGACGACGCTGCACACCGAGACGGCGGCGGCCGCCGTACCGCGTCTGATCGATCTCGGCATCGAGGGCTTCCTGCTGAAGTCGACGCTGCGTGCCGTGGTGGCGCAGCGCCTGGTGCGCGTGCTCTGCGACCGCTGCAAGGTGCCGCATGCATTGACCGAGGCCGATCTTGGCAAGGACCCGCGCCTTGCGGTGATCGGCTTCAGATGCGGCGAAGTCGTGCACGAGGCCGGCGGCTGCGAGCGCTGCGGCGGCACCGGCTATCGCGGCCGCAACGGCGTGTTCGAGATCCTGGAAATGTCCGACGAGGTGCGCGCACTGGTCGGGCCGCAAACCGACTCCCATTCGATCGACGCCGCCGCGATGCGCGGCGGCATGACGACGATGCTGGAGGATGCAGTCGCCAAATGCCGGGCCGGGCTCACCACCGTGCCCGAGGTCTTCCGCGTCACGACGGTGCGCTAACGCATGCCGAATTATCGTTACCGCGCGCTCAACGCCAATGGCGAACTGGTCTCCGGGGCGATCGCTGCGCCGGGACCGGCCGACGTCGCACAGCGGATCGAGCGGCTCGGCCTCGTTCTGGTCGACAACGTCACGCCGGAAGAGGGCGGCTCGGCCGGCCGTGTGTTCAGCCTCTTCAACCGGCCGAAACCCGAAGACGTCACCATCTTCACCCGCGACCTCGCGCTGCTGTTGCGCGCCGGCGCCCGCATCAATGACGGATTGGAGCTGCTTGCGGTCGATCCCGATTTCGGCCGGCTGCGTCCGGTCGTCGCCGACATCCGCTCGCGCGTCGTGTCGGGCGAGAGCTTTGCCGAAGCGCTGGCGCGGCACGAAGGGCAGTTCCCGCCGATGTATGTCGCGTTGGTGCGGGTCGGCGAGGCCTCGGGATCCCTCGACCAGGTGCTCGAGGTGCTGGCCGGGGAGCGCACGCGCAGCGAGGCGCTGAGACAGCGGCTGTCGGACGCCATCCGCTATCCCCTGTTCGTGCTGGGCGCGGCGGGATGCGTGTTGTTGTTCTTTCTCACCTTCGTGCTGCCGCAGTTCGCATCGGTGTTGCAGGATTTCGGCGCCAAGATCGATCCGGTCGTCGGCGCCTTCCTCAACGTCTCGACGTTCTTGCGCGGTAATTCCGATGCGGTGCTGGCGGCGCTTGCGGCCGCCATTGCAGCAGCGTGGCTCTTGCTGCGGCAGGAGCGCCTTCGTCGCAGCATCACCAATGCGATCACCCGGCTGCCGGCGATCCGCAACGTGATGAGCGCCTACCGCACGGCGCTGTTCTGTCGCAATCTCGGCCTGCTGCTCGGCAGCGGCGTCAATCTCACCATCACGCTGCGCATCCTCGTCGACATGATGGCGACGACCGGCTCGTCCGCGGTCTGGAGCGACGCCGCCGACCGCGTCCGCCATGGCTCGAAACTGTCCGATGCGCTCGCCGAAACCGAGGCGCTGCCGGCGATGGCGGTGCGCATGCTCCGGCTCGGCGACGAGACCGGGCAATTGCCCATGCTGTCCGGACGCATCGCTGAGTTCTACGAGGCAAAATTGCAGCGCATGCTGGACCGCGCCGTCGGCATCGCGGGTCCGGCGGCGATCATTGCGATATCGCTGGTCGTCGGTGGCCTGATCACGTCGGTGATGACGGCGCTGATGTCGGTGAGCCAGATTGTCGGATAGCAGGGAACGGGAGAGGCTTGAAGTGACCAAACATCCATGCGCAAGGCGCGGCAGGTGGCGCGCGCGGCAAGGGGAGGCGGGCTTCACCCTCGTCGAGATGCTGGTCGTCATCACCATCATCGGCATGATCATGGCGCTGGTCGGCCCGCGCGTGCTGAACTACCTGAGCGAGTCCAAGGCGAAGGCGGCGAAGATCCAGATCGAGAGCTTTTCCAGCGCGCTCGATCTCTACTTCATCGATCTCGGCCGCTACCCCACGTCGAACGAAGGGCTCACCGCGTTGACCCGGGGCAACAATCAGCCCGGCTGGAACGGTCCTTATTTGCGCGGCGGCGTGGTGCCGAACGACCCCTGGGGGCACCTCTACGTCTATCGCTCGCCGGGCGCGAGCGCGCCTTACGAGATCATCTCGCTGGGATCGGACGGTCAGGAAGGCGGCAGTGGAACGGCAGCCGACATTGTCAGCGGCGCGCGCTGACGCCCTCTTCGAGGCGCGCGGCTTCGCGCTGATCGAGATCCTGTGCGTGCTCGCGATCATCGGTCTGCTCGCGGCGATCATCCTGCCGGCGATCCCGCGCTCGACGACGCGCGCCAGGCTCGAGAGCTACGCGGTCGAGACCGCGGCGCTGCTGAAGGCCGACCGCAACGCGGCGCTGCGCTGGCAAACCAGGGTGGCGACCCAGGTAGATGCGGAGGCGCGCGCGATCCGCTCCGGCGTCACCGGGCGGACCATCCGCCTTCCGGCCGACGTCGTGGTGCAGGCGATGCTGGCCGCGCGCTGCGCCGACCGCACGGCGGGCCGGTCGATCGATTTCTTTCCGTCAGGGATGTCGTGTGGCGGGGTGATCGCCCTGGCGCGGCCCGGCATGGGATACGAGGTGCGGGTCAACTGGCTGACCGGAGGCGTCGAGATTGTCACGCAGAAGCTCTGATACGGCCGGCTTCACGCTGATCGAGGCGCTGGTTGCGCTCGCGATCATCGCGGTCGTGCTCGGGACGATCGGCTCCGTCATCGCCGCGACGGCGAAGGGGACGCGCTCGATCGACCAGCAACTGGCGCTTGCGGGCACGGCCGAGACGCTGCTTGCGGATTTGCCGGCGCGCGCTCTGCTGAAGCCTGGCCGGCGGAGCGGCGAGCTGGCCGGCAGCCGGTGGCGGATCGATGTCGCGCCGATGCGTATGGCCGGCGGCGACCCTGCCAGCGATCGCTTCGTGCCGCTAGCCGTCAACCTGCGCCTGGAGCGCGGCGACGGAGCTGCGATCCAGATCACGACGGTGAAGCTGGTGCCGAGGACTTCGCAGTGAAGAATCCGGCAATGAAACGGCTGCGCCGCGCACTGGCCGACGAGGCAGGCTTCACGCTGCTCGAAGTGCTTCTGGCGACGCTGCTGATGACCGTCATCCTGGCGGCGCTGGCGACGGTGACGGCGCAATGGCTGCCGAACTGGAATCGCGGCATTGCCCGCGTGCAGCGCGCCGAGCGGCTCGCAACCGGGCTCGACCGCATCGTGGCCGACCTTTCGGTCGCCGAGCAGATCACCGTCAATGGCGATGCCAGGGCGCCGCTGTTCGACGGCACCGAATTGTCCGTGACCTTCCTGCGCACGGCGCTCGGCCCGAACGCGCGTCCTGGGCTCGAATTCGTTCGTCTGATCGAAAAGGCGGACGCGCAAGGTCTCGCGCTGGTGCGCGAGCGCGCGCCGTTCCAGCCGATGCCGACGGACGGACAGATCCGCTTCATTGATCAGGTCGTGCTGATCCGGGCACCGTTCCGCGTCAGCTTTTCCTATGCCGGACCCGACGGTCAATACCAGCCGACCTGGCGCGGCCAAACCCAGCTGCCGGATCGCATCCGCATCACGGTGCGGGACAGCGCGACCGGACAGGTGCTCGCGGTCTCGGGCGCGGTGGTCCCGCACATCACGGCGCCGGCCGAATGCGCGCGGGCCAAGAATCCGTCGACTTGCGTGACGGCGCGGACCCGGCCGCAACAGGCGGAGAAAGAGGAGCGTCAGCTGTGAACGGAGCGCGGCGCGACCAGGCGGGCCTTCGTGACGATCGTGGCTTCATCGTCGTCGCGGTGCTGTGGATGCTGGCGGCACTGGCGGCGCTCGCGCTGATCTACCTGACCTATGTCACCAACACGGCGGTCACGGTCGCGGTCAATACCGACAGATTGCAGGCCGACGCGCTGGTGAACGCCGGGCTCGAACTTGCGGCCTACCGGCTGACGGCGCAGAACGAGGCGGCGCGCCCGACCAGCGGCACCTTCAATGCCCGCGTCGGCGCCAGCCGGGTCAGCGTGACGTTCCGCTCGGAGGCGGCGCGCGTCGATCTCAACATGGCGCCAAAATCGCTGCTGGCGGGGCTGATGACGGCGCTCGGTGTCTCCACCGCGGACGCACCCGCCTACGCCGACCGGATTCTCGCCTGGCGCTCGTCGGCCGAGCCCGGCCAGGAGCATCCGGAGGATTCCTACTACCGCACGATCGGCGCGCCCTATCTGCCGCGCCACGCGCCGTTTCCGCACAGCGACGAGCTCTGGCTCGTGCGTGGCATTCCGGCCGCCGTCGTGGAGCGCGTGCTGCCCTTCGTCACCGTGTTCAGCAACATGCGGACCGTGAACGTGCTCGATGCCGCGCCGCAGGTGGTCGCCGCACTGCCGGACATGACGCCCGAGAGACTGCAACGGGTCCTGGGCGAGCGCGCCGACCCCAACGTCGATCCGCGCGCCCTGGTCGGGCTCGCCGGCGGCGCCAATGCGACGGTGGAGGGCTCTAGGGCATACCGGCTGACGGTCACGGTCGAGCTGCCGTCGCGGCGTCGGAGCTCGGCCGATATCGTCATTCTGCTTCTCGACGGCGGCGATGAGCCGTATCGTGTATTGTCGTGGCACAATGCCGTCGACGGCTCCGCTGGAAAGCCTCTGTGAGATGAGCTCGCTCGCTTCTCTTCGCGCCATTCTCGATGCCTGGACCGGCACCGTGGCCGGCACGATCGTGGCCGCCCTGGAGCGGGTGGTGGCGCCGCGCGTGGTGAGGCTGGTCGAGACCGATACCGGCGCATTCGCGTTGGAGGCGGCTCGGTCCGAGAACGTTCCGAAGGAGATCGCGTTCGAGAATGGCGAGTTCGCGAGTGCCGACCTCGCGCAGATCGTGCGCGGCAGCCGGGTCGAGATCGTGCTGCGGCCGTCGCGCTTCCTGTTTCGCCCCCTCGAGCTGCCGGCGCGCGCGGCTGATTTCCTCGACGGCATCGTGCGGGCGCAGATCGACCGGCTGACGCCGTGGAGCGCGAGCGAGGCCGTATTCGGTTGCAGCGCTCCGGTGACACATGGCAGCGACGGCATCACCACGGAAATCGTCGCGGCGCCGCGCAAGCTGGCGATGAGCTATGTCGCGGCGGTGACGCCCTTCCATCCCTCGGCAATTGCGATTGCGACGGAGGGGGCGGCAGGCTCGCGCATCAAGGTGTTCGAGCAGAGGTCGCGCGGCGCAGCGGACCCGGTCCGGCTGAGCCGGGTGCTGCAAGCGGTGCTGGCCCTCGCCGCCGTCGCCGCGGTGATCGGGTCGGTCGCAGCGAGCTACCTGGCCGACAGCCTGGGCGCGCAGGAGAGGGAGCTCGAGCGCCAGATCGCCCAGCGCCGCGCCGCGCTCCGCGGCAGCGAAACCGGCGAGCGCTCGCCGCTCGCGCTGCTCGAGCGCCGTAAATACGAGACGCCGGCGAGCGTGATCGTGCTGGAATCGCTGAGCCGGGTGTTGCCGGATCATACCTATGTCACCGAGCTGCATCTTGCGGGCAACAAGCTCCAGATCGGCGGTATCACCCGCGATGCCCCCTCGCTGATCCCCTTGATCGAGCAGTCCCAGCATTTCACCCGCGCCACCTTCTACGCTCCGACCACGCGCAGCTCGTCCGATCCCGGCGAGCGCTTCCACATCGAGGCTCAGATCGAGCCGAGGAACGTGCCATGAGCAGCGCGAAGGCCACTGGTGGCAATGCGGTGGCGCGGGCGCTGGCCGGCTCGCCGCTGATCGCGGTCACCCTCTATGCAGCGGTTGCGGGCGGGCTGCTGCTGACGACCGGGCTGTCGATCGCCGAGATCGTCGCTCATCGCCAGGCCCTGGCGCAAACCTCCGACCTGCTCGACCAGTTTCGCGGCCGGAAGGGCGGTGCCAAGAACGCCGCGGCTTCGATGGCAGAGCGTCCCGGCACGCCGTTCCTGGAAGGCCCGACGGTGACGGTCGCGGGCGCCAATCTGTTGCAGCGGGTTGCCGCGGCGGTCGGCGAAGCCGGCGGCTCGGTGCAGTCCTCGCAGGTCGACGTATCGGGCGCGCAAGCCAAGGACGGCTTCGTCGGCCTCGTCGTGAGCTGCGAGCTGGAGCAGTCCGCGCTGCAAAAGCTGCTCTACGATCTCGAGGCCGGCATGCCGTTCCTGTTCGTCGATCAGCTTGATGTCCAGGTGCCGCAGACCACGGCGCTGAACGAGGCCAGCGCCGGCCGCGTCAGGGTGATCCTGGGCGTCTCCGGCCAGTGGCAGGCCGGGAAGTAGCTCCAAAAGCCGGTGCTCACCAAGAGTACTTGAACACGCCTTTGCCGGAATAGCTGCTGACGTTGCCGGAGAATTCGCCGTCGAAGGTGCCGGCGATCGAGAAGCCGCTCAGCCACTTTATCTCGGCGCTGCCGCTCACGAGCGCGGAGTCGGCATCGACCTTGGCGCCGTTGACCACGAAGCTGGTGCCGGGCAGGGTCTGGAACAACGCGGTGACGGCACGGTTCGGATTGTAGTCGTGCGCCCAGGCGGCGCGGCCGCGCAGCGTCAGCACGCCGTTCTGCATGGCGTAGGACTTGTCGGTGCGCAGGCCGAGCTCGGACCGGGTGTCGGTGAGCGATTGAGCGGTGTAGTTCAGCGCGAACAAGCCGCCGCCGTTGAGGCTTGTTTCCGAATAGTTCGGCAGGTTGAAATTCGTCACCTGCGCCGCCGCGTAAGGCGTGATGCCGATCAGCGGCGTTGCGAAGCGATAGCCGCCTTCGAAGCGGGCCGAGAACGTGTCCGCCTTGAAGCGGCCCTGGAGCTGGTCGGCGCCGGCGAGCGCCACGGTGCGGTTGGTGGTGACGTCGTGCCAGCCATAGGCGAGCGCAGCCGAGACGTAGGCCGGGCCGAAATTGTGTCGGCCATAGGCGCCGGCCTGGAACAGGTCGGCCGAACCCGAGCCCATCGCATTGGCGAGCGAATAGTTCAGCCCGCCGCCCCCGAGCGCGAAGCCGACCAGCGTGTCCATGGACACGCGATAGTCGGCGCCGGCCGCACCGCCCCAGACCCGCGCGGTGAGGTCCTGCGAGCCGACCTGCGCGTTGCCACCGACCTCGGCCGAGCCGCCATAGCCTGCGGACCAGACACTCCAGCGGCTGCTCGGCTGCGACGAGAGCAGTGGCGCTTTGGTCGCCATCGCATAGGCCTCGCGTTCGCGCGCGGTGGCCGGCCGCATCGTGGCATAGGCGGCCGCATCGTCGCTCGCTGCGAAGTGCGCGACGCTGCCCGCCTTGGCAAAGCCGCCGCTTCGGCCCGCGATGGTCGGATCGAGCATCAAGTTCAGGAACTGGCCGTCGGCGTTGATCGCAGACTGGATGACGCCGGTGCCGAGCTCGCCGGAGGCGATGGTCAGTCCGGCCGGCGTCAGCGCGGCAAAGGCCGCGGGAATGCCGCCGGTGCTGTTGAAGAAGTTGGTCAGCGTGTTCGCGACATTCTGCTGGTTGACGGTGAGGCCGCCCGCCGGCGTGAAGTTCACGTTGACGTTCAGGTACACGTTGTTGGGGTCGTAGCTCAGCGTCGCGTTGAGCGTCGGCATGCTGGAGACGACGCTCGGATTGAAAGTGCTGCCGCCGAGGCCGCCGGCCGCGGTCAGGATCGTGTACTGCTTCTTGACCGTGCCGGAGGTGAAGTTCGCGCGCACCGTCGCGCCGCCGAGGTCGGTCGCGCCCGTGACCTGGGTGAGGCTGGCGTTGGTCGAGGAGACCTGCACCAGATAGGTCGAGGCGGCGGTAAAGGTCAGCGATCCGCTGATCGTCATCGGGCCGAACGGGCTCGCCGCGCTGCCGGGCGCCAGCGTGCCGCCATTGACCCCTACGCCGGCGATCGTGCCGCTGCCGGCGAGCGTGCCGCCGGCATTGACGGTGACCGGGCTATTCAGGATCGAGCCGTCCACCACCAGCGTGCCGCCGTTCACGGCGGTCGCGCCGGTATAGGTGTTGATGCCGGTCAGCCTCTGCGTGCCACCCGTCAGCGTCAGCCCCCCGCCGAAGCCGGCATCGTCGATGACGCCCGCGAAGGTGCCGTTGCCGTTCGTGATCGTCAGCGTGTTGGCGCCGAGATTGACCGCGCCGGAGCCGGAGAGCGACCTGATCGAGGTGCCGGCGCTCAGGCCCGCGATGTCGAAGATGCCGTTGGCAATGACGCTGCTCGATGTTGCGATACTGCCATCACTGCCGCCGGAATTGACGAGATCGAGCTCGCCGCCGCTCGCGATGGTCGTGGTGCCGGTATAAGTATTGACGCCGTAGAGCTGCTGCACGGCTCCGTTCGCGATCGCGAGGTTGCCGCCGGTGCCGCCACCGATGCCGCCGTCCTGAATCACGCCGCCGAAGGAATTGCCGAGCGTGACGGTCAGCGTCTTCGATCCCAGCGCGACCACGCCGTTGGCGCCGAATGAGAACAGCCGGGTGACCGACGCGCCGGAGTTGGTCTGGGAAATATCGAACGTCGCGCCTGCGCCGGCAAATCCGACGTAGAGCGAAGTCGCGATCGAGCCGTTACCCTTCAGCGCCAGCGTGGCGCCCGCGTCGATCTGCGTAGCGTTGCTGTAGGTATTTGCGCCCGACAGCGTCTGCGTGCCGCCGAATATCTCGAGCCCGCCGGTGCCCTGGATCACGCCCGCGAACTCGGTCGACCCATTGGTGATCACCATGCCGTTGCCGCCCATGTTGACGACGCCGCTCGAGCTGCCGGCAAGCGTCGTGATGGCGTTGAACGGGACTGAAGAAGCCGAGATGTCGAGCGTCGCATCCACGGTGACGACGCTGGATGAGGAGATGCTGCCGAAGCCGGAGATCGCCAGCGTTCCGGCCGAGATCGTCGTGGCGCCGGAGTAGGTGTTGGTGCCGGTCAGCGTCAGCGTGCCGGTGCCGACCTTGGTCAACCCGCCGCCGGCGCCGGAAATCACGCCGTCGACCTGGGTCGAGGTGTTGAGGCTGCCTGTGGTGAGCGTGTTGGCGCCGAGGACGTAATTGCCCGCACCTTCGATCGATCCGGCCGTCATGCCGCCGCTGGTCAGGCCGGAGATGTCGACCGTGCCGCCGGCATTGGTGATGAAGCGCGCGCTGCCCCCGGTGCTGGTGCCCGCGAAGTTCGTGGTGCCGCCGTTGTTGGTGGTGATGGTGGCACTGCCCGCGGTGGCGGAGCCGTCGAAATTGACCGTTCCGTTGTTGATGAGGGACGAGGTGGCCGCGGTGGTCGTGTTGTAGAAATTCAACGACGCACCCGCTGCGTTGTTGATCGTGGCGGTCCCGGCCGAGGCACTGGTGAAGAAATCGATCTGACCGTTGATGTTGTTGGTGATCTGCGCGCCGCCAGCAGAGCTGGAATCCTCGAAGGTGACGAAGCTGTTGTTGACGAGGCTTGCCGTGCCCGCCGTGCTGTCCTGGATGAAGTTGACGTTGCCGCCGGCATCGTTCGTGATGGTCACGGCACCGGCGCCGCCGCTCGCGGTGCTGCTGTTCTGGAAGACGAGGTTGTTGCCGGAGGTGACCTGGAAGTTCTGGGTATTGACCGTATCGTTGTTGATGATGCCCGTGCCGTTGACGATGAACGGGTTACCGATCGTGACCGAGTAGGCTTGCGAGATGCTCGTGAACGCGACCGTGCCGATGCTGACGACGCCGTTGTTGTTGTCGACCGCCGTGCTTCCGGTGTTGGTGAAGGTCGCCGTGCCGTCCGGCACGCTCGGGTTGGACGACCAGTTGGTGGGATCGGTCCAATCGCTGCTGCCGCCGACCCATGTGCCGTCGACCGCGTGAGCGGCGACGACGCCGAGCGCCGTGGTGGCAAGGAGCGTGGCCAGGGAGTGGCGCATGATGACGGATCGCAATCCGCGTCCGATCCGTCCACCAGCCACCGTCGGTCCTCCCATCTGATCGTCTCAAATCCGCAAGGAAATCATTGCAAGCATGCAACCGTGGCGCGTAGCGAAGCGCCTGCGCCATGATCTCACGGCGTTGCAGTAGCCGGCAATGAACCGGTATCCATTTGCGGCGGGTTCCAGCGCGTCTCGCCCTGCATTTCTGGCGATCGTGGCGGTCGGGCAACATGTTTAGGCATTGCAACATGCCAAGACTGTTTCGGGCCCGTCCAATTCGGCGAAACGGCGTGGGTTGATGACGCACCGGATCGGAACTAGTTTGGCGCGGACGCCTCGCCGTCGTCGTGGCGCGGCCGGCGGTCGCAGGGGAATATCAATGTCCGGGTGGCTCAGGCCGACAGGATTGGCCGTCTTGTGCGTGGTTCTCGGCACCGCGGGAACCACGGCGGCTACCTCTTCACGCATGGACGTCCTGTCCGATGACGCCGTAGGCAGTCCCGCCGAAAGTGTCGATGTCGGAACGATCAGGCCGATCGCGCGCCCTGCGCAACAGGCGCCCGGCAAGCCCGTTCCGCGCGGCAACCCGTTGTGGTCGGTGCCGATCTCGGCGCTGACCGCGACTCAGGAACGCCCGATCTTCTCGGCCATGCGGCGGCCGGCGCCGCGCGCGGTTGCCGCAACGCCGGTCGAAGAGGTCTATGCGCCAGCACCCAAGCCGGTCGAGGCACCGCCGCCCTTGTTGCTTGTCGGGGCCGTCGTCGGCGAGGGCGATGCCATCGCGATTCTCGTCAACCGTACCGATCAGAAGGTCGTGCGGCTGCGGCAGGGCGAGTCGCTGGGCGGCTGGTCGCTGATTTCGGTGCAGCCGCGCGAAGTGACGTTCAAGCAGGGCGAACGCAGCGAGGTGCTGGCGCTGCAGCGGCTCGACGCAGCCGTTCCCGCGAGCCCGCCTGCGGATGTCGGGGGCAAGCTGACGATGCCGGGCCCGGCCGACCCGTCGTTTGTGCCGTTCGTGCCGCGTTCGACGCCGAAGAACGGCGAGTCGGATGGGCTCTGAGCACTGGCGCGCCGGGCCGATTGCTTGACGGGAAGGACGCGGCTTGACCGACAAGCAGATTGACGTGCCGGAGCCGGCCGACGGTTCGAGCAGACCCGGTGTCGGTCGCGCCGGCCGCCTCTTGCAGGGCTGGTCCGCGAACCTGGTCCAGATGGCGTTGGGGCTGTCGCAGCAGCTTCTGCTCATCCCCGCCTTCCTGCACGTCTGGACCGGCGACACGCTCGCGGCCTGGCTCGCGATCTACGCGGCAGGCAGTCTCGTCGTCGTCGCGGACGCCGGATTGCAGCTTCGCGCGATCAACCGGTTTCTCGCGTTCAAAGCCTGCGCCGATTGCGACGGCCGCACGGCGAACTTCTATTCAGCCCTGCTGCGGATCTATTTCGTCATCATCGCGGTGATCGGTGTGCTGTTGTGCGCGGCCGTGGCCCTGGCGCGGCCATCGATCGTGCTCGGCTTCCAGGCGACGCCGACCTTCGATGCCGCGATGCTGGTGATGATCCTGGGCATGCTTCTGACGCTGCCCGCCAATCTCGTCTCCGGCCTCTATCGCGTGCGCGGCCGCTATGGCCGGACGGTCTGGCTGCAAAATGCCGCGCTGCTGCTCGGACAGATCGCGCAGCTTGCGGCGCTCGCCTTGTTCGGCAGCCTGCTTGCGGTTGCGATCGCCTTCGTGTCGACGCAGCTCCTGTTCGCGCTTCTGCTCACCGCGTTCGATGCGCCGCGGCTGTTTCCGTTCCTGCAACGTCGCGGCAAGCCGCCCTTCGTGCCACCGTCGCTGCGCTGGAGCGTCGGACAGTTCGGCCGTGCAGTACCCTTTGCGGTCGCCAACATCACCGAGCTGGCGCTGGTCAACGTTCCGGTGCTGCTCGTCTCCGCGCTGGTCACGAACCGCGTCGCGGTGGCGCAATGGGGACTGACCCGCGTGATCGCGAGCCTGGTGCGCGGCCTGTGCCTCCAGGCGGCGCTGCCGCTCGCCGCCGAGCTCGGCCACGACCATGCGATCGGCGACAAGGACCGGCTGCGCCGGCTCTACGCCCACGGCTCGGTGTTCGTGACCGGACTTGCCTGCGTGATCGTCGCGGGCCTGCTGCCGTTCTGGCCCGACTTCTTCGCGTTATGGACCCATGGCAGCATCCCCTACGACGCCCCGCTCACGGTGACGCTGCTGCTCGGCTCGGCGGTCGTCGCGCCGTCACTGCTGGCGTTGGCCTTTGCCAATCACAGCAATCGCGGCGACCTCCTGATCCGGGCCAAGGGTCTGCAGCTCGTGGTCTTCCTGGCGCTGTCCTTCGTCCTGATTCCGCGGCTGGGGCCGCTGGGTGCCGCGCTCGCGGTGGTCGCAAGCGACATTCTCGTCCAGTTCGGGCTGCTCGCGCTGATGGTGATGCGCCAGACCTTGCATCATCCGGGACGGCACGTCGCCTTCCTGATCGTCATGGCCGTCGGCATCGTGGTGTCGGGCTGGCTGATCGGGCAGGCGATCATCCTGCTCGTGCCTGGAAGTGGGCTTCTTCATTTCCTCGTGGAATGCGCGATCTGGCTGGTCGCAGTCGGCGGGCTCGCAAGCCCACTGCTGAGCAAGGCGCTGCGCGAGCGGTTGCGGGCGCTGATTCCGGCTTAGCGGTTGCAGCTCATCGCGCGGTCAATGCCAGACGGTGCTTCAGCCGTTCGAGGTGACGGGCGAACTGCCGATGGCCGGCTTCGGTTTCCGCCGCAAATTGCGCCAGCCGGAGATGACCGGCGGAGCGCAGCCGCTCGCGCGTGCCGTCGTTGCGGAGGGTGAGGATCGCATCGGCAAGCGAGCGCGGATCGTCATAGTCGAACAGCAGCGCGGCGTCGCCGGCCTGGGCCTTGAAAGCCTCGGGATAGATCACCGGTGTGCCGACCGCCCAGGCTTCGAGGGGGGGAAGATTGGTCGGGCCGAAATAGCTCGGCATCACCAGCGCCGCGGCGCCGCGGTAGAGCGCGCCGAGCTCGCTCGACTCGACGAAGCCGATGATGGAGATCTGGTCCGACAAGCCGTAGCTGCGGATTGCTGCATCGATCTTGTCGCGGCCGCCGCGATCCGATCCGCACAGCACCAGCCGTTCCGTGATCCCACGCTCGCGCAAGCTCGCGAGCGCGGCCAGCAGCGTCATGTGGTTCTTGTGCGGCCAGAACTGCGCCGGATAGAACAGATAGCCGGGCTCGAGCCGGTATCTCGCCAGCACCGCCGCATCGTCGGCGGCATCAAGCGTGGACTGGTTGACATAGGTGGAGGGCGAGAACGGGATGCACACCGCGCGCTCCCGCTCCATGGCATAGCGGCGGCTGAGGTCGTCGACCAGCTCCGGCGCATTGACGATCACGACTGCCGCCTTGGTGCTGGCAAGGCCGAACAGGATCTCGCGGCGCTCGAATTCGCCGAACGTCCTGACCTCCGGAAACTCCGGCGCATCGCGATGGCATCCGTCGAAGATCGTGATGATGAAGGGCAGCTCGTAGAGCAACAGGTGCCGCTTCGAGGTCGAGGTGAAATGCACGACGTCGATGCCATCGCGGATCAGCGTGCGCTCGAACGCCGATTTCAGCTTCAGCGCGATCTGGACGAGATCGAACGGCCGGCAATATTTCAGGAACAGGAAGACGTGGTCGAGCGGGCCGAACTTGAGGAGGCGGGCCGCGACGCCGAACTCCTTCAGGATGTCCAGCGTCTTCGGGTAGGGCGAGTACACCACGATCTCGTTGCCCGAACCGACCGCCCAGTCGCGCAGCCAGAGCAGGTCGTTGAGCGGCTGCTGGAAGCCGCCGCCGACCTCGAGCGCTTGCTCCAGCATCACGGCGAGGCGCAGTGGTCTCACGGCGTGACGCTCTTTCTGGCGACGGCATAGGCCGCCCAGCTCTTCGAGTTCGGCGGCACCTGTGTCAGCCATGCGGCGTGCGCTGCGGGCTGGAAGCCGCTCGCGGCGAGCGCGGCGTCGATCTCGAACGGAAACCAGTAGCGCATGTGGTGGGCTTCGTCGACGCGCCGGATCGTGGCGCGGTCCATGTCTTCGCAAAACAGCGTGTAGTTCACGGTGACGGTGGCGGCTTGCTCGTCATGATCGGATTGCGCAATGCGGGTGAGCCGCAGCGGCTTCTGCTCGATCACCTTGACGCGCGTCTCGACGCCTTGCGCGAGCACGGCGCCGCCGTACCAATAGTCGAAGAAGAATAGGCCGCCAGGCTTCAGCGCCGCATGGGCCGTGCGGAACATGGCTGTCAGCGCGTCGGGGCTGGTCTGATAGCTCGCGACATGGAACAGTGACACCACTGCGTCGAAGTCGCGCTCGGGACCGGTCTTGCGGGCATCGCCCTGCCGGAACGGAATCGACAGTCCGGCCTGATCGGCGCGTGCTTTGGCGCGCGCGATCATCTCGTGGCTGAGATCGACGCCGGCGACGTCCCATCCCAAGCGGGCGAAGGCGAGCGCATGCAGGCCGGTGCCGCAGCCGAGATCGAGTAGCCTGCCCGAGGAAGCGCCGTGATCGCGCAGTCGCGCTTCGACGAATGCCGTCTCCTCCGCGTAGTCCTTGTCCTGATAGAGAAGATCATACCAGGGCGCGTATTCGGCGAATACCGTCACGCCAGGATCTCCTTGAGCGCCTCAGCCGAGCGCGCGATCTCGCCGTCGGTCAGGGCAAGCCCGCTCGGCAGGTAAAAGCCGCGCCGGGCGATGTATTCAGCATTCGGATGGTTTTCGTTCAGCATCAGGCCCATCCGGCGCAGCACCGGCTGCTCGTGCATGCACCAGAAGAACGGCCGCGTCCCGATGCCGTTCTCGCCGAGGCGCCGCATCGCCTCCTTGGCGTCGAACGGCACGTCCTCGTTCAGCACGACACCGTAGACCCAGTAGATGTTGTCGGCATAGGAGGTGCGGGCGACCGGGCGGCGGATGCGGTTGAGCCCTGCGAGATGTTCGTCGTAGAGCCGGCCGATCCGGCGCTTGATCTCGACCGTGCGCGGCAGGCGCTCGACTTGCGCGACGCCGAGCGCGGCCTGCAGGTTGGTCATCCGCGCGTTCCAGCCGAGCTCCTCGTGGACGAAACGCTGCTGCGGCTGGAAGCAGAGATTGCGATAGGATTGCAGCCGATCGGCGAGCGCGTCGTCGTCGGTGAGGATCATGCCGCCTTCGCCGGTCGTGACGTGCTTGTTGGGGTAGAAGCTGAAGGTCGATACGTCGCCGAAGCTGCCGCAGGGCGCGCCGCGATAAGTCTGGCCGTGCATCTCGGCGGCGTCCTCGATCACCTTCAGATTATGCTTGCGGGCGAGCGCCAGGATCGGATCGAGGTCGACCGGCAGGCCGTAGATGTGGACCAGCATGATCGCACGCGTGCGCGGCGTGATCGCAGCTTCCACGCCCGCCGCCGTCATGTTCCAGGTCGCGGGATCGCAATCGACCCCGACCGGCACGAGGCCTGCCCGGACCAGCGCGGCGGCGCAGCTGATGATCGTGAAGGTCGGGATGATGACTTCGGACCCCGTCTCGAGCCCGAGCGCATGGACCGCGATGTCGAGCGCGACCGAGCCGTTGGTGACCGCGATGCCGTGCCGCCGTCCGGCGGCGGCGGCCATCGCCTGCTCGAAGCGCTTGATGAACGGTCCCTCCGACGAGATCCACCCGGTCCGGATGCATTCGGCGAGGTAGTCGGCCTCGTTGCCGTCGAGCAGCGGCGTGTTGACGGGAATGAAGGGGGCAGTCACAGGCCCGGACCCTTGATCCGGATTTCGGACGGGGCGGCCTCTGGAAAGCGGGTCTTGTCGTTCTCGCCGGAATAGGGCCCTTGCTTCACCTCGAACATCTCGAGCGGTTCGAGCACGTGGAAGCCGTGGGCACCGCTGCACAACAGGATGATGTCGCCGGCAACGAGCACGCGGCTTTCGAGATATTCTTCCTCGACCGTGTAGAAGTCGACCTGCAGCTTGCCCTTCTGGATCAGCAGGACCTCCTGGGTGTAGTGCACCTCGCGCGTCACTTTGTTGTGGCGATGAGGCTCGATGGTCTTGCCTTGCGGATGGCTCATGAAGGCGAGCTGCTGCGACAGTTCCGGCGTCGAAAAGAAGTGGATGCCGGGCTCGCGAAACGAGGCTCGCACGATGATCGCGTAGAGCTGGTCGCCGAATCGAACATGTTCGACGTGTTGCATCGTAGGCCTCGAAAAAATCGCTGCAATTTGAGGGAGATAGCTGTCCCGCTGAGCACTTTGGCCATTTTGGCCGGGACCGTCAAGGGTGCGCGGAAGATCACGATTGCTGCGCCCGCCGGCGGCAATTCAGCCGAGATGAGCGAGGATCTCCTCGACACGTCGGCGGAAGGTATGCGCGGCAGATGTCCTCGCTTGTCCCGCCTTCGCAATGGACTGGCGCGCCGCGTCATCAGCGAGATACCGGTCGATCATCGCGATGCAGTCCTCGACGTTGCGCCACGCCACGACCTCACGCTCCCCGGCGAACAGCGTGTGGAGATTGTCCTTGAAGTCGGTGAGCAGAAATGCGCCGACGCCGGTTGCTTCGAACAGACGCGCATTGCCGGCCTCGCGGCCGGCCATGTCGATGTGCGAGTTGAGGGTGATGCGCGAGGCGCGGAGCGCCTGATACATTTCCACCCCCCACACCTCGCCCTGATAACAGCGATGCAGCGGCGAGGAGGCGGGAAGGGAATGCAGGCCGCTGCCGAACAGTTTGAGATCGTAGCGCCGCGCCACCGCCTCGAGCTGCGCCACGCGCAGTTGATGATCCGCCGATACAGCTCCGACGAAGGTGACGTCGAATTCTTGCGCCGGCTGCGGAGGCAGGACGTCGAGGATATCAGGCTCGAAGGCGAGATGAACCACTTCGCTGCGCGCTCCGTGGGCCCGGAAGAAGTCCACCACCGCAGCCATTTGCGAAATCATGAGGTCGTAGACCGACCAGTCCTCGCCGCGCGAGGGCGAGATGCCGACCTGGCCGATCAGCACGGGGCGGCCGATTGACTTGATCCGGCGCGCGAGGCGCGTGTCGACGTGAAACAGATCCTGGTTGAGCACGAGATCGGGCTTGAACTCCTCGACCTGCGCCAGCAGGACCTGTTCCGCTTCGGCGTCGAGGCGCGGGCTGAGCCCGACCTTGCGCGCGAGCGGCCGCAGTATCGGCTTGAACGGCGCGACTGCGCGTTGCAGCCAGCCGGGCACGGCATCGCGCGCCGCCGGCGTGCCGGGCGGCGGCGGCTCGCTGACGGCAAGGCCGTGCTCGCGTGCCCAGGCTGCCCGCATCCAGGGATTGTTGACGTGGATGTCGGCGGCGACGTGCCCGAGCCCGGCGAAATTGCGCGAGTAGAAGTCGGCGACGCCGAACAGGCTGGCGTTCCGTGCCGCCATTTGCGCCGCGTAGGTCTCGGTCTCGAGGCCGGGCCGCCGCTGGTAGAGCCAGGACAGGAAGCGCGGATAATCGGCGTTGAGGATCAGGATGCGCACGGCGTCACGGCTTGGGTTCAAACAGGCTACGGGGCATCACGTACCAGAGCAGGAACAGGATGGCGGTGCCATGGGTGAGCATGGCGACCGAGAGCGGCACATTGAGCAGGATGTGCGGCAGGATGCCTGACGACATCAGGACGAAGCGGGGCGGGAGCCCTGCGGAGGCGCGGTTGCCGAGCGCCAGTACGAAGCCTGCCGCAAGCGCGGTCAGCGGTGCAAGCCAGGGGCCGACGGACGCGATACCCTCCGTCGCAAACAGCGACGCATTCAAGTTGCCGAAATCGTAAGTGTTGTGCATCACCACCGCGAGCGGCTCGTCGTAAGGGCAATGCGTCAGCGGCTTGAGAACGGAGATCTGGCAGAACCAGGTCAGCGGATGGCTGGCGAAGAAGTGATTGTAAAGGTCGAGCGCGCCCGATGCCGTCGCGATCGTCCGGATGTTGACGATATCGAAATATCGACCGGGAATGCTCCTCAGACTTGCCTCTGTCAGCCAGATCACCAGCAGCCCGATCAGCATCGGGCCGAAAATCGAGACAATGGCCGCTGCTCTCGCCTGCAGAAACCGCGACAGCATGGCCACCGCGATCAACCAGGCCGGCGTGAAGAACGCGAACTTCGTGAGTGTGATCGGATAGAACAACAGCAGCAGGATCAGCACCAGGATGGCGCGCCAGGGATGGCCGAGCAGCCAGTAGCAGGCGAAGGCGAACGGCAGCAGCGCGCCGGAAACCCAACCGATGAGATATCGCAGCGGTCCCGGAAAATCGAGGCTGTCACGGTAGTCATAGATGTTCGCGACCGAGACCAACCTGAAATTGTAGCTCGCAGCCATCGCAATGACGGCCGCAGAGATCGCCAGAATGAGGGTGAGCAGCTGCTCGAAGCGGGCGTTGGACAGGATCACCAACGATCGCAGCGGCGCCCTGATGAACAGCACGGGCATCAGGAAGAGCAGCAGCGACAGCGCTGCCGAAGCACCCGCGAGCAGATGCGGATAGCTGTACTCGGAGAAAACGTCGATCCACAGGAAGCCCAGGATCATCGTGTAGAAGTAGAATCCGACGAAATAGCCGAAGCAGAAGCGGGCAGAGACGAACAGCAGCGAGACGGCGGAGAAGCCGATCGCGACGATGACCGCGATCCACAAGCGCCTCGGGTTGAAGTCGATGGAGAGCTGGAAAGTCGCGACCTCGATCAGCGACAGGCAGGTGACGGCGCTGTGCAGCAGCACCAAGGTCCTCAGCCCGCCCTTCGAGTCCAGGTAGGCGCGGAAATCGCTGATGATACCTGGCGGTGCGCTCATTGCCGAAGCTCGCTACGGGACGCTGAAGGGTGCCGAGCGGGATCAGGCGATTTCGAGCGAGTGCTTGAAGTAGGCGATCGTCTCCTTCAGCCCGTCTTCGAGCGCAACCTTCGGCTCCCAGTTCAGCACTGCCTTCGCCTTGGTGAGGTCGGGCTGGCGCTGACGCGGGTCGTCCTGCGGCAGCGGCTTGAACTCGAGCTTGGAGCGCGAGCCGGTGAGCTTGATGACCCTCTCGGCGAGCTCGCGGATCGTGAACTCGGAATTGTTGCCGAGATTGATCGGGCCGGTGACGTCTTCCGCAGTCACCATCAACCGCATGATGGCCTCGACGAGATCGTCGACATAGCAGAACGAGCGGGTCTGGCCGCCGTCGCCGAACACGCTGATCGGCTCGCCCTTCAGCGCCTGGACGATGAAGGACGAGACCACGCGACCGTCATTCGGCTGCATGCGCGGGCCGTAGGTGTTGAAGATGCGCGCCACCTTGATCGGCAGGCCGTGCTGGCGCCAATAGTCGAAGAACAGCGTCTCGGCGCAGCGCTTGCCCTCGTCGTAACAGGAACGGATGCCGATCGGATTGACGTTGCCCCAGTAATCCTCGGTCTGCGGATGGATCAGCGGATCGCCATAGACCTCGCTGGTCGAAGCCTGGAAGATGCGCGCCTTGAGCCGCTTGGCGAGGCCGAGCATGTTGATCGCGCCGTGCACCGAGGTCTTGGTGGTCTGCACGGGATCGCGCTGGTAGTGGATCGGGGAGGCCGGACAGGCCAGGTTGAAGATCGCGTCGACCTCGATGTAGAGCGGGAAGGTGACGTCATGCCGGACCGCCTCGAACAGCGGATTTGCGATCAGATGGGCGATGTTGCGCCGGCTGCCGGTGAAATAATTATCCGCGGACACCACCTCGGCGCCGGCATCGAGCAGCCGCTCGCAGAGGTGCGATCCGATGAATCCGGCGCCCCCGGTCACGAGGATGCGGCTGTTCTTGTAGCTTTCAAACGGCATGATCGGTTCCAGATTGTCGGCGGCGAGGGCAGCTGAGTGGTATCGGCAACGGCCGGACTCGCCAATAGCCAAGTGGGCTTGCGCTGAGGTATTTAACTACCTCTACTGTGCATGGGGTTGTTTTGGCACTTTTCGGCCGGGTCCCGCCATACCGCTAGAACTCCCTTCGCTTCAGCCAGGCCCGAGCCCCCCAATGGGCAAAGCACCAGGCTGATCTGATCGGCGAGAGCTGCTCGACATTGCGGTAGATCTGCCAGACCCATTTGGCAGAGCGCATCGGGCGGCTCGAGACCGAGGATCCCCGGACGCGGTAGCGCGCAAGATCCTCGTTGAGGCCGTATGCAGTATGGCCGCGCTTGAGGATCGAGAGCCACAGGCAGAAATCGTCGTAGCCCTCGTTCTTCATCGCGACGGGACCTGCGATCTCGCGGTCGACCATCGCGGTCAGCGTCGCGATCGCGGTGTTCTTCAGGAGCTGCCCATAGGTGAGCGAGGGCGGCACCTCGATCAGCCGTCCGGTCACCGTGTTGGTCTCGTTGATCCGTCGGAAGGCGGTGTAGCTGAGCGCGGCCTGCTTCTCTTTCGCGAAGGCAAGCTGCCGCTCCAGCTTCTCGGGCAGCCACAGGTCGTCGCTGTCGAGGAAGGCGAGATAGCGGCCCTGCGCCTGGTCGATCGCGGCCTGACGCGCCAGCGCCGGCCCGCCGTTCTTCGCCTGCCGGATCAGCTTGACGCGCGGATCGCGCTCGCCGATCTCGGCGATGACCTGCGGGGTCTTGTCGGTCGAGCAGTCGTCGGCGATCAAGAGCTCCCAATCGGCGAATGTCTGGCTCTGCACCGAGCGGATCGTCTCCTCGATCAGGCCTTCGACGTTCCAGGACGGTGTGATGATCGAGACGAGCGGCATGACGGGTCCGTTCAGTTCACGCGGGCCGGCTCGGCGATCGCGGCACGCAAGGTGTCCGTAAACGTGTCGAGCAGCTTGGCGTCGCCGACATAGAGCTCGCCCGGATAAGACCGTCGCCAGGCCGACTCGAAGTAGGGCGCGCCCTTGGCCGGATCGAACGGCCCGGCGGCGAGCGCCGCGCGCAACCGTGCGGGCACATCGGCCAGACGATCGACCGCATAGACCAGCGGACAGGAACGGTAGAATGCGTCGCCCATCACCACCACCGGCTTGCCGAGCAGCAGCGCTTCGGCGCCCGACTTGCTGTTGACGGAGACGACGGCAGCGGCGCGATCGAGCACGGTGTAATTGTTGGTCTGCGGCGGCAACAGTACGAAATTGTCGAACCGGCGCGCGAGCTCGAACAGGCGGGCGGCCGAGATGGCGCCGATCTGGGCGGGATGCTCCTTCACCACCAGCACATGCGAGTCCGGGATCGTCCGCAGCAGGAAGTCGACGGTCGCGACCTGGTCTAGATAGTCCGGCGAGCGCAGCGTCAGCGCCATGTCTGCCGGAACGTGGAACGGATAGTAGACGAAGGGCGTTTCGGGGAGCGGTTGGTAGAGCTTGCGCAGCCGCGTCGCGTTGAGCGCCATCGCGGCATGCACCTGGGCATGACGCAGATTGTGCCCGAACTCCTGGTGCTTGCCGAGCGCGAACTGGTCCCAGAGCTTCTCGACGAGGCGATTGGCGTTGCGCAAATTGACGACCTTCTTGAAGGCCGCCGAATAGTGATGTTGATCCTTCTTGGGAATGACGATCGCGCGCTGCGTCAGCGTGTCGTCGAGATATCCGCGTACCTCGGGGGACACGGATTCCGCGGGCTCCGCCATCATATCGGGAGCGGCAAAGCTGTCCGGCGTGAAGTACATGCGGCCGCGAAAGAACGAGGGCTCGATGAACCAGTTGCGGATGTTGCGGCGCCTTGCCGCGTAGAAGCTCGCGATCACCGAGAGAAAGCCGCCGAGCTCCTGCACCAGCTCGGCGCGCTTGCCTTGCCGCTCCAGCCGGTCGAGCAGCGTCTCCATGGCGTTGGCGTAGATCATGAAGCGCCGGCGCAAGGCGGCAGTATCGCGGATGCCGAAGGTGAAGCGCTCATGGCTGAACAGGAAGTTGGTTCCGTCCAGTCCGTAAGACGCGACGCGCATATCGAACGCGCTGCGATCGTCGGGAGAAGGGCCGGCCTTGAGGCCTTCGCGATACATGTTCGTGACCGGCACGCCCTCGGCCGCCGACATCTCGGCGCTGCGATCGTCGAAGGCGAGCAACTCCACGTCATGGCCTGCCGTGCGCAACCGCTGCGCAACCGGAATCCAGAACCGGGTCTGGTATTCGGCGAGCGTGGTGATGAGAATGGTCTTTGCAGCTGTTGTCATGGCTCTAATGGGCGTGTTCGATCGCAATGCTCGCGAGCGGCAAGCCCGTCATCGCGCAATGCGCGCGTCTTGCCGTAAATTGCGACGGGCTGGCCTGATCGTGCGCGGCGATACGCTGAAGCAGGCGCTGGACGAGGGACGGTGCGATCCGCTTGTCGCGCCGGGCCGGATTGAACTGGCTGCGCAGCCGCTCGGTGACGGCCGAGCCGAGCGCCGCGCTGGCGGCGCCCTTGATGATCTGGCCGATGCTCGGCTTGTCGCGCGTGCCCTTCACGGTCGCAAGCAGCGATACGTAGGGCCGAGGCGAGACCTTTGCGCGGGTCAGGACGTCGGCGACGCGTTCGGCGGCTTGCCCGTCGTTCAGATGAAAGAAGGCCTCGATATCGGCGGCGTGGACGCGGGCGAAATCGAACGCCTCGGTCTCGCGCTCGATGTGGTCGATGGCGCCAAGCAGCTCGTCGAACGAGGCGATCGGCCGGCTCACGCGTGCGGGCAGCGCGGCATGGCCGGCGGTCGTCGGCGTGTTCAGGTACTCGAGCTGGAGCGGGAGCTTGCCGAGCAGGACCGATTCTACGGCCGTTCCGCAATTGAGATGAATGACGGCGGCTGCATTGCGGATGCGGTCGAGCACGCTGCCGGTCCCGTCGATCAGGACGTTGGCGTGGCGCGAGAGCGCGTTGCGATAGACGTCTTCGCTCTCGAACGGATGCGGACGCACGAGGATGTTGCGGTCGGGGCGCGCTGCGGCAAGCCGGTCGATCTCGGCGAGATAGTTGGCGAAGACCTGCTTCAGGTCCGCGATGAAGCGATCGACATAGGCGCCGTCCCAGCCGGCCCGCACCATTGCTTCTCGCTCGCCGCCCGGCTTGCCGGTGAAGCGTGAATTGACCAGCGGAAAGTTGGCGTTGACGAGCAGATAGCCGCGCGGCTCGCCGTCGAGCAGCGTGCGCCAGCGTGGCGCTGCGAAATCGAAGCGGGGGCATCCGGTGAGGTGAAGCTGCTCCGGCTTCATGACGCCGGTCGCGAGGAAGGCGTCGTGCAGCCGGCTGCCCCAGAAGAAATAGCCCGTCAGGATGTCCGCGTAGCCGCTGCCCTTGATGTGAGCCGCCATGGCCGGTGGCGAATTGCCGCCCTTTTCGGCGAGCACGCCGCCCTCGGTATCGAGCACGTAAAGCGCGAGGCCGGCTCTGGCAAAGCTGCGCATCAGGTCGAGATTGACGGCACGTGCGTAGTTGACGACCAGCGCGTCCAGCCCGAGTCGCGGAACGTCGACGGCCTGCTCGTACATCGGCACCAGCATGACGGAGACGCCACGCCGCGCGAGTTGATAAGCGAGCATGACTGCCCCCGGCAGGTCACGCTTGGGGTGATCGACCACCAGGCCTATGCGCACTCTTCGCGTCTCCTCGAGTCGATCAAGACGTTCATCGATCTCCTGAACATGGTGGTGTCAATCATGAGCTTGGTCTACGCCCAGCCGAAGCGATGGCCAAGTTCCGCGAAGATCGCCCGCTGGCGGTCTTCCAGAACAAGAAAATACTGAATGGCCCAACTCACCGCGCAAAACGCGGCGATCGCAAGCCCGAGCTCCCAGAAAGCGTCGATTGCCAAGCGGTCTGCAAGCTCAAGCAGCAGCAGGCCCAGGACCACGAGAATGGCAGCCTGGGTGAGAAGTGCTCTAACGAGGCGGTAGGAGTCAAGCTGCAACCCGCGGCTCACGGCCCCGATCTGCAACGGTAGAATGATGGCGTTCCCCACTGCTTGGCCAAGGATCAGCGCTCGCTCGTCGAACAAATACAGCGTCGCAACCGCCACCACGGCCCACACTCCCAATTGATAGATCATGAGCCGATTCAGGCGCGACTGCACGTCGGTACGGGTCAGGAACATGACATTGCCGAAGGCGAGGTATTGAGCGCAGATCGGCACCACGAAGCTCAGGCCCATCCAGAAGGCGTAGGGGGTCATCTGGGGTCCAATCCATGTCTGCATGATCTCGCGCGACAGCACGGCGGCCGCAACCAGCGGCGGCACCGTGAACATGGGCAGGATGATCAGGCCGAATTCACCGAGGCGCTGGAACGCTGCAGCATTGCCGCGCTCGTCCAGGCGGCTTGCCACCGGCAGCAAGGCGGACGTGAGGAGGCCGACGACGATCTTGGAAACCCGAGGCAGCCGGACCAGCGTATCGTACACCCCGACCCCCTTGGGCCCGAACAGGAGACCGACCAGGAAGGGCTGAATGGGCAATGCCAGGCCGCCCGTCAGCTTGCCCTGGGCGAACAGAGCGCAGCGGTGGAACAGATCGCGCCGGATCGACGCGTCCCACATCGCGAGCCTGACCTTGCGCACGACGGCGACAAAGGCGGCAATGAACACCAGACACGCGCGCATCAGGGTGCTCGCAAGATAGATGTAGGCCACCAGCTCGAACGAAGCTCCGGACTTTGCAGCCCAAATCGTGCAGGCGACATAGACGATCGTAGAACTCACTTCAGCCAGCCGGAGCACGTTGTAGCGCTCAAACCCCTTCACGATGCCTTCCCAGACGAGCGCGGGGATCAGGACCAGATTGGCAAGCGCGGTGTAGCGCAAGATTTGCGAAAAACTGTCCGCGTGAGCGTTATCGACACGAAGCGCGGTCGCCAAATACGGCGCGCTGATCCAAATGGCGACTGCGAGCAGTCCTGCGAGAATGGCGGCCATCACAGTGAGCAGCGCGAGCTGCTGGCCAGCGACGCGCCAATTGCGATGCTCGCGCGCCCGCGCGACCGCTTGCGTCGTGACTTCGGAGAGGCCGAGATCGAGGAGCCCCATCATGCCGCTCGGCAGCAGGATGCGAGCCAGCACGATGAGGCCGAATTCGGTCACGCCCCAGGTCCGGATGATGACCGGAATGACAATCAAGCCGAGCACAGCTGCTATTCCGAAGGCCGCGCTGGAAATGACCGTGTTCCGGATCAACTGCTTCAACATGGCAAGGCTCGGCTCACCATGCGCTCAGCCCGCCATCGACCGCGATGTTCTGGCCGGTCACGTAGGACGCCGCGTCGGACACCAGGAACAGCATCGCGCCCACCATCTCGTCGGCACGGGCCATGCGGCCGAGCGGAATGCGTGCGCCGTAGCGCTGCTTGAAGGTCTCGTTCTGTCCGCTCTCGACGCCGCCCGGGGTCAGCGTGTTGACGCGAACGCCTTTCGCCGCCCAGTAGGTCGAGAGGTGCTTGGTCAGCCCGATGACCCCCGCCTTGGAAGCCGTGTAGACCGCAGGCGTGTTGATGGCGCGGCCGAGATATTCCGAGCCCTCGTAGATGCGCTGGTCCGGGGCCATCAGTCCGTAGATCGAAGCGGTCTGCACGATGGCGCCATAGCCGCGCTCTGCCATCCGGCCGCCGAACACCTGGGCGACGTTGAACATGCCGTCGAGATTGACCGCCATGATCTCCCGCCAAGTGTCCTGCGAGAATGTCTCGACGGGTGCAAAGAAAGCGTCGAGGTCGCGCGCCTTGCTCGCGGCGTTGTTGAGCAGGATCGAGACCGGTCCGAGGTCGGCTTCGAGCGCATCGGCCGTGGCGCGCACGGCGTCGGGCTGGGTGATGTCGCAGCCATAGCCCTTGACGTGGACGGCATGGCGCGAGGCGACGTCGGCTGCCGCCGCGTCGGTCGCGGCCTGATCGAGATCCAGGATCGCGACATTGGCGCCGAATTCGGCAAGCCCGTCGGCAAATCGACGTCCGAGAATGCCGCACCCGCCGGTGACGACGGCCGTACGCCCGGTCAGATCGAACAGCGCCTTGAAGCTCGTGGTCATCGCTTGCGCCTCCTCAGGCCGGCACTCGTTGGCGAAGCAATAGTTCCACCAACGCAAAATCGAGATCCGAATCGATGTCGATCGAACGCTCTTCCGGCATCTCGAACAGGCGCGTATCGGGATAGAATACCGCGGGGTGCTCCAGGAACGGCGCCACGCGCCAGACATAGATCGACGCGTTCATGTCGAAGCAGCGCGGCGCATCCTGCCGTCGGGTGATCGGCGGATTGGCGGATTTGGACAGGCCGACGCTGCCGTCGGTGCGCTGCTCGACGAGGTTGAAATACGGCGAGCGCCGCGCCGGCGCACCCGTAATGACATTGCGCGCGCCGCTCTCGCGCAGCAGCGCCACCGCGCCGGTGATGTCGGAGGCGAGCCGGAGCGGCGAGGTGACGTCGAGATCGACGAAAATCTCCGGCGTCGTACCCATTTGCGCGATGGCCTGCTCGAGACAGTGCCGAATCGCAGGCAGCTTCGGCGCCGTGTCGGTCGCCATCTCATCGGGGCGCTTGACCGCGATGTCGGCGCCGGCCTTCAGCGCCGCATCGAGCAAGGCGTCCGAATCGCTGCTGAAGGCGATCGCGTCGAACAGGCCGGTCTCGCGCGCCTGTGCGATGCTCCACGCGAGCACGGGCCTGCCCAGGAGGTCGCGCGCGTTCTTGCCGACAACACCTTTCGAGCCGCCTCGCGCGCAGATCGTGCAGACAAGGCTCATGGCGATACCCAGGTCTTGCTGCGCAGCGCGCGCTCGCTGGCGTCGATCAGATGCATGACGCCGAGGGCCTCCGGCAGCGAGCAGGCCGGACTGGCGCCACGCATCGCCGCGACATGCATGTCGCGGTAGGTCTGGTCGCGCTCGCAGGGGATCTCCGTTGCCTTGCCGTTGACGGTAAGGCGCCCGCCGACGAGATCGGCCTCAATGGTGTCGTCGTCGACATTGACGCGAATGCGGCGGACGCCCTGACGGTCGAGATAGTCCATGTGGACGTGGACCGATGGCGCCCGCTGCATATCGAGCAGCAGGTCGAGGTGGTCCTCGACGTCGATGTCGCGCGCGCCGGAGGCGCCGCCAAGCGCTGCGACCCGATGCCATGGCCCGAACAGCCAGAGAAGATAGTCCAGCTCGTGGCTGAGATCCCGCAGCACGCCGCCCCCAGCATCAGCCGTGGCGGAGGCGGTTGTGCGGTGATCGCGGTCCGGCCGCCAGTCCCTGATGTCCTGGCCGACATAGGCGCCGACCGTGATCACGTCCCGCCCGCGCAGTGTGTCCGCCAGCGCCGTCATCACGGGGTGAAAGCGCAGATTGTATCCGACGCTGACACGGGCAAACGGATATTTCGGGGGCGGCGCGGGTGTTGCGAATAGCGGCTTTTCGACGAGGACTTTGCCATCAAAGCCGGTTTGCGCCAGCTCTTGCAGATTGTCCGCATGGCGCGCCGTCTCGGTGGCAATCACCACGTAGTCCGGATCCGCCGTCGCGACGGCCTGCGCGATCGATCCGTAGTCGCCGCCTTCGCGCCGGCTGACCGTTGCGACCTGAAGGCCGAGCTGGCGCAGGACGCGCGCATGCCTTGTGCCGATCGAGCCGAGGCCAACCACGACGGCTTTTGTCGAGGTCACGGGAAGACCTCGTGAAACTCCGCATGCGCCTGCTCGAAATCCTCCAGCCGACCGATGTCGAGCCAGTACTCGCGAATCGGATAGACCGCCACGCGTCCCTTGTCGGCGATCACGCGCTCGAGCACGGTCGGCATATCGATGCTGAGGCCCGGCGTGACATGCCGGAAGACGGACCTGCCGATCACATAGATGCCGGCACTGACGAACCAGCTCTCGGTCGGCTTCTCGCGAATGGTCTGGAGAAATCCGTCCGTCGTGGAGACCACGCCGTAGGGGACGTGCACCTTGTGCTCGCGGACGGCCATCGTCGCTTCCGCCGGCGTTCCGTTGTGGAAATCGAGAAGCGCCCCGTAATTGATCGTGGTGAGAATGTCGCCGTTGGTGACGATCATCGGAAGATCCGGCGGTGTCGCAAACAGCCCGAGCGCACCGGCGGTCCCGAGGCGTTCGGTCTCGTGCACGTACTGGATGTTGGCGCCGAACGCGGCGCCATCGGCAAAGTAGTCTTTGATCGTCTGGGCCTTGTAGTTCACCGAGATGAAGATGTTGCCAAACCCCTGCTGCACGACGTTGCGAACGATCGTCTCCAGCAGTGGGCGACCGCCGACATTGAGCATCGGCTTCGGCATGTCGCGCGTCAGCGCGCCCAGGCGCTCGCCGAGGCCGCCGGCCATGATCAGCACCGGATTCGGATACTGGCGCGGTTCGAGCAGCTCATCGAGCGTCTCGACCACGACGAGATGGCCGCCCTCGTCGACGAGCGGGAGCTGCTTGATCGACCTCTGCCGCATCAAATGCAGACGGTCCTCGCGGGGCAACGTCGCAGGCGCCGACACCGGCGTCCGGTTCATGATGTCGGTCGCAAGTCCGGCGAGGGCGACGCCGCGCAGCAATCCGCGTCTGACGTCGCCGTCGGTGACCACGCCGAGCAGCCGGTTCTGGTCGTCGAGCACCAGCGCAATCTGGATGCTTCCGCTCTCGATCGCGGCAATGGCCTCGCCGACGGTTGCCTGGGTACCGACGATGGCCTTGCGCCAGGATTTCATGGCAATTCTGCCTCGTATGCGCCAGATTTGGGGGCGGCCCCGGCTGAGCCTGCTATATCGCGGCTGCGACAGGCGGCGTCAACCCCGTCAGGGGACCCGGGCTTGTGCTTGTTAATTCACGCGTTTTCAGCCGCTATCGGACGGTTTGAAGCGCCGCGGCCCGGTCGCTAAGATCGGTGCGGCTTGAGGGAATCGCGATGGACGATCTGATCATCATCGGCGGCGGCGAACACGCCTTCATGGTCTACGAGGCAGCGCTCCTGTCCGGCCAGTTCAACGTCGTCGGCTTCCTCGATCGGCAGCCGGGAACGTTGGGCGATGCGCGCTATCTCGGAACCGACGATGTTGCCCCGAACTATCCGGACGCCGCCTTCGTGGTCGGGGTCGGAACGATGCAGGCGGGGCCCGCGCGCCGGCAGATGATCGGCCGGCTGCAGCTCAAGCGCTGGGCATCGGTCATTCATCCGCGTGCGTTCGTCTCGCCGTCGGCAACGATCGATCCGGGAAGCGTCATCATGCCGGGGGCGATCGTCAATGCGCGAAGCATGATCGGCCATCACTGCATCATCAATTCGGGCGCGGTCGTCGAGCACGACGTGCGGGTCGGGCACTACACCCATCTCTCTCCGGGAACGGTGGTCGGCGGCGGCGCGGAGATCGGCGACAATTGCTTTGTCGGACTCGGCAGCCGCGTCCGCGATCATATCTCCATCGGTCACGATACGTTAGTTGCGATGGGTTCGGTCGTCACGGGTTCATGGCCGCCCGGGTCCATACTGCGCGGCGTTCCGGCAAAGCCTCGCCGCTAGAGCATGATCCGGAAAAGTGCGCAGCGGTTTTCCGAAAAGATCATGCTCAAACAAACAGCCTAAAGCGCGATGCAACCCCATCACGCTTTAGACCGGATCGTCGGGTTCGAGCGCCCGCGGCGCCGCGGTTCCGATCAGGGACCAATATTCGATCGGCGGCCGGCCGGCGCCAGGCCGCTTGGCGGTGATGTCGGCCGGGCCGATGATCTCGCCGGCCTTCAGCGCGCGCGCCGCCACGATGCTCTTGCGCGCCACTGGGACATTCCTGACCTCGGACTCCTTCGGCGTCTTCACGCCGTCGCCGAGCGCGGCCTCGACGTTGCGGATGGAGCCGACCATGCGCTTGAAGTCATCAGGCTCGAGCGAGGCCGCGTGGTCGGGACCGGGGGCGTTGCGATCGAGCGTCAAGTGCTTTTCGATGACGGTGGCGCCGAGCGCGACCGCGGCGACCGAAACCTCGAAACCGTCGGTGTGATCGGAATAGCCGACCGGAAGCTGGAACGCCGATCGCATCGTCGCCATCGCGGCGAGGTTCACATCGGCGATCGGGCAGGGATATTCGGTCGTGCAATGGAGCAGGCTGACGTATCGCGCCAGCGCGGTGCGCGCCGCCGGATCGCGCCACGCCGCGCGGAAGGCTGCAGCGCCCGCAGCATCTTTGCGCTGCGCGTAGCCGTGCGCCAATACGCCAAGGGCTTCCTCGATCTCGCTGAGCGTCGCCATGCCGGTCGACAGGATCAGCGTCGCACCGGCCCTCGCTGCCGCGTGCAGCAGCGGCGCATTGGTGAGATCGCCCGATCCGATCTTGATGCGTGGCAGCTTCAGCGACAGCAGGAAGGCGAGCGAAGCGTCGTCGAATGGCGTCGAGAGAAACTCGATGCCGCGTTCCCCGGCGCGCGCAATCAGCGTGTGATGCGCAGCCTGGGGCAGCTCGAGACGTTCCAGCATGGCGAGCTGGCTCTCGGCGGCATCCGTCGTGCGCTGCTGGTAGTCGGCCTTTTTGGCCGCTCCGCCCGCCAGCGCCTTCGCATTGAAGGTCTGGAACTTGACGATGTCAGCGCCGGCATCGGCTGCCGCATCGACCAGGGCCAGCGCCTTGTCCAGGCTGCCGTCGTGATTGACGCCGGCTTCCGCGATGATCAGCGTGTGCCCCGTCATGGCCGCGCTCCGCTTGCGGGAGCTTCGTAGAAGCCCTTCTTCAGGAACTGGCGGAAATCCGGGATGGCGGCAATGATGTCGGCAAATCGCCGGCTGGAATCGCCGTCGCCATAGGGATTGACGGTGTCCTTGCGGCCGCGCTGAAGCGCTTGCGAGAGCGCCGCAGCGATCGCGCCGCGTTCGGGCGCAGCGTGAAACACAGAGTCTGCGCGCTCGCGCCCTTTCTGACGGTCGCCGATATCGACCGTCGGAACACCATATGACGGCGCTTCGAGGATGCCGCTCGACGAATTGCCGATCACGACGTCCACCTGGCTCATCAGGCTGAGATAGCGGAGCTGTCCGAGCGAGGCGACTGCGATCGTGTTCGGCCGGTCGGTCGCGAAGGCCTTGGTCCGGTCGTTCAGCGCCCGCCCTTCGGCATCGGCATTGGCGAGCGTGAAGATGAGGCGAAAGCCGGGATCGAGCGTCGACAGCGCCGCGAACAGCTCGTCCAGCTCGGCCACCGAGCGTCCGGCCTCGACCGTCACCGGGTGGAACGTCACGAGCGCATTGCGTTCGCCGAGCGGCATCCCGATCGCGTTGCCGATGTCGTCGCGGTTCATCAGATCGACATGTTTGACGGCGTCGAGACCGACCGAACCGATGGTGTGGATACGGGACGGGTGCTCACCAAGCTGCATCAACCGCCGCGTCGAGTCCCGATTGCTGGTGAAATGCAGATGCGCCATCTTGCTGATGGCGTGGCGGATGGATTCGTCGACCGCGCCTTCGGTGACGTCGCCCCCGAACAGATGCGCCATCGGCAGCCGCATGAACATCGCGGCCTGTGCGGCCGCGAACATCTCGAAGCGGTCGCCGAGCACGACGACGAGATCTGGCTGCAGCCGCGTGAACGCGTCCGCAAATCCGATCACGCCGAGCCCGACCGATTTTGCAACGCCCGCGCCGGTGTCGCTGGCAAGCAGCGTCTCGACGCGCTCGTCGACCTCGAAGCCCTCGTCGCGGATGGCGTTGAAGGTGTAGCCGAACTCGGGCGCGAGATGCATGCCGGTGGCGATGAGCTGGAGCGTCAGGCCTGATGTCTCGCGGATCGCGCGCATCGGCCAGACCAGCAGCCCGAAATCGGCCCGGCTGCCGGTGACGAAGCAGATCTTTCGCGCGGCGCTATTCATCGCGGGCCCTGATGCTGGCGCTGCTCGGCAGGTTGATCAGGCGGCGCTCGATCGACTCGGCGGTGGCGAGATCGCCACGCGGGCTGTCCGCGAACATCGGAAGGCGGTGCATCAGGGTCCAGGCCGGCCGCGCGCCGAAGCCGGCTTCGTTCAGGGCCGTCAGCACGTCGTCGCGCCGCCCGGCATAGGCCTCGTCGAGCAGGATCGCGTTCAGCCAGTAGTTGCTCGTGGTGCCCTCGGGCTCGCGCGAAAAGCGCACGCCGGAAACGTGCGCAAAGACGCGCTCATACGCCGCAGCCAGCCGGCGCTTGCTCGCCAGGAAACCGTCGAGCTGCTCGAGCTGGGCGCAACCGAGCGCGGCGTTCAGGTTGGGCAGGCGGTAGTTGAAGCCGATCTCGTCGTGCACGAAGGCCCATTTGTGCGGCAGCTTCGCCGTGGTGGTGAGATGCTTGGCGCGGCGTCCGAGCTCCTCGTCATTGGTGAGGATGGCGCCGCCGCCGCCGGTGGTGACTATCTTGTTGCCGTTGAAGCTCAGCGCCGCGAGCCGCGCCTGCGATCCGACGGCGTGGCCCTTATAGGTCGAGCCCAAGGATTCAGCGGCGTCCTCCACCAGCGCGATGTTCCAGTCTCGGGCGATCGCGGCGATCTCGTCGAGCTCGACGGGATGTCCGAACGTGTGCATCGGCGAGATTGCGGCGATGCGGCGTCCGGTCTCGCGATTGACCGTGCCCTTCGGCGTTCGCTCGGCAATCGTCTCGAGCCGCGCGGCGAGGGCGCGCGGGTCCATGCCGAGCGTGACGATGGAGCTGTCGACGAAATGCGGCACCGCTCCGCAATAAGCGATCGCGTTCGTGGTCGCGATGAAGGTCAGCGCCGGCGAGATGACCTCGTCGCCGGGCTCGACGCCGGCGAGGCGGAAGCAGGCGTGCAGTGCCGCCGTGCCGTTGACGACGGCGACCGCCCGCCTGGCGCCCGTCACCTCCTCCAGCATCCGCTCGAAGCGGTCGACGAACGGGCCGACCGAGGAGACGAAAGTGCTCTTGATGCATTCTTCGAGATAGGAGACCTCGTTGCCGGCGAACACCGGCTCGTGCAGGCCGAGGATGCCGTTGGGCGTACCCGCGGCGCGCCGGACGGCATCGACCACGGCCTTCGGATCGAAGGCGGATGATCTGGTCGCGGCCGTTCCCACGATCGCCTCAGACATTGTAGACGTCCGCCTTGTAGCGGCTGAGATTGACGGGATTGGTGAACCAGTTCACCGTCTTCGCGATGCCCTGGCGCATGCCGTCGATCCCACCGAATTCCGGGGACCAGCCGAGCTGCTGGCGTGCCTTGGAATTGTCGGCCCAGAGGCGCTCGACTTCGCTGTTCGCGGGGCGCAGCCGCGCCTCGTCGGTCTCGATCTCGATCGTGGTCCCCATGACGTCGGCGATCATCTGCGCGGTGGCGCCGACCGAGATCTCGAAGCCGCTGCCGAGATTGATGGTCTGGCCGACGCATCGCTCGGCCGGTGCGGTGAGTCCCGCGATCAGGCCGCGCGCCGTATCCGTGACGAACGAGAAGTCGCGGGTCGGGCTGACAGCGCCGAGACGGATCCTGCTCTTGCCGGTCGCGATCTGGCTGATGATGGTCGGGATCACCGCGCGCGCCGATTGGCGCGGGCCGAAGGTGTTGAACGGGCGGATCACGACGACCGGCATGTCGAACGAGGCGTGAAACGATAGCGCCATCTGATCGGAGGCAATCTTCGAGGCGGAGTAGGGCGACTGACCGACCAGCGGATGGCTCTCCTTGATCGGGACGGTCTGCGCGGTGCCGTAGACCTCGCTGGTCGAGGTCTGCACGAAGCGCCGCACGCCGGCCATGCGCGCGGCCTGGAGCACGTTGACGGTGCCCTTCACGTTGGTGTCGACATAGGAGTCGGGCGCGACGTAAGAGAAGGGGATCGCGATCAGCGCCGCCAAGTGCAGCACGTCGGTACAGCCGCCGGCGGCTGCGATCATGAAATGCGGATCGCGGATGTCGCCGGCGACGACCTCCACGGACTTCATGATGTCGGCGGGAACGGTGTCCAGCC
Source organism: Bradyrhizobium sp. CCBAU 11357 (assembly GCF_028128865.1). Classification (NCBI taxonomy): domain Bacteria; kingdom Pseudomonadati; phylum Pseudomonadota; class Alphaproteobacteria; order Hyphomicrobiales; family Nitrobacteraceae; genus Bradyrhizobium; species Bradyrhizobium sp. CCBAU 11357. Next base: position 107,587 of record NZ_LBJW01000103.1, on the reverse strand, counting down.
AGCCCCAGGAGTTGAAGGAGTTGTAGTAGACGATCGCCTTGACGCGGGCTCCGGCTTTCACCAGCTCCTCGACGACATGCGAACCGATGAAGCCATCGCTGCCGGTAACGAGGACGCGGGCGTCCCTCAGATCTGCCATGCCGGACCCCAGAAGGCGATTAAGCCAGTGTTCGCAACAAGATGGCGCTATAGCACACTGGCGCTCGCGCGCAACAGAGCAGCGCTCCGAAAGCTGCCAAATGCCCGGGGATGCAGCAATTTTTGTGGCGCGCCTAGGCTTGGCCGACCGGGTTCAGGAGGTGTCTCACGAACCTCTCCAGATTGCCACCCTCGAACAAATGGCCGGGGAGGCCGGCGGCCCGCGCGGCCTCGAGGTCGCTCGACTTGTCGCCGATCACCATGCTGCGCGTCATGTCGACCGGAAAACGCTGCGCGAGGTCGGTGATCATGCCCGGCGCCGGCTTGCGGCGGTCGCTGACGCGGCAATAGCGCGCGACGGTTCCCTCGGGATGATCGGGGCAATATTCGAAGGCGTCGACATGTGCGCCGATCTCAGCCATCTGGTCCGCCATCCAGCGGTGCAGGGTGACGACGTGATGCTCTTCGTAATAGCCGCGCGCGACGCCGGATTGATTGGTGATGACGAAGGCGAAATAGCCGGCGTCGTTGACCGCCTTCACCGCCTCGCGTGCGCCCTCGATCCATTCGAACTTGTGCGTCTCGAATGTGTAGCCGGAATCATGGTTGAGCACACCGTCGCGATCGAAGAACACGGCCGGCCGCCGCAGCTTGTCCTGCAATTCGCGGTCGGCGCGGGCGAAATCGTCGGGGATGCCGATATCGATGAAATAGCCGCGATAGGCGGTGCCGCGGAGCTCGCCGCGCGAGACAAGGCCGGGAAACACGTCCTGTTCGAGGGAGGCGGGAAGCTTCGCGATATCGGCGAGAACGGACTTGTCGACGACGTAGATCCCGGCATTGACCGGTCCCGTGGCACCCGTGCCCGGGGCCTTGAAATCGCGCACCACGTCGCCATCGAGCGCGACGCGCCCGTAGCGGTCTCCCACGACGCCGTCGCGCAATGCCATGTGAATCCGCCCGCCCTTCGCTCGCGCGATCAGATCAAGCAGGTTGAAGTCGAACAGCGAGTCGCCGTTGAGCAACAGGAAACGGTCGTGCAGCAGGTCGCGTGCGTTCACGAGCGCGCCGCCCGTGCCAAGCGGCTCGGTCTCGCGCGATACCAGGATCTTGGCCCGGCCCCTCGCCGCGCCGGCATAGTGGCTCTCGACGATGTCGGCCTTGTGGCCGGCAAGCAGGAGGATTTCGTCGAAGACGTGATAGCGGACGAGTTCATCGATCAACGTGTCGAGAAACGGTCGGCCGCCGATGTCGAGCATCGGTTTCGGCGCCGCCTTGGTGCGCGCGCCAAGCCGTGTACCCAGCCCTCCGACGAGGATGACGGCCTGTCTCAGCATGATTTGTCCCTTCGACAGCATGAATGATGGAGCCCGACGCCAATCTGCGGCAATGCGCCGGCAATTCCGATCCTGCGTTCATATCAGCGCGAACAAGGAATGCGAACGACGACCGTCTGGCTGTTGGCGAACAGGACCGGAAACGGGCCCTCGCGAAGGGCGTCAATGATCGTCGGCGCTATCGCCTCTGCGGGAGGAAAATAGCTGAGACGCTGGTTGGCTGCGAGATGGGTCCACTCGATCGTGCGGGGTGTGATGATCGCGACGAGGTTCCAGGCGCTCTCGCCCGCCTCCAGGATGTTCTGGATCCTGGACTTGGCCTCGTCAGGCGGAATTTCAGGGGTCAATGCCGCGGCGACGTCGGAAGGCGGCTGGGTCACTTCATGGCCCAGTGCCGGCGCAGTGCGGACCGACCGCATGATTCCGCTCAGAGCGTCGGCCCTTCGCATCTGGAAGAACGCCTCCGCGTTGATGGATCCCACCAGAGGGGCGATCAAGCTGCAAGTGGTTGCGAGCCGCTGCTCGGCTTCGGTCGGCTGCAGAATCGTGCGCACGACCGATTTTGCTCGCGCTGCGACCATTTCGTTCACGGTGTCCAGATTGGAGAACAGATAGGCGGCCGGCGCGCCGGTGGTCGCCCGGAGGATGCCCATCGTATACGGGTCCGAGAGGATGATTCCTTTTCGTAGATTCTCGCGGAGCCAACGGGCCAGTTCGAGCTCGTCGGCGTTGTAGTGCGAGACGATTGTAGTGCGGTCGGGAAGGGCGCCGTAACTGTAGCTCCTGTTGATGCCGGACAGACCGACCTTGTCGACGGCCATGCCCAAGCCCACGATCCCCGCCAGAGCCAAGATGTAGAGCGGTCGCTGCTGAACCAGGGTCAATGCCGCGAGCGTCGCGAGTAGCGCGATGCCCGCTAATTCCACCGGTCGCAGGATTGTCTGATAATGGGCGAAGGGAAGATCGCTTCGCCAGGGAAATGCGTAGACCAGAACCACAAGAGCGGTCGCGAGCAGCGCGACCGCCGTCGCTACCAGCCCCCGCCGATAACGCGGGGAGGAACCGAAATCGACGAATAACTGACCAAAGACCTCGGTGGCCGTGATCGTGAACAGCGACAGTATGATCGTGCTGGTGCGATACAGGAACGGGAAGCCGGAGAGTACGGCAAGGCTCAGGCCGCAGCCGGCGATCCAGGACCACACAAGTGTTACGAAGCCGTCGGCGCGACGCACGATTGCACCGGAGGGGTCACGAAGAGCAGGCCGGGTCATCCACCACCACGCAACGCCCAGCGTGGTGCAAATGGACAAGACCGGACCTATCGTCCGGCCAAGCTCGATCGTGGCGACCAGCGGTCCGGATCCCAGGAACAGCTCTTCGCCGCCTTCGATTCTTCTGCCCAGGATCAACTCCGTAATCGAGGAGAAGGTGTCGTTGGCGCTCAATGAAGGAATGTAGCCGAAGCGCATTCCCGTAACGCAGACGACGATTCCGAGAATGATCGGGGGCAGCACGGAGGACAGAAGCCGCAGCACCGCGATGCTGGGCGATGGCCAGGTGGAAATCATCCGCGCGATGGCGAGATACATGAGCCAGCTGACCAGGACGATCGGAACGAACAGGTAGGAGCCGCGATGTGCAAGCACCAGCGTCGCTGGCCAGACGCAACCAAGAAAGAGAACACCGCCATATCGTCCGGTGCTGCGCAAAATCCTGAGCAGGACCAGCGCGGCCACGAGCAGTGCAAGCACGAGCGTGTTGTTGTTGAAGATGAACGCGAGCAGCAGCGTCACGCCCGCGCCAACGGTCAGCAGCAGGGCAGATCGTGCCGAGATACCGTTTGGGTCGCGCGGGGCATTGCTGATCAGCACGCCGAGAAACACGACGCTGCTGACGACCGCCAGGCTGCCGTTCGTCATCAGGACGACGGCATTGCTGGCCGCGGCGAAGAAGAAGGCGATCCATTTCCGTGGCGACGTGGGATAGACGCCCTGCACGAAGGCGTAGGATGCCAACAGGAAGAACAGAATCGAGAAGAAGCGATAGGTCCAGCTAAATCTAAGGAGATCCAGGCCCAGCGTTCCGGCGAGCACGCCTGCCACCGCCGAACGGAGATCGACATAGGACTGGGCCGCATACGGATTGATGACACCGCCATCGGCGTACTCTTGCGCAGTCTTCATCCAGTGAACATCAGCGCCGATGTCCGCAAAGGGAAAGCTGGAGAATGCGCCGAATGACCACCACCATGTCAGGAGCGCGGTCGGTAGCGACAGAATGCACCAGATGGCAGCCGTGCGCGCCTCATCGGAGCTCGGGCCCCAGCTGGGCCATGACCAGGCCAGTCCAAAGCTGGACACGACAACCAATGTCGCGAACTGAAGCCAAATATTGCTCACGAATAGCGATAGGGCTCCGAGCAGGATGCCCGTGGCAGAGGCGCCGACGGTAAATCCAAGGACGACGTACTGAGCCTTCGTGAGCCGGCACACCGCGACCAGTTTCATTGGCGCAATGGCCAAGATCGAACAGCCGGTGCCGAGCTGAAGCAGGAAGAACAGGAATGTCAGGACAAATGTGGTCGTCCACATCGCGAGATCTCTAGAATGGGTGCCGGCGTCGCAGCCGAGAATTGGTGATGTTCAATTTCCTTTCGGCAGCTCGGCCTGGCTGCCAATGATCAGGGAGCCGAGCGTGAACAGGTCCTGTGGGGAAAAGCCTCTGAAGCGGGGTGCCATGAGGATCCGCCTTTCCGGGCGCGGCAGCCGTCGAGGGACGTGCGCTGCAGCGCGCAGTGCAGCTCTTCACCCCAGGGCATGTTCGACAATACAGAGAACGCCCGCGCCTCTGCTTGCCAGCGCACGTCAGCGTTTCCTCGCTGGAATGACCATGATCGGAGTGATGCTGACGAGCGGTCGATGAAGCACGGTGTAGGTCCAGGAAAGGCCGATGTTTTGGCCTGTTTCAGGCGGGTACCAAGTCACGTAGCCAGTTTCGGTCATACGGGAGCCGCAGCCGCAATGCAAGGATTCGAGCGCTGGAGGACAGCACTCGTTCCGGTAGCAAGAGCGCCCTCATGTCCCGCGGCCGCTTGGGCCGCCGCTTGAGTCTGACGACGGTGCTGTGGGCTTGATGTGCCTTCTTGCGAATCGCTCTCTGCGTCGCCATTCTCGGTTGATTCCCCCGTCGGCACAGCGTAAACAGGCGCAGAAATCGCGCCGACGTTTTAGCATGCGGGCAAGAACAACGCGTATGATTTGGGTAAAGCCGCCGGCCGGTTCGGTCTATGCCGATCCCTTGATCTCCCGCCGAGTCCTGTCGAATGCCCGGTGATTTGCTGATTGGCGAGGCGCTCGCCAGAGGTTATCCGCCCGCTGTGCTCTACCTGCGCAATGATGAGACCGTCGCGACGGAGGTCAGCGCATTCAACTACTTCTCGGTCTTCATGAAGGACCATCCAGAAGTTGATGCGCATGTCTGGTTCTTTGACGGTGCGGGCACGCCGGCTGGATATTTCCACAAGGAACTCGGCGTCAACGGACAACTGCAATTGCAGACTTCGGATCTGTGTCCCCGGGTTTCGGGTACGGTGGCGATGGCGCTGGTTCCGAAACATGAGACCAAGCTTCGTCCCGGTCGGAAGGTGACCACCGGCTATTACGCGCAATATTTCTCGCAGCACGGCGCGGTGACATTGTCGCACGAGCGCGAGCCGGTCGCCGCGGCAGCATTCCCGACCTCCGCCTGGATGCAATCCTATCTCACGCGTTTCCTGAAGGAATCGGGCGTTGTGCTCGTGAACTCCTGCATGGCGTCCGAGGGCGCCTCCGTCGGGACGGCGCGGCTCATGGCCCTGGACGGCACCGAATTGGGCCAGCGCGCGCTGCCGGAAATCGCGCCGATGGGGGCCGTCCGCATCAGCACGCTGGACCTTTTCCCAGAGGCCGAAAGGCTGATCGGTGCGGCCGAAGGTTTTGCCCTCGAGTTCAAAGGCACCAACATCGCCAGTCCGTTCAGCTATTACGAGTTTGCCAACGGCAAGTTCAGCTTGCATCATTTTTGAAGGGCGCGTCCGTGACTCGTTTCCCATCCAGTCCCTGGAAGCCCTACGAGCCCAGATTCATGTTCCCGACGTTTGCGGGCGTCGAGTCGCGTATGGGTTTCTCGATCCCTGCCTGGTATCGTCCGATCGACATCAGGTATCTCCGCAGCCTCGTCGCCGGCAGCCTACGCAAGAATTTTCGCGAAACGGTCAGGGATCTCGTTCCCGAGCTCGCCAGCCTGGTCGCCTCTGGCTTCAGCAAGAAGCTGAGATTCAAGCTGCACATTCTCTCGCGCGACGGCGAGTATCGGGCGACTTACGAGTTTCCTCGTGACTATGCGCCGGGCGCGTCCGTCGAGATCGAGCTGTCGCGTCTGTTCGCCTCGCTCAAGCTGCCGCAGGACGATTATCTGGTGATCGCCGTGATGTCGCGCGGTCGCATGGACGGTTTCCGATCCTCGCCGGCCAGCTATTCCATGACTTATGTCGATCAGGACAACGTCGCGATCTACCGCACCGGCGCGTTTGCCCGGCCCTTGAACGAGGGCCGGCTCAAGGCGCATGTCGGCTTCACCGGCATCAATCCGAAGATCATTGCGACCAGCGACATCGTCAGCAGCGTGCTGCTGATCAATCACTCTTCCGATCCCGAATATGCTCATTCGGCGCGGCCGACGACGAGGCTGATCCGCGAAGACGGCGAGGAACTCGAGGCGGACTTCGGGGAGATCCCGCCGCTCGGGGCGCGCGAGATGTCGGTCGTCGATATGTTCGGCCCTCGTGTGTTCGACTTCCTCAAGCCGTTCAGCGGTCGCGGAAGCACAGTCACCACCTGCGCCGGGGTCACGCTCGCCAGCCTGCATTTGCAGCGCACGAACGACAACCGGCGGACGCTGCTGGGCATCGAGCACTCGCGTCCTGCGCACATGAATCTCGCCGGTATCCTGCAACATTGATGCGCTGGGGCGGGTTGTCACAGGGGGCCTAATGAACTGGTTATCCAGCCGTCTCGATCGGCTGATGAGGGTCGAAGACGGCGTGCAGACGCCGTCTCTCGGCCTCGTGCTCGGATTCTGGATCGTCACGAACGTTCTGGTCGGGCTCTGGTGGCGTCTGGAGATTTCCGATCGGTGGCTTCCCGGCGCTTTGCGGTATGTTGGAATAGCGTTCTATGTGCTCGCTGCGCTGGCTCCGCTGGTTATTCTCTTCAAGATCCGAGCTCGTTTTTTCAACCCGGTTGTCCTGGGGCTGTTCGTCAGCTGTTGCCTGGCCGCATCTATCACGGCTCATGAGGCCAATCTGCTGCGCGAGCAGATGCAGTTCAGCCTCAATCACGAGCGGGAGTTTGCCCATGGCGAACTCGTCGAAGGCATTATCCGCCCGCTCGTATCGAAAATCGTGGAAACCTACGTTCAGGTTCTCGGCGACGATCAACTGAGAGGATCGACCTGGCGGACGCATATAGCGATCAACTACATGTTCGGCTCGTTGTCGTTTCTTGCGGTGTTCGCGTTGGGGAGCCTTCTGCTCTCGCCGACCTCGACGTGGCTCTGCCTCCTCACTTTTGCGTTCTACACCCAGACGGCGATTTTTCCGGGGCGAATGGGTGCGGTATTCATTGCAGGCGGATTGTTCTGGCAGCTGTTTCTGCTGGTATCCCGGCGGTACCCGGCTGCGATCATATCGGGGCTCATCATCAGCTTCGCGAGGACCGACGTCGTGTTCGCAACGGCGTTCGCACCATTGAGTCTGGCAGCCTTCGAGCGGCGATGGCCCACGACCAGAGAATGGTGCGTGAGCGGCGTGCTGATCCTTATCTCTCTGCTGGTGCCAAAGATGCTGCTCTCGATGCACCCGCAGGCGATCTACACCTCATTCCTGGTGACCCAGGGCGACTACTTCAGCAAGCTCGTGGTCAATCTGCTGACCATGAAGCTTGCGGTGGCGATCGCGAGCCCCGTGCTCGCGATCGTGATCGTGAGAACGTTCGCGCTCACCCGAACGATGGCCGTGGTGGTCCCGGCCGGTCTTATTCATCTCGGAATCGTGTTCTTGATTGCGGATTTCTCCGAGACGCGATTGATCGTGCCCGCGCTGGGAGCTCTCGCGTTCATAAGCAGCGAAGCTCTCGGAAATTTTCTGACCGGCAAGAGCCAGACGGGAAGCGATGCCGACGTCGCGCGGGCGGAAGCCTGAGTTCCGGGTCCAAGGCCGAAAGGCGCTCGTCGTCAGAAATTGATCCGCTCGCGCTCGACCACGATCGGCCGTCGCCGGACCTGGTTGAAGATCGCGACAATGTATTCGCCGAGCACGCCGAGGAAAAACAACTGCACGCCGCCGAAGAAGAACAGGCCGATGATGATCGTGGGGATGCCGTGCGGACCGATGTCGAAGCCGGTTATCTTGAGCAGGAACACGACGAAGGCATAGGCGAAGCTCAGCGACGAGATGATCAGTCCGAAGAAAAACGCAGTACGTAGCGGCACGGTCGAGAAGCTGATGGCACCGAGCAGCCCCTGGTCGATCAGGCTCGACAGCCGGTTGCGCGAGATGCCGTGCTTGCGTGCCAGCCAGGTGTAGGGCACGCCGATCGAGCGAAAGCCGCACTCGAACGGCATCATCCGCATGAAGGGCTGGACGTCTTCGAACTGCTTCATGGCGTCGAGCACCTTGCGGTCCACGAGCTGGTAGTCGCCGACGTCGGCCGGATAATCGACATAGGACATCCGGCTGATCATCTTGTAGTAGAGATGCCGCGCGGTTCGGCTCAGAAAAGGCTCTTCGCGCCGGGCCCGGATGCCGAACACGATCTCGTAGCCTTGCTCCCAGTGCTTGACGAAAGTCGGGATCAGCGACGGTGGGTCCTGCAGATCCGCGGGCATGAACAGCACGGTGGCATCGCCTGTCGAGGCCAGCACGCCGTTGTAGGTGTTCCTCAAGACGCCGAAGTTCCGGGCGTTCACGATGACCTTCACCGACGGGTCCTCGGCTGCGATCTCCTTGAGAATTTCCACCGTCCGGTCGCTCGAGGCGTTGTCGCAGAAGATGTGCTCGCGCTCGTAATCCGGAAGCTCACGATCGAAGATGTCCTTGACCGCCGCGTAGCATTCCCGGATTCCCGCCTCCTCGTTGTAGCAGGGCGTCACAAGGCTGATCTTCTTTCGCATCAATCCTCCGGGACATCCAGCGAGCGGGACCATTCCCCCATGTGGGAATCAGGCAGCCGGCGACCGCCCGAGAGGACTGGCGCACCGGTGGTGGGGTTGCCATCCTTCAATCGTTTCTTTAGCAGGTAGGGCGGCGACTTCAACCGTTCCGGGAGCAGGGCGGGTGCGGTTGGATCTTGTTGACAAGGCTGGATTAATCGTTCTGATGTGACGTTTTCTGCTGGACGGGTATGAGCATGAAGGCCGTGATTCTGGCAGGTGGATTCGGGACTCGCATTACCGAAGAGAGCCACGTCAAGCCGAAACCCATGATCGAGATCGGCGGCAAGCCGATCCTCTGGCACATCATGAAGATCTTCTCGTCGTACGGTATCGACGAATTCGTCATCTGCTGCGGCTACAAGTCCTACGTCATCAAGGAATATTTCGCGAACTACTTCCTGCATATGGCGGACGTGACGTTCGACCTCGCCAACAATTCGATGGAAGTGCACAACAAGTTCGCCGAGCACTGGAAGGTCACCTTGGTCGACACCGGCCTCAACACCATGACCGGCGGCCGCCTCAAGCGCGTCAGGGACTACGTCGGTAACGAGACGTTTTGCATGACCTATGGCGACGGTCTCGCCGACGTCGATATCGGTGCGCTGCGGGAGTTTCATCGTGCCCACGGGCGTCACGCCACGGTGACCGCGATCCAGCCGCCGGCGCGTTTCGGCGCGCTCGATATCGGCGACGACGTGGTCCGCCATTTCGAGGAGAAGCCGCGCGGTGACGGCCGCTGGATCAACGGTGGCTTTTTCGTGCTGGAGCCGGCGATCTTCGACTATCTCGGCGACGACGCCACCATCTGGGAGCAGGAGCCGCTCAAGCGCCTGTCGCAGGACGGGCAGCTTGCAGCCTATCGCCACGCCGGCTTCTGGGAGGCAATGGATACCTTGCGGGACAAGGTGCACCTGGAGCAGCTCTGGGATAGCGGTCAGGCGCCCTGGAAGCGTTGGCAATGAATCCCGACTTTTGGAGCGGCAAGCGCGTCCTCGTCACCGGGCACACTGGCTTCAAGGGTGGTTGGCTGGTCGCGTGGTTGCGGCATCTCGGCGCCGAGGTCGCAGGTCTCGCGCTGCCGCCGTCGACGACGCCGAACCTGTTCGATCTGGCGCAGACGGGGCAGGACATCGTGTCGATCTTCGCCGACATCCGCGATCCACTCGCGGTCAAAGCTCTGTTCGACCGCTTCCAGCCCGAAATCGTGTTTCACATGGCCGCCCAGGCGATCGTGCGGGCATCCTATGACGATCCCGTCGGCACCTACGCGACCAACGTCATGGGCACCGTGCACGTCTTCGAGGCGGTGCGGACCTCCGGCGTGCGCGTGGTGGTCAACGTCACCAGCGACAAGTGCTACGACAACAAGGAGTGGGTCTGGGGCTACCGCGAGACGGATCCGCTCGGCGGCAAGGACCCCTATTCCAGCAGCAAGGCCTGCGCGGAACTGGTCGCGGCGGCGTATCGGTCGTCGTTCTTCAGCGGAACTCGCCGGATCGGCTTCGCCAGCGCCCGCGCGGGCAACGTGATCGGTGGCGGCGATTGGGCGCAGGATCGTCTCATCCCCGATGTGATCGCCGCGATCCGCAGCGGCCAGCCGGTGCCGGTCCGCAATCCCGATGCGGTGCGGCCCTGGCAGCACGTGCTCGAGCCGCTGTCGGGCTACATTCTACTCGCCGAGCATCTGTGGCGCGATCCGGCATCCTTCTCCAGCGAATGGAATTTCGGTCCCGACGCCGATAGCGTGCGCACGGTGCGCTGGCTGGTCGATCGCCTCGCGCACCTGTGGGGTGTTCCGCCGCAGCAGATGCCGCAGCCGGGTCAGCATCCGCACGAGGCGCGGCTGCTGTCACTGGACAGTTCCAAGGCGCGGGCGCATCTCGGCTGGGCGCCGCGTTGGGGCCTCGATCGGGCCGCCGCCGCCGTGGTGGAATGGTACAAGGCGTTCGAGCAGGGCGCCGCGGTCAAGCCGGTGATGGTTGACCAGATCGACGCTTTCATGAACACAAAGCGGGACTAGCCGCCTTTCTTATCGGATCAATATGATGGCCACCACGTCGACGAGACCGCTTACCGAGATCAAGAGTTGCGAGGTCTGCGGCAACGACAAGCTCGTGCCGGTGCTCGATCTCGGCCGGCATCCGCTGTGCGACGACCTGGTGGCGGTCGGGGAAACGCGCCAGTGCCGCGAATATCCGATTCAGATCGACTTCTGTCCGACTTGCGCGACAGGCCATCAGCGCTTCCAGGTGCCGAAAGAGGATCTTTTCCCCAAGGACTATCATTACCGCTCGCGTTTCACGGCCGATGTGCTCTCTGGGATGAAGGGGCTCGTGGCGACCTGCGCGGAGCGGATGGGACCTTTGACCGGCAAGATCGCGCTCGACATCGGCTGCAACGACGGCAGCCTGCTCGACTTCTTCCGCGAGGCCGGCGCGAAAACGGCCGGCATCGAGCCGACCGGTGCGGCGCAGGACGCGGCCGCCAAGGGCCATTTCGTGGTGCAAGACTATCTCAGCACAGAGACCGCCGCCGAGATCCGGCGTGGCGTCGGCACGCCGGACATCATCACCTTCACCAACGTTTTCGCGCATATCGAGGATCTGAACGGCGTGCTTGCGGCGCTGAAGGCGCTGCTCGGGCCCGAGACCGTGATCGTGATCGAGAACCACTATCTCGGTGCGGTGTTGGACCGGCATCAGTTCGACACCTTCTACCACGAGCACCCGCGGACCTATTCGTACAAATCGTTCAGCTTCATCGCAAAATCGCTCGGCCTCGACATCGTCAATGTCGAGTTTCCCGCGCGCTATGGCGGCAACATCCGCGTCGTTCTCGGACGTGCGGCAAAGAGCGATGCCGTCGCAGCGGACATCATTGCGCGCGAGAACAATTTCCAGGCCGAGTTCGCCCAGCTCGCGCGCGACGTCGAGCTCTGGAAGGCACGCAAGGGCGCAGAGCTGAAGAAGATCATCGCGGTACATGGTCCCGTCAGGGCCAAGGCATTTCCGGGTCGTGCGGCGATCCTGGTCAAGTTGCTGGGACTGACCGAAAAGGAGATCGTTGCCGTCCACGAGAAGCCGGGCTCGATCAAGATCGGGCACTACGTGCCGGGCACGCGCATTCCGATCGTCTCCGATGACGAATTGTTCGCGCATGGCGACCAAGCCAAGCCACTGCTCAATCTCGCCTGGCACATCTCACGCGAGATCCGGCAGTATCTCCAGGACAACGGATACAAGGGGCCAGTGATCGACGTTCTCAGCGCGGACGATTTCCATGCCTGAACTTCCCGTTTTCACGATCCTCGGATCGGGTTTCGGGATGTATGGATATCTGCCCGCGCTGATCGAGTGCGGGATGAAGGTGGCGCTGCCGGAGCGCTACCGTGCAGTGGTCGGCGGTCGAAGCGAGCTCGTCCAATACGTGCCCGAGGTGATTTGGTGTCCCGGCACTGAGGAGGCGCTGGCACGGGCGAGCGGGGCAGTGGTTGCGCTTCGTCCTGCCGATCAGGCCGACTGGATGGCGCGGCTGGCAGACATGCCGGGCATCCGCGAGCTGATCCTGGAGAAGCCGGTTGCGCCGACGCCGCAGCTTGCGGCGCAGCTCATCGAGGCATTCGAGCGCGCCGGCAAGCGCTATCGCGTCGGCTACACCTTTCGTTTCATGCCGTGGGCGGAACGGCTTCGCGCGGTGCTCGGCGAGAGCACCGATGGCCTCTCGCTGGACTGGACCTTCATGGCGCATCACTATCGCGCCAATCTGACGAACTGGAAGCGGTTCGACGCCAGTGGCGGCGGTGCTCTCCGCTTCTACGGAATCCATCTGATCGCGCTTCTTGCAGAGCTCGGTTACGACGACGTGGCGATGTCGAGGCTCGCCGGGCCGTCAGACGCCGAGACATCGTCATGGAATGCCGTGTTCACGGCCAAAGGCCTGCCGTCATTCGCGCTACGCATCGACAGTCGCGCGCCACATACATGCTTTAGCATCGCGGCAGGACGGCGCGGGAAGAGCGATCTAGCGATCGTCGACCAGCTTGACCCGTTTTCGTCGGTCCAGCAGAGCTCGATGAACGTTCGCGATCCCAGGGTCGACGTGCTGGCGCAACTTTGCCGCTCGCTCGGCGAGGCCGATGCGGACCACGCGCAACGTCAGCGCAAGATCATCGCGCTATGGACTCGGATCGAGGCGGTGTCCCGCCGAACATCTGCGTTCTGAACTGCGAGTCGCTACCACACGCTCCGGCCACCGTCCATCACCAGGTTCTGCCCGGTCATGTAGCTCGACGCATCCGAGCAGAGGAACTGGACCGCGGCGCGATATTCGTCGACATCGGCCATGCGCCCCATCGGGATCAGGCGCGTCAGTCGTTCGACGAAGGCCGGATCCTGGTTATTGAAGACGCCGCCCGGCGAGATCGCGTTGACGCGGACGCCGTGATCGGCCCAGTACGTCGCCAGATATTTCGTCAGCCCGATCAAGCCGTGCTTGATCACGGAGTAGGTCACCGGCTTCACCGGCTGCTCCTCCTCGCGGGTCACCTGCGGCTGGCGGTAGAGCCGCTGGTCCGGCGCGATCACGCCGAGATCGGAGGCGATGTTGAGGATCACGCCGCGGCCACGCGATGCCATCGCGCCGCCAAACACCTGGGCGCACAGCATCGCGCCGGTCAGGCCCACGGCGATCTCGGTCTGCCATTGCGGCACCGGAAACGCCTCGAATCGGGAGGAATGCATCACGCCGGGTGCGGAGGTCACCTTGGGGTCGATCGCCGCGTTGTTGACGAGGATGTCGACGGAGACGCCGCGGCCGGAAAGCTGCTCGTGCGCAGCGCGCACGGAATCGAGCGTGGTGACGTCGATCGCAAGCGCGATCAGGTCGGCGGACGGCGCATTCTGCTTGAGCGCGGCAACGGCGGCTTCGGCTTGCGCAAGCCCGACGTCGGTGACGACGACGCGCGCGCCGGCCTCGGAGAGCGCGGCGACATGCTGCCGCCCGAGCAGGCCGCCTGCACCAGTCACGAGGGCGGTGCGGCCGGTCAGGTCATAGCGTGAGGACGGGCTTGCCATTGGAGCTCCTGTTCAGCTGCGCAATTGGCCGCCATCGGCGACCATGACGCTGCCGGTGATGAATGCCGCGCGTGGCGAGGCGAGGAATGCGACGAGGTCGGCGACCTCTTCCGGCTTCCCCAGCCGGCGCAGCGCCACCTCGCGAACAAGCATGTCCTCGACTGCGGCCCTGTTCTCGGCGAGCTTGCGCGCCCAGGTGCCGTCGGCGGCGAGGATGTTGCCCGGCGCGACTGCATTGATGCGGATGCCCTCGAGCGCCAGCGGTCGCGCCAGCCCGCGCACGGTGGCGTTCAGCGCCGCCTTCGCGGCATAGTAGGTGACGGGGGCGCCCAGCGCCGCCATGCCGGCGATCGAGGAGATGCAGACGATGGACCGGTCGCCACTGCCGCGCGCCATCAGCTTCCGTGCGGCCTCGATCATGTTGGTCGCGGCGAAGAGATTGAGGTCCATCACCCGTGACCATTCCGCCGCATTTTCCTGCCCGGGCGGCACGGAAGCGCCGCTGCCGACGTTGCAGACGAGAATGTCGAGCTGGCCCCATTGCCGTTCGACCTCGTGCGCCAGCCTTGCTGCGGCGGCCAGGTCGGTGACATCGGCCACGTGGACCGACGTGCTGCCGCCGACCCCAGCCCGTGCGGCATCGAGCGCATCGGCGCCGCGCGCCGCCAGCGCGACCCTGGCGCCTTCCGCAGCGAGCGTCGTCGCGATCGCAAGCCCGATCCCACGGCTGGCACCGGTGACGAGAGCGACGCGATCGTTCAGCTCGAGCTTCATCGCGCGGCATCCTCGATCCACCGAACCGTCATGTCGCGATATGTCGCCAGCGCGCCGGCGTGATCGCCATCGCTGGCCCGCGCGGTTTGCAGGATGTACTGTCCCCTGTAGCCGGAGCGCTCGATCAGCCGGATCGTCTTGGCAAGATCAGCGTCGCCGGTGCCGAGCGGCACGGTGGTGCCGCCGCGCACGCGGTCCTTGACATGGACATTGAGAATGCGGGGCGCGTAGGCCTCGATCTCCTCGACGCTGTCGTAGCCCAGCGAAGCGCTGTTGCCGCTGTCGTAGTTGATGCCGAAGACCTCCGCCGGAAACGCCGCCATGAAGCGGGCGAGATCGCGCGGCGGCAGATCGGACTCGAAGACGATCTTGACGTTCTGTCTCACGAGCTGCTCGCGGCGGGCGATCAGCACCCGCTTGAGCGTGTCGCTCTCGCTCCCGCGCTCGATCTTGCCGTTGTCGACCAGCGGGATCACGATGAACTCGATGCCGATACGGCTGCAGGCGGCAATCAGGAGATCGAGGTCGTTGACGAGAGCATCGCGCACGACGGCATCGACCTTCCAGAACGGCGCCTGCATGAAGCAGTCGCCGGTCAGGCTCGGGATGCGCACGCCGTTCTCGCGCGCCAGCGTCAGAATCTCCTGTTGTCCCGGCTCGGTCATCAGCGGGTTCTCGCGCAGGCGCTCCTGGTCGATGGTCCACTCCATCCGCGTCAGGCCAAGGGCCTTGGCGCGGGGAAATTCCTCGCGCCATTCGTTCCATGGGAATGCCTGGATCTTGCCGTCGACCAAAGCCGACAGGCGTCCCTGCATGAAGCCGATGCGTTCGAGCGTTGCGGTCACGATGTGCTATCCGAACTGATGGCGAGGCCCTTGGCGATCCAGCCGCCGTCGACGAAGATTTCCTGGCCGGTCACATAGGCGGAGGCTTCCGAGGCCAGAAAAACGGCGGCGCCCACCATGTCGGCGGGCTGTCCCCAGCGGCCGAGCATGGTGTGGCGGCGCCGATCCTCGTGCATGAGCGGATCGGCATAGCTCTTGGCGGTCATCTCGGTCGCGACGTAGCCCGGCGCAAGCGCGTTGACGCGGATGCCGTCCGGCGCGTAGTCGGCGGCGAGTGCGCGCGTCAGCCCGGCAAGACCCGCCTTTGCCGCGACGTAACCGGGATTGCCGGGAAAGCCGCGCACGGAATTGATGCTGGTGACGTTGACGATCGCCGCCGCGCCCGCGTTCTTCAGGAGCGGATAGGCGGCGAGGATCGTGGCGTAGACGCCGGTGAGATCGGTCGCCACCGTGGCGCGGAACCGCGCGAGCTCGCTTTCGCTGCTTTGAGCGGGAAGGCTGATGCCGGCGGCATTCACGAGTGCGTCGATACGATCGCCCTTTGCCGCGATGGTGCGGAATCCGCTTTCAATCGCGCTGTCGTCGGAGAGGTCGCAAGCAATGGCGGTGACGCCCTGCGGCGCGGTCCCGGACCGGCTGAGGCCGAACACGGTGGCTCCGGCGTCCTTGAGGCCGCTCGCAATCGCCGCGCCAATGCCGCGCGAGGCGCCGGTGACCACCGCGATCTTGCCTGCGAGAGAGAAGGCGCTGAGATCAGGCATAGCCGTAACTGTGCATGATGGCGGCGCAGAGCTTGACGTCCTCGGGGCGGTCGATCTGGAACATCTTGTGACGCTCCATCACGTGAAAACCGATCTTGCCGCCGAGACGATTGTTCTGCTCGCGCAGGAGGGATGGGATCAGGACGTAGAACGAGCCGTTCTCGAGGTAGCGCTTCTCGATCTGCTGCCGCATGCGGCGATTGCGATAGTCGTAATTGATCGGCTCCGGGCCGTTCGCGCCGATCCGCCAGTTGAAGTAGTCCTCGACCTCGCAGACCGACAGCAGGCTGTCGAGATGGTCGCGATCGAAGGTCGCAAGCGCGTTCTCGATGTCGCTGGGCTCGCGGATCGGCGATGTGGCCTGAAGCGCGACGATGCGCTCGAACCGGCCCATTTGCGCCTCGGTCGCATCGAAGGCATGCAGCCAGGCGGATTCGGAGGAGGCGAGGTCGCCCGAAATGTCGTCCGGACGCCGCACGCCGACCGCCCCGGCGGCCTCGGCCGCGGCGAGGATTGCCTCGCTATCCGACGAGACCGCCACCACGTCGACGCCGCGTGCAGCGCGAGCCTGTTCGACCGTCCAGGCGATCAGCGGCTTGCCGCAGAGATCGAGCAGGTTCTTGTGCGGGATACCCTTGGAGCCGCCGCGCGCGGCGATCACGGCCAGCGTCTTGCGCGCCATCAGATGTGTCCCTCGAGACGCTCGAGCGCGGTCCAGAAGCCTTCGCCCATGTTCTTGTGGCCCTGCCATATTTCGGGAATGAACGAGGCCGTCGGTGCATGCTTGCGCAGCACCTGTCCGATTTCGTCGAAATCGATCTCGCCTTCGCCGATCTGGAGACCTTCGCCGTCGAGCCCCTTGGCGTCGCCGAAATGCAGATGCGCAGTGTGCGGCCCGAGCTGGGCGAGGCCTTGCGCGAAGTCGAAGCCGAAATGATTGGCGGCGAGCTTGGTGTGGGAGATATCGACACACATGCGCAAGCCATGCTTGGCGCAGAACGCGGCCGATTCCTCCGGGAAGATGAAGATGTTCTGGTGGCGCTGGCCGCCGAAATGCCAGGGGAACGGCGCCATGGTCTGCGGCGTCAGCTCGACACCGTCCATGTCGAGCTCGGTCAAGCTCTGCGCAAAGATGCGGTAGCGCTCGGCTTTCTCCTCCGGCGGCAGCGGCTCGTCCATGGTGAAGCCGCCGATATTGGCGACGATGGGCGGTTGCTTGGTCTTGGGGAAGAACTTCTTCAGGCCGCGGGTGATGTCGATCACCGCTTGCGTCTGCTCGAGCGAGTAGCGCCGCAGCGCCTCGTCGGGCGTTGCGAGGTCCATCAGCTTGGAGCCGGCAAATAGCTCCGGCGCATGCACGACGAAGCCGAGATCATAGGTGCCCGACAGATAGGCCGCCGGATCGCGCTCCATGTCGCTGTAGCTGAGATGGAATTCGATGATGTCGGGCTCGCAGATCTCCAGGAAACGCTCGGTATCGTGATAGCGCACCGGCACGCCCCAGGGGCGGTCGAACTTGTAGCGCCGCGCTTTCGCGGCCCCCTCATTGAGGTCGCTCTGGAAGAAATAATCGTCGGCCGCCATCGTCCGCGTCAGCTTGCGGCCGAGCAGCGCCGGCATCTTCAGCGGCGACAGGCCCTGTCCCGGGCTCTTCACGGCGATGTCGCGTTCGGAGATCACGGTGCCGGCCGACAGGTCGCGCGCGGCCACCAGGCTCTTGGCGAGGTTCTCGCGGTTGATCAGCTCACCCTGGCTCAGGGCGCGTTCGGCGAGCTTCTCGCCGCGCGCCGCCTCGACCTCGCGAATGCCGGAGACGAGCGCCTTGAATTCCTCCGGCTCGAGACTTGCGGCATGGTCCGGACCTTCCATCTCGCGATCGAGCGTGATGTGGCGTTCGATGACGACGGCACCGAGCGCGACGGCGGCCGTCGACACGGCAATGCCGCGCTCGTGGCCGGAATAGCCGACGACCGGATGGATCTCGCGCAGCGTTTCCATGAAACGCAGGTGGATGTTGTGGAGCGCGGCCGGATAGGTGCTCTGGCAATGCAGGAGCACGTAGCTGGCATTGCGGTCGTCGAGGAATTTCGCCGCGGCCTTGATCTCGTCCGTCGTGCTCATGCCGGTCGAGACGATCAGCGTCTTACCGGTGGCGGCGAGGCGGGCGAGCAGCGGCAGGTTGGTGAGGTCGGCAGAAGCGACCTTGTAGGCCTCTACGCCGAAGCCTTCGAGCACGGCGACGCTCTTCGCGTCCCAGGGCGTGCAAAGGTATTCGATGCCCTTGGCTGCGCAATATTCGGCGATCTTCTTCTGCTGTGCGGTCGGCAGCTCGAAGCGGCGCAGAAGATCGAGCGTATATTCGACTGCGAGGTCGTCGTCTTTCCCGGACAGGCTCGAGGCGCGATAGACCTCGTCGAGCTTGCGCATCTGGAATTTGGCGCAGTCGGCTCCGGCCGCGACCGCGGCGTCGACCAGCGCAATGGCGCGGTCGAAATCGCCGTTATGGTTGTTGCCGATCTCGGCGATGACGTAGCAGGGTTCGCCATCGCCCAGAAGACGGTTGCCGATGCGGACCGGAGCAGGCTGTTTGGGCGATGTCATCAACATTCTCGTCTCATATGCGTCAGGCGAGCTGCGCCGGAACACGCGACTTCCACGTCCGCAGCCCGTTCTCCTCGAACATGATGCGCGAACAGCCGTGCCCCTGCTGTTCCAGCGCCGCGATCAGCTGGTAGCGCTCGAATGGGCGGACGAAGAACATGAAGTAACCGCCGCCGCCGGCGCCGAGCAACTTGCCGCCGACCGCGCCATGCTGCTTGGCAAAATCGTAGATCGCGTCGATCGCGTCCGACGAGATCTTGGAGCTCAGCTTCCGTTTGGCGTGCCAGGCCTCGTCGATCAGCCGGCCGCATTCCAGCAGCTGGCCGCGCAGCAGATGCCGCCTTATGTCGCGCGTCACTTCCTTCTGCTTGGCAGCCGCGGCGACGGCGTCGCTGGTCTCGTGCTGAGCCTTCTGGTCGCGGTGAATGGCGCCGGAATCGCGCCCCGAGCCGATGTAGCAGAGCACCAGGCTCTCCTCGAGCTCGGCGATGATGTTGGGATCGAGGCGAAGCGGCACGATGGTGTTCTGGTCGGAGAAGAACTCCATGTGATTGAATCCGCCGAACACGGTGGCGTACTGATCCTGCCAGCCGCCGGGGATGTTGAGCATCAGCCGCTCGGCCTGGAAGGCCATCTCCGCGATCTCGTGGCGATCCCACTGGTCGCTGCGAAATTCATTGAAGCAGCCGATGATCGCCGACGAGACCACCGCGGAGCCGCCGAGGCCGGATCCGACCGGAAAGTCCGCGGACACTTCGAGCTCGAAGCCGTAAGTCGGCTTGATCAGGCGCACAACCGACTTGATCAGTGCAAGATCTCCGCCCGTTCCGAGCTCTGCGAGATTGTCGGCCTCGACCGTGCGGCGGAAGTCGTGCGAGTAGATCCGGATGCTGGGATCGCTCCGGCGCCGCAGCGTTGCGTGAGCGTACATCTTGATCGTGGCGCTGATGACCGCGCCGCCGTCATTCGCCACGAAGTAATGCGTCAGGTCGGTGCCGCCGCCGGAGAAGCTGATCCGCACCGGCGAGCGGGCGCGCGCGAACACCTCGCTCTCTTCCGACAGGTTGAACAGCTCGCGGCTGAACACGTCGACCAGCCGCCCATCGCCATCGAGGATCGGCACCACGTGGACACGCTGATCGAGCAGCTTGAGGATCTGCTCGCGTGGCCCGCCGGTCGGTGCCCAGACGAAGTTGCGGTTGATGCAGGACGCAACCCGGTCCTGGATCGTGATGCCGGTCAGCATGCGCCTGCGGATGTCACCGTCCGTCACGGCACCGACGATTCGCCCACTCGCGTCCTGCGCGAACAGGATGCCGAGCATGTTCGCATTCAGGCGCCGGAAGGCTTCCTCAATGGTCTCGGTCTCGACGATGGTGACGAGGGTTCGGTCAAGCACGTTTTGGGGTCCAGGAAGGGCCAATTCCAGGCCGTATCGCAGCAGGGGTTGGTAATACGGGAGCCGCAGGGACGATGCAAGGTTCCTGCGCCCGGGGGATCGCCCCATATGGCCGCCGTCAAGCACCCCCGTCAGACCGTAGCCGATTTACATTGGCGGCGGTTTCTATAGAACGCTCCGCAAGGGGTCTGCGCGAAATGTATGTGATCGGAATCAGCTCGGGGATCAAGCACGGGCATCACGACGGTGCGGCGGTGCTGCTGCGCGACGGCGAGTTGATCGCAGCCGCGGAGGAGGAGCGCTTCACGCTGGCGAAGCATGCACGCGGCGAGCTGCCGCGTGGCGCGATCGGATTCTGCCTCAAGCAGGCCGGCATCACCATGCGCGAGGTCGACTGGATCTGCTCGCCGCTCAAGACCTACACCAATTACGCGCAGCGCCTCACCGAATATTTCAAATACCAGTTCGGCCACAGCCCGAAGATCGAGCTCTACGACCATCACCTCTGTCATGCCGCGAGCTCGTTCTACGGCTCCGGTTTTTCCGAGGCGACGGTGGCCTGCTTCGATTTCTCCGGTGATTCCAGCTCCGGCCTCGTCGCCCATGCGCGCGGCAACGACTTCCGCGTGCTGACGCGATTTGGTCGCCATAACAGTCTTGGTCTCTATTACGGGATGCTGACGCAGTATCTCGGCTATCAGATGACCAATGACGAGTACAAGGTCATGGGGCTGTCGTCCTATGGCCGCCCGGAGTATCTCGACGAGTTCGCCAAGCTCTTGCGGCCGAACGGCATCAACTACGAGCTCGATCCCGAGCTCGACAAGCGCCGGCGCGACGCCGACATCTTCACCAGCGATTTCTCCACGCGGCAGGAACGCATCTTCACCGAGAAGATGGAGGAGATCTTGGGTCCGCGGCGGCTGCGTGGCGGGCCGCTCGACCAGCGCCTGACCAACATCGCCGCGAGCGGCCAGAAGCAGCTCGAGATCGTCACCACCGAGGTGATCCGCTCCGCGATTACCGAGACGGGCTGTGGCGACGTCTGCATCGCCGGCGGCGTCGGGCTGAACTGCAAGATGAACATGGAGATCGCCGCGGAGCCATCCGTGAAGCGTCTTTACGTACCGCCGGTGCCGCACGATGCCGGCGTCGCGCTCGGCGCAGCGATGATGAAATGCGCCGAGGCGGGCCACGCGATCGCGCCGCTGACCCACGCATACTGGGGACCGGACTATTCCAACGACACGATCCGGGAGACGCTGGACAAGATCGGCGCGCGCTTCGAGCTGCTCGACGATCCCGTCTCGCGCTGCGTCACCGACTTGACGGAGCAGAGGACCGTGGGCTGGTTTCAGGGGCGGATGGAATACGGTCCGCGCGCGCTCGGCAACCGCTCGATCCTGGCCGATCCGCGCCATGCGGGCATGAAGGATCGCATCAATCTCACCATCAAGTACCGCGAGGAGTTCCGTCCGTTCTGCCCGTCGGTGCTGTACGAGCGGCAGGCCGAATATTTCGAGAATACGTTCGACGCGCCGTTCATGGTCGTGACGTTCCCGGTCAACGGGAAGGTCGCCGAGATCATGCCCGCGGTGGTCCATGTCGACAACACCGCGCGGATCCAGAGCGTTCATGCGGACAGCAATCCGCTCTACAGCCGCCTGATCGGCGAGTTCGCGAAGGCGACTTCGCTTCCGGTGCTGATCAACACCAGCCTCAACATCAACGAGCAGCCGACGGTGAACGCGCCGCTGGAGGCGTTGCACACCTATTTCTGCTCGGGCCTGGACGTGCTCTATCTCGGCAATTACCGGCTGTCGAAATCGAGCTGAGACTAGCGCTCGTCCGCGATCACCTTGCCGTCGTTCGGCAGCATGCCGGGGCCGACCAGCTCGACCGTGCCGCCGAGCTTGGTCACGGCGCGTAAAGTGCCGACGATCTCGTCGCGCAGCGCCTCGCTCGCGGCCGCCGTTTCCGCTCTCAACGTCATGGCGTCGGTCTCGCCTTGGCGCGTGACGACGAGGCGTAGTCTTCCGAGGCCAGCGTGACGCTTGCCGATCTCGGCGATCTGCTCGGGCCGGACGAACATGCCCTTGATCTTGGTGGTCTGGTCGGCGCGGCCCATCCAGCCCTTGATGCGCATGTTGGTACGCCCGCACGGGCTCGGGCCGGGCAAGGCCGCGGTGAGGTCGCCGAGCGCAAGCCGGATCCAGGGATGGTGAGGGTCGAGCGAGGTCACGACGATCTCGCCGACGTCGCCTGGCGTCACGGGATCGCCGGTGCCGGGCTTGACGATCTCCAGGATCAGATCCTCGTTCACGACCATGCCTTCGCGGGCCTCGGTCTCGAAGGCGATGAGGCCGAGATCGGCAGTGCCGAAGGCCTGGTAGGCGTCGATGCCGCGCCCCCTGATCTCGGCCTGGAGCGAGGGCGGGAACGCAGCGCCCGAGACCACCGCACGCTTGATCGAGGAAATGTCACGCCCCGAACTTGCCGCGGCATCGAGCAGGATCTTCAGAAAATCCGGCGTGCCGCTGTAGCCGACCGGCCGGTAGGCCTCGATCAGCTCGAATTGCTGTTCTGTGTTGCCCGGGCCGGCCGGGATCACTGCGCAGCCGAGCGCGCGCGCCGATGCATCGAAGATGAACCCCCCGGGGGTGAGATGGTAGCTGAAGGTATTGAGGACGATATCGTCGGGACGGAACCCGGCTGCGAACAGCGCCCTTGCGCCGCGCCAGGGATCGGCCTGCCGCCCTTCCGGCTCGAAGATCGGGCCGGGGGAGGTGAAGAGGCGGGCGAACGAGCCCGGGGCCTCCGCCACGAAGCCTCCGAAGGGCGCAGAGGCCCTGTGCAGGGCGGGCAGTTCCGACTTGCGCAACACCGGTAGGTCCGCCAGAGCCGCCCTGGAGGTCACGGCGGCGGGATCGCAGCCTTTGAGCCGCGCGGCATAGGCCGGGGCGGCCATCGCGGCTCGCAGCACCTCCGGAAGGCGGGCGAACAGGTCGGCCTCGCGCGCGGCTTGCGCACGCGTCTCGCGGGCGTCGTAATGGGCGGTCATGGCTGTTCTTTCCGTGTTGGCATCCGTTGCGCACCGCCACCGGCATGGCTATCAGACCGCCATTGGCGAGGCTTGAAAGGGACCCGATGGCGGACGAAGGAATCATTGCGGCAGACGAGGCGTCGAACGTCGTCGCACGCCTGAAGCGCCGCATGATCGACGAGGCGCTGCCGCTGTGGTCGACGGTCGGCTGGGATCACGCCGCGGGCGGCTTCATCGACCGGCTGCACCGTGACGGCGCGGCGGATGCGGCCGCGCCCCGGCGCGTGTTCGTGCAGGCCCGCCAGATCTGGTGCTACGCGAAGGCGGCACAAATGGCCTGGTATCCCGAGGGGCGCGCCATTGCGCTGAAGGGGCTGGAACACCTGCTGGCCAAAGCAAAGGCGCCCGACGGCCGGCCCGGCTATGTGCACCGGCTGACGCCGGACGGATCGGTGCTGGATGCCCGGCGCGATGCCTATGACCACGCCTTCATCCTGTTCGCGCTCGCCAGCGTCTATGCGCTCGACCAGGACGCGCAGGTCCGCGCCGAGATCGATGCGCTGCTCGCCTTCCTCGACAGCCATCTGCGCTCGCCGCATGGTGGCGTTCACGAGGGCCTTCCGGTCTCGCTGCCGCGCCGGCAGAACCCGCATATGCACCTGTTCGAGGCGATGATCGCGTGCTTCGAGGCGACCCACGATCTGTCGTTCCAGAACCGTGCCGGAGAATTCTTCGCGCTGTTCCTGGCCAACCTCTACGACAAGCAGAAGCACGTATTGTCGGAGTATTTCGAGGAGGACTGGTCGAAGATCGAGCCGGTCAGCGTCGAGCCGGGCCACCAGGCGGAATGGGTCTGGCTGCTGAAGGGTTTTGAACGCATTACAGGCTGCCCGACCGGCCAGCGGCGTGCGGAATTGCTGGAGACCTCGCTGCGCTATCGTGACGAGGCGACGGGCTGCCTCGTCGACGAGGGCGATGCGAGCGGCAACATCCGCCGCAGCACGCGCCGGCTGTGGCCGCAGACGGAGATCGCGAAGGCCTGGATCGCGCAGGCCGAGTCCGGCGAGGCGGGTGCGGCGGACGAGGCGCGCGCGGCGCTGGTGCGGCTCGAACGGCATTATCTCAGCCATCCCGTGAAGGGCGGCTGGTACGACCAGTTCGATCGCGACGGCAAATCGCTGATCGACACCATTCCTGCGTCGTCGTTCTACCATGTTCTCTGCGCGGTCACGGAAGCGGAGCAGGTGCTGGAGGGTTAAAGCCACCGTTTGCGCCGCTTAAAACTCTTGAGGTTCTTGAAGCTCTTGCGCTGGTCGCCGGCACCGCCGAGGTAGAATTCCTTGACGTCCTCGTTGTCGCGCAATTCGTCGGCGCTGCCGTCGAGCACGACCTTGCCCTGCTCCATGATGTAACCGTGGCTCGCCACGGAGAGCGCAGCGCGCGCATTCTGCTCGACCAGGAGGATGGTGACGCCGAGATCGCGGTTGATCTTCTGAATGATCGAGAACACCTCTTTCACCAGCAGCGGCGACAAGCCCATCGAGGGCTCGTCCATCAGGATCATCTTGGGGCGGGCCATCAGCGCGCGGCCGATCGCGAGCATCTGCTGCTCACCGCCGGAGAGATAGCCGGCAAGGCCGGTGCGCTCCTTCAGGCGCGGGAAGTAGCTGAAGACCATGTCGAGGTCGGCATCGACCTCGCGGTCTCTGCGGGTGAAGGCGCCGAGCTTGAGGTTCTCGAGTGACGTCATGTCGGCGACGATGCGTCGGCCCTCCATCACCTGGAAGATGCCGCGGCGGACGATCTTGTCGGGATCGATGCCGTTGATCCGCTCGCCCTCGAACAGGATCTCGCCGCGCGTGACTTCGCCATCCTCGGTCTTGAGCAGCCCCGAGATCGCCTTGAGCGTCGTCGACTTGCCGGCGCCGTTGGCCCCGAGCAGCGCCACGATCGCGCCCTTGGGCACGTCGAGGCTGAGGCCGCGCAGCACCAGGATGACGTCGTCGTAGACGACCTCGATGTTGCGCACGGCGAGGAGGGCGGCGGGGGCTACGGCGGTGGGAGTTGAGCGGGGTGCTTCAATGATTTGGGACATGCGTCTTCATTCTCCGCTGTCGTCACCCGCGAAGCGGGTGACCCAGTATTCCAGAGGCGCCGGAGATTCATCGCGAAACCGCGGCGCACTGGATCCCCCGCCTTCGCGGGGGATGACAGTTGTGTTTGGCGAAATGGCGTGGCTCACCACCCCAGCAGTTCCGGCTTGCGCGGCAGCTCGACCGTCTTGACCTTCTCGAGCTTGATCGTGCCCTTGGCCATGAGATCGTTGAGGTCGCCATCGGTCGCACCCGAGATCTTGGTGCGATAGAGATCCACCTTCAGCGTGCCGCGGTGGTCCTTCTCGGTCCAGGTCGAGGGATTGCAGACGCCCTCCATACCTGATGGCACCCAGTCCTTCTTCTGGTGGAAGCCCTTGGCGACGTTCTCGCCGGTGGTGCCGCCGTTCTTGGCGGCCCAGTCGAGCGCTTCCTTCATGTACAGCGCCGAGCAGACGGCCGCGACGTAGTGCACGGGACGATAGACCTTGCCGCTGGCGTCGGACATCTTCGAGATCTCCATCAGCGTCTTCATGCCGGGGGCATCGCCGCCCCAGCTCACCGCTGTGCGCAGCGGGAAGATCACGCCGTTGGCGGCATCGCCAGCGGTCTTGGCGGCGTTCTCGTCCATGCCCCAGACGTTGCCGAGGAACTGGATCTCAACGCCGGCGGTCTTGCAGGCCTTCATCACCGAGATGTTGGAGGCCGCGGTGTTGCCGAGATAGGCGTAGTTGGCGCCCGAGGATTTCAGGCTGAGGCACTGTGCGCTGTAGTCACCGGGCGTCAGAGCGAATATCAGCGGCGGCAGCACCTCGAAGCCGAGCTCCTGCGCCATGGCTTCGCCGGCAGCCTTCGGCGCGTTCGGATAGGGATGATTGGCACCCATGTGCACGAATTTGGGCTTGCCGGACTTGCCCTTGGCCTTCCAGTCCTCAGCCGCCCACATCAGCATCGCGCGCAAGGCGTCCGAATAGCTCGGGCCGTAGAAGAAATTGTAAGGGGCGGGCTTGGCCTTGCCGCTGACGCCTTCGGGATCGGTCAGCGCCGCGGCGTAGGAGCCGGACATGTCGGGGATCTTGTCCTGGGCGAGGAAGCCGGTCAGCGCTTCGGTGTCGGCGGTGCCCCAGCCCATGATCGCGGCGACCTTGCCGTCCGGCGCCGACCATTTCTTGTAGAGCGCGATCGCGCGGGGCACCTGGTAGCCATAATCGTTGGTGTCGAGGTTGACCTGCTTGCCGCCGATGCCGCCGTTCTTGTTGACCCAGGCGAAGGTGTCGGCGACGGCCTGTCCAAACGGCGTGCCGACGTCGGAGGTGCCGCCGGAATAATCGGCGAGATGCCCGATCGCGATCTGCGCCTGCGCGCCTGCCGAGTATGCGGCAATCGCCAGCGCGAGCGAGGCGGTGCTCAAAAGGGACTTCATCTTCATGGGTCGGTTCCTCCTGTTTATTGTTTAAGTGAAGTTGCCCGTGCTCAATGCGAGAACGGGTAGAGTTTCCAGTACGCCTTGATCTGCCGCCAGCGATGCGCGAGCCCGTCAGGCTCGAACATCAGGAATGCGATGATGATCACCCCGATCGCGATCTCGCGCAGGAAGGTGATGTTGTTGTTGAGCGACAGCGCCTTGTCGATCGCACCGCCCTTGAGATAGTGGCTGACGAACTCCATCGCCTCGGGCAGCAGCACCACGAAGGCGGTCCCCATCAGCGTGCCCATGATCGAGCCGGTACCGCCGATGATGATCATGGCGAGGAACAGGATCGAGCGCTCGATGCCGAAACCTTCCTGCGAGACCACGAGCTGGTAATGCGCATAGAGCGCGCCTGCGATGCCGGCGAAGAAGGCGGCAAGGCCGAACGACAGCGTGCGGTACTTGGTGAGGTTGATACCCATGATCTCCGCAGACAGATAATGGTCGCGGATCGCCACCAGCGCGCGGCCATCGCGCGTGCGCATCAGGTTGGTGACGAGGATGTAGCTCAACAGCACATAGGCGAGCACGACGTAGAAGTACTGCCGGTCGCCCCGCAGCGTATAACCGAAGATCGAGAACGGCTCGGCGCTCGCCGGCACCGAGCCGCCCGAGAACCATTCGGCGCGGGAGAAGAAGTCGAGCAGGATATATTGCGCGGCCAGCGTCGCGATGACGAGGTAGAGCCCCTTCAGCCGCGCGGCGGGGATGCCGAAGATCAGTCCGACCAGCGCCGTCACGAGCCCCGCGAGCGGGATCGCGAAGAACACCGGGATCGGCGCGTTGTTGGAGATGTAGGCCGAGGTGAAGGCGCCGAGCAGGAAGAAGGCGGCGTGTCCGATCGAGATCTGGCCGGTGAAGCCGACCAGGATATTGAGGCCGAGCGCCGCGATCGAGAAGATGCCGATCTGGATCAAAATGCTGAGCCAGTAGCCGCTGAAGAATTGCGGCGCGAGGCAGAGCAGCGCGACGCCTGCTATCGCGAAGTTGCGGCTGGTGGTGGTCGGGAAGATCGTGGTGTCCGCGGCGTAAGTGGTGCGGAAATCACCAGCGGGGATGAGGGCAGGGCCGGCCATGGATCAGATCCGCTCGATGTCGTGGGTGCCGAACAGGCCGTAGGGCTTGATCATCAGCACGATGATGAGGACGTAGAACGGCGCGATCTCATAGAGATTGCCCCAGTGCAGATACTCGCTGTCGACATATTGGGCGACGTTCTCCAGCAGCCCGATGATGATGCCGCCGAGCACGGCGCCGCCGACGGAATCGAGCCCGCCGAGGATCGCCGCCGGGAACACCTTGATGCCATAGGCGGCGAGGCCCGAGGACACGCCATTGACCACGGCGACGACGACGCCGGCGACGGCCGACACCGTCGCCGAGATCGCCCAGGCCATCGCGAACACGCTCTTGACGGAAATGCCGAGCGACTGCGCGACCTGCTGGTTGAACGCGGTGGCGCGCATCGCAAGGCCGTACTTCGAAGCGCGGAAGAACCAGGCCATGCCGATCATCATGGCGACCGACACGACGAGGCTCATGACATAGACGGTCTGGATCTGCAGGCCCAGCAGGCTGACCGACTGGCTCTCGAACACGCGCGGGAACGGCTGCGGATTGACGCCGAACATCCATTTCAGCGTCGCCTGCAGCACGGTGGAGAGGCCGATCGTCACCATGATCACCGAAATGATGGGCTCGCCGATCATCGGCCGCAGAATCAGCACCTGCACCGCGATGCCGAACACGAACATGAACACCAGCGTGATCGGCATGCCGATCCAGAACGGCACCTGGTATTTCGCGAGCAAGGCCCAGCACACCCAGGCGCCGACCAGCAGCAGTTCGCCTTGCGCGAAGTTGACGACCTGCGTCGCCTTGTAGATCAGCACGAACGACATCGCGACCACGCCATAGAGCGTGCCGACCACGAGGCCGTTGACCAGGAGCTGGATGAGGAAAGCGGTGTTCATTTATGGTCTCCTGCTGCACCCACATCGTCATTGCGAGCGCAGCGAAGCAATCCAGTATCTTTCCGCGGAGACAGTCTGGATTGCTTCGCTGCGCTCGCAATGACGGAGTGCATACGGGATAGCCCTGCCGCAAGCGGGGAGAGGCGAAGGGCGGCGCCCCGTGTGACGATCACCTGTGTCACTCCGCAGCCTCCGCCATGTGCCCGTGCCCGCCGAGGTCCACCACGCGGAGCGTCGTTCGCACGCGCTGCGTGGTGCCGTCCTGGAAGCGGATCACGGTGTCGACGGGGATGTCGGCATCACCGCGGTAGATGGCGTCGATGATGCCTTCGTATTTCTCGTTGATGACGCCGCGGCGCACCTTTCGCGTCCGGGTGAGCTCGCCGTCGTCGGCATCCAGCTCCTTGTAGAGCAGCAGGAAGCGCGAGATGCGCTGGGCCGGCGGCAGCGTGGCGTTGACGGTCTCCACCTCCCTCTGCAGCAGCAAGTAGACCTCCGGCCGTGAGGCGAGGTCGCTGTAGGTCGTGAAGGAGAGGCGGTTTTTCTCCGCCCATTTCGAGATGATGGAGTAGCGGATGCAGATCATTGCCGCGAGCGCCTCGCGGCCGGCGCCAAGCACCACGGCTTCGGCGATATAGGGCGAGAATTTGAGCTTGTTCTCGATGAATTGCGGCGAGAAGCGCTCGCCGCGGGAGGTCTCGGCGAGATCCTTGATGCGGTCGATGACGACGAGCTGGTTGTTGGCATTGAAATAGCCGGCGTCGCCCGAGTACATCCAGCCGTCCTTGATGTCGGCGACGCTGGCCTCGGGATTCTTGTAGTAGCCCAGGAACATGTTGGGGTGCCGCACCACGATCTCGCCGACGCCGTGGACGTCGGCATTGTCGATGCGGATTTCGACGCTGTCGGCCATCGGCACGCCGGTAGTATCGGGATCGACCTTGCCCTCGGGGTGCAGCGTGTAGGCGCCGAGCAATTCTGTCTGGCCGTAGAGCGTGCGCAGCGGCACGCCCATGGCCTGGAAGAACTTGAACGTGTCAGGCCCGAGCGCCGCGCCGCCGGTCGCGGCCGAGCGCAGCCGGGTGAAGCCGAGGCGGTCGCGCAGCGCGCGGAACAGGATCGCGTCGGCAAAGCCGGAGCGTTTGCCCTGTTCGAGCGCGGCAAGGCCCGACTTCATGCCGATGTCGAACAGGCGCTGCTTGAAGGGTGTTGCGTCCATCACCTTGGCCCGGACGTCGGCGGCAATGGATTCCCAGACGCGCGGCGCGAACAGCACGAAGGTCGGTGCGATCTCGCGCAGATCGTTCATCATCGTGTCGGGCTCTTCGACGAAGTTGATCTTCATCCGGCAGAGCAGACCTTTGCCGAGCACGTAGACCTGTTCCATGATCCATGGCAGCGGCAGCACCGAGACATATTCGTCGTCGGGACCCTTGGGGTCGAAGGCGAGATAGGTCGCGCAATGGCCGAGCACGCGGCCGGCGGCGAGCATCGCGAGCTTCGGATGCGAGGTGGTGCCGGAGGTGGTGCAGAGGATCGCGACGTCCTCGCCCTTGGTGGCATCGACCAGTCTGTCGTAAAGCTCCGGCTCGCGTGCGGCGCGGGCGCGACCGAGTTCGGCAAACTTCTCCGCCGACATCAGGCGCGGGTCGTCGTATTTCCGCATCCCGCGCGGATCGGAATAGATGATGTGCTTCAGCCTCGGCGCGCGCTCGGCAAGGGTAAGCAGCTTGTCGACCTGCTCCTCGTCCTCGGCGAAGACGAGCTGCGCCTCGCCGTAATTGAGGAGATAGGAAGCCTCCTCGTCCAGCACGTCTCTATAGAGCCCCAGGCTGAGGCCGCCAATGGCATGCGTTGCGACTTCTGCCGCGACCCAGTCCGGCCGGTTGTCGCCGATGATGCCGATGACATCGCCGCGACCAAGGCCGAGCTCGACGAGGCCGAGCGCGAAATCACGCACGCGGGCCTGATAGTCGCTCCAGGTGAAGATGCGCCAGAGCCCGAGATCCTTCTCGCGCATTGCGATCTCGTTGCCGTGCTCCCTGGCATTGAGCCGGAGCATCTTTGGATAGGTGTCGGCCTGCGCGACGCGGCCCGCATAATCCATCATGCCGCGCTCTCCTGCGCCGGAGAGGCATCATCGGGATCGACCAGCACCTCGTCCTCTTCGCCGAGATAGGCGCGCCTGACGTGGGGATCGGCGAGCACGGTCGCCGGATCGCCCTCGGCGATCTTCTTGCCGAAATCCAGCACCATGACGCGGTGGGAGATGTCCATCACCACGCCCATGTCGTGCTCGATCATCACCACCGTCATCCCGAACTCCTCGTTGAGATCGACGATGTAGCGGGCCATGTCCTCCTTCTCCTCGAAATTCATGCCGGCCATCGGCTCGTCGAGGAGGATCAGGCGCGGCTCCAGCGCCATGGCGCGGGCGAGCTCCACGCGCTTGCGCAGGCCGTAGGAGAGGGTGCCGGCCGTGGCCTTGCGCACCGACTGCAGATCGAGGAAGTCGATGATCTCTTCCACCTTGCGGCGGTGCTTGAGCTCCTCCTTGCGCGCGCCGGTGAGCCAATACAGCGAGCCCGTGAGGAAATTGTTCTTCAGGAGGTGATGGCGGCCGACCATGATGTTGTCGAGCACGCTCATGTGGTGGAACAGCGCGAGATTCTGAAAGGTGCGGCCGATGCCGAGCGAGGCGCGGGCATTCGGCGTCAGGCCGGTGATGTCGCGGTCCTGATAGAACAGCTGGCCTTCGGTGGGCTTGTAGCGGCCGGAAATACAGTTGACGATCGAGGTCTTGCCGGCGCCGTTGGGGCCGATGATCGAGAACAGCTCGCCTTCCCTGATGGCGAAGCTGATATCGGTCAGCGCACGGACGCCGCCGAATCGCAATGACACGCCGCGTACTTCGAGACTGGTAGCCACCAAACGAATCCCTCCCGGTGATGGCGCTTGATTGGCGCTCTTCGTCCGTTCCTGTCAGGCGATCCTAGTACGGTCGTGCCGGCCAGACCATGCAGCTATTGGTCTCGACCGGACCGGCCCACCTTCGTTCCCGTGAGGGATCAAAAGCCGCATCGCCCGAGGTGGTCCTCAATAGGGGAAAGCGCTATTTTGAAATGTCTCCGGCCTGACAATTCTGCGACAAAGTTTGTCGGGCCGAGCGGCTCTTCATCTTTCGTCGGATGGGTGGCCGAAGCGATTCTGTTGCAGTGCAACAGAAGCATGGAGTGACAGAACGGTGCGGCTGGCTTCGAGATCATGATTTCAGAGGATCATCTGAAGCGCGTTGCCGCCTGGTCGCGCGAGCTCACACAAGCCGAGATCGAGGTCGCGCGTGCCGGAATCACCGAGCGGTCCTACGGCACCGGCGAGAGCGTGTTCATGCGGGGTGATATTTTTGCCTATTGGGCCGGCATGGTGAGCGGCCTTGCCCGGATGGGCGGGGTCTCGCGCGACGGCAAGGAGACCAGCCTTGCCGGGCTGACGGCAGGAGCCTGGTTCGGCGAGGGCAGCGTGCTCAAGAACGAGCCGCGCCGCTACGACGTGGTCGCGCTGCGCGACAGCCGCGTTGCCCTGATGGAACGCAGCGCCTTCATGTGGCTGTTCGAGAACAGCGTCGGCTTCAACCGCTTCCTGGTGCGCCAGCTCAACGAGCGGCTCGGCCAGTTCATCGGCATGCTCGAGGTCAACCGCACGCTCGATGCCACCGCGCGCCTCGCCCGCAGCATCGCATCCCTGTTCAACCCGATTCTCTATCCCGAATCGACCGCGCATCTGGAGATCACCCAGGAGGAGATCGGCGCGCTGTCCGGCATGTCCCGCCAGAACGCCAATCGCGCGCTGAACCGGCTGGAGAAAGAGGGGCTGCTACGGCTGGAATATGGCGGCGTCACCATCCTCGATATCGGGCGGCTCGGGAGCTACGGCGAGGAACGATGATCTGCGCATTTACGGTGCTTCCGTGCTCATAGAGTTCGACCATCGCGCGTCGGACTCGCCTTACGTCGAGCGGGTATGGCGCAGCCGGAGCCGGCGCGGCGGCTCGTTCCTGTCGATGGCCGAGGGAAATATCGAGCTTGTGGTCACCAGGCTCCCGGAGCTTCTGGCGGTGACGCTCCGAGGGCCGGTCACCCGCGGGACACTCGTCGAATGTCCCGCGAACGGCGAATGGCTCGCGATCCGGTTTCGGCTGGGGACCTACCTGCCGCAGATACCGACCAGCGCACTGATCGACCATCAAAACATGCAGTTGCCTGTGCTGCCCAACGGCCGTTTTCTGTTTTCGGGTCTGAGCTGGGACATTCCAGGCTACGACGATGCGGAAAGTCTCGTCGCTCGCATGGCACGCGCGGATGTCCTCGCACGCAGCCACGCGACCGATGCGGCGATCGACGGCGACGTCGACTGGATGAGCCGGCGTTCGGTTCAGCGCCACTTTCGCCGCGTTACGGGCATGACGTTCAGCAGCCATCAGCAGATCCAGCGAGCGCGTCACGCCGCAGCCTTGCTGGTGAGCGGCAGCTCCGTTCTCGACGCGACATCGGGCGCCGGCTATTTCGATCAGGCCCATCTCACCCGCGCGGTCAGGCAACTGATCGGCATGACGCCTGCGCGCCTCTCGCGCGAACGGCCGCAATTGTCGTTTTCGTACAAGACGACTACTTCCTGACCGCAATATCTCTGGATCGCTCCGGCCTCGCTGGTGGAGCGAACATCGGAGGAGCGCTGCGGTGAGTTTTAAGGCCTATCTCGACAATATTCGGGCCAAGACCGGCAAGAGCCCGGACCAATTTCGCAAATGGGGCAAGGACCGTGGTTTTTCGACCGGGACGGGACTGGCGGCCGGCGTGAAAGCGGGTGCCATCGTGGCCGCGCTCAAGGACGAGTTCGGCCTTGGCCACGGCCATGCGATGGCCATCGTCGCGCTTCTCAAGGGGAAGGCGTCGTAGGTGATGACAATGTACAAGTCGAGACATGTGGCCGGCTGCGTCATGAGCGGGCTCGTGATTGCCTTCATGCTGTTTGATGCCGGGATGAAGCTCGTCCCGTTGGACGTCGTGATCAACGCGTCCGCCGAGCTCGGCTATCCTCCCTCGGCCGATCTGGCGCGCGCGCTGGGCGTGGTGGCGCTGGCCTGCACCGCGCTCTACGCCCTGCCGCGAACGGCCGTGCTCGGTGCGATCCTGCTGACCGCCTATATGGGCGGCACCGTGGCGGTTCACTTGCGGGCCGGCAACCCGCTCTTCAGCCATATGCTGTTCGGCGTCTATCTTGCCGTTTTTGCCTGGGGCGGTCTCTATTTGCGCGATTCGCGTGTGGCGGCCTTGCTTCCGCTGAGATCGCCGCCGGCGAAGGTCTGACGTCGTTGCGCAGACGCCGTCATCGCGCATTGGCCGGCGCGTGCACCGGCCAGAGGTCGGCGCGCCAGCGGAACGCGATCGCCAGCATCGCGACGAATCCTGCAACGGCATAGAGCGAGCCCGTCGCGGAATAGCCGATGACGTCGATCAGGCTGCCGGCCGCGAGCAGTCCGATCGGCAAGCCATAGATCACCATCATGCGCACGCCCATGACGCGGCCGCGCAGATGTGCGCTCGCGGTGCGCATCAGGATCACGGCAGCCGAGATCATCGACATGCTCTGGGCGATGCCGGCGAGAACGAGGCAGGCCATCGCCACCGGCATCGTCTTGACCTCGACGAACACCAGCAGCATCGCGTACCAGGCCAGCGTTGCGCCGATCAGAAGCCGGGCAATGCGCACGCCACCGACCAGGCTGAGCGTAATGGAGCCGATCAGCGAGCCGACGGCGAAGCTCGCCGAGAGATAACCGAGGCCGGTCTGGTCGGTATGAAAGATCTCGCGCGCGATGTAGGGCAACAATCCGCCCGTGAAGGGAAATGCGGTGAGATTGGCCAGGAAGGCGACGCACAGCGCCGCGCGCATTCCCGGGCCGTTCCAGGCATAGACGATCCCCTCTTTGAGGTCGCCAAACAGCCGCGAAACGGCGTGGCTGTTTGTGGGAAGATCGCTCGTCGTGACGGTCCTTTTCGGCCGGGTCAGGCAGAGCATGAGCAGCGCTGCGGTGAAATAAAGGCAGGCGACCGCCACATAGACAAGGCCGATACCGAGCACGGCGAACAGTCCGGCGCCCGTCAACGCTCCGGCAATGCGCGCGCTGTCCTGGGTTGTGCGCGCAACGCTGATGGCGCCCACCAGCTGCTCGGCCGGCATGATATCGGCGAGCAGCGCGCCGCGAACGCCGAGATCGGAGGGGCGAATGAGGCCCATGATCGTGACGATGATCATGACGCTCAGCGGCGACAGATGACCGCTCAGCGCCAGGACCATGATGGTCGACGAGAGCGCCGTATAGGCAAGACGCATCGCGACCAGGAGATCGCGATGGCCGATGCGGTCGCCGATCATGCCGAACACGGGCGCGACCAATGTTCCGACGAACTGGAGTGAAGCGAGCACGGTGAGCAGCAGCACCGAGCCGGTCTCGACGATGATGTACCAGCCGAGCACCAGCGTCTCGACCTCGAAGGCCCAGGAGGTGAGCAGGTCGGACGGCCACTGGAAGCGGTAGTTGCGGATGCGGAATGGCGCGAGCGCCGAAGGTCGTGCAGTGGCGCTCACGACGCGATGACGCGTGTCACGGCGATTCCCTTAACGTTTGTTGTTTCTTCTTGCGGTCGCGCAACCTAACGCTGGCGATGCCGGTGTCAATCGCAGCCGCCGCAGGCCGCCCCCGCGTTCGGCTCTTACCTCGCCGCGCTTGCCGCCTTCCTGTCAGCCAACGCACTTGCCATGGCCGAGATCAGGGGACGCATGAAATAGGCTTCGTCAGCCGGCGAGACGTCAGTGCGCAAGCCATGCGCTGCGAGCTCGCCGGAAACCGCCGGGCCGACCGATGCGATCAACGTGCGTTCGAGACCTGCGCGCAGCTTCGTCTCGCTGCCATGCGCCTTGGCAGCCTCGATCAGCCGGCGGACCTGGCCGAGATTGGTGAGGGCGATCGAGTCGATGCGCCCCTCTGCCATGTCGTCAATGGCGGCGACGATGCTGGCATCGGCGGCCTTGGAATCGTAGACGTAGGGCAGCACGATATCGACGGTGACACCTTGCGCGGCCAGCGCGCCGGTCAGCGCGCTGTGGTCCTTGTCGGGATAGAGCTGGAGACCGAGGCGCCGCCCCTTCAGGTCGAGCTTGACCAGCATCTCGATCACGCCTTCGGAGGTCGGCTTCTCAGTGGTCTGCTGCGCCTCGAGGCCGATCTCGCGCAATGCCTTGCCCGGCTTCGGGCCGCGGGTGAATTTTCGCGCTTGGGCGAGCACAGCGACAAGTGCGGCATCGAGCCCGCGGGCGCGGGCGAGCTTCATGATGCGGCGCAGGCCTTCGCCAGTCATCAGCACGAGATCGTCGAAGGGCTTGTCGATGGCACGGCGGATCCAGGCCTCGACTGGAGCCGGGTCCGGTGCATCGCGGATGGTAAACATCGGGCATTGCACGACCTCGGCGCCTTGCTCGGCCAGAAGCTTCGAGAACTGCGCCTCCTCGCGCGTTTCCAGGATCAGGATGCGGTAGCCGTTCAAGCGGTCGGCCATGGGGATGCTCCGGTGAGAATTCGCAATTGTCCGTTCATCCTGACTCCGCGCTTGGGATTGGCGCAAGGGCGGGGTCGGTGCTAGAGCAGGGCGCAAATCGCTGGATCGTTCCGCTGCACAAACCTTCATCAAGAGCCGAGCCTTGCCCGACCATCAATATGTTCTGACTCTGTCCTGCCCGGATCGCCCCGGCATCGTCTCGGCGGTGTCGACATTTC
The DNA here is from genome assembly GCF_028128865.1 of Bradyrhizobium sp. CCBAU 11357. Classification (NCBI taxonomy): domain Bacteria; kingdom Pseudomonadati; phylum Pseudomonadota; class Alphaproteobacteria; order Hyphomicrobiales; family Nitrobacteraceae; genus Bradyrhizobium; species Bradyrhizobium sp. CCBAU 11357. Next base: position 70,989 of record NZ_LBJW01000103.1, on the reverse strand, counting down.
TTGCTCATAACGGACAGAACATCCTCGACGCCCAGCAGTTCGACGACGTCGAGACCAAGAATTTCTTCATGCGGGTGGTGTTCACCGCGGCCGATCTTGCGGTGGAGCTCGCAGCGCTCCAGACCGGCTTTGCCGCGATCGCCGAGCGTTTCGGCATGGAATGGCAGATGCGCGACCGGGCCGCGCATCGCAAGGTGATGCTGCTGGTCTCGAAGTCCGATCACTGCCTGGTCGACATCCTCTATCGCTGGCGCACGGGCGAATTGCCGATGGTTCCGACCGCGATCGTCTCCAACCATCCGCGCGAGGTTTATGCCGGGCTCGATTTCGGCGGCATCCCCTTCCACCACCTGCCCGTCACCAAGGAGACCAAACGCGAGCAGGAGGCGCAGATCATGGACCTCGTCGGCAAGACGAAGACCGATCTGGTGGTGCTCGCCCGCTACATGCAGATCCTGTCCGACGATCTCTCGGCAAAGCTGTCGGGGCGCTGCATCAACATCCACCACTCGTTCCTGCCGGGCTTCAAGGGCGCCAAACCCTATCACCAGGCGCATGAGCGCGGCGTCAAGCTGATCGGCGCCACCGCGCATTACGTCACGCGCGATCTCGACGAGGGACCGATCATCGACCAGGACGTCGAGCGCATCAGCCATCGCGACACGCCGGAAGATCTGGTCCGCAAAGGGCGCGACATCGAGCGCCGCGTGTTGGCGCGGGCCATTCGCTACCATCTCGACGACCGCGTCATCCTCAACGGCCGCAAGACCGTGGTGTTCGTGGACTAGTGCTGTCGTTCCGGGGCGCGCGAAGCGCGAACCCGGAACCTCGAGATTCTCAGGTGCGCAATTGCGTACCATAGTTCGCCTCTGCGAGAGCGCCCTGGAATGGTATTCCTTAGCGCACCGCGCCAGCCGGCGTCGTCCCCGTCGCGCCCTTCTGGGCCTGCTCTTCCTTCTCGCGATCGGCCGCGGGCATCAGCCGCTTGCGCTCGCGTTCCTTCATGTAGGCATCGTATTGCGGCGTGCCGGGTCGCGGCGGCGCATCGGCGGGCAGGCCGCCGGCCCATTGCGGGACGTAGTCGCCCATGCCGGCGGAGAGCTTTTCATTGACCGTCCCGCAGCCTGCAAGAATGGGAGCGAGCAGGGCAACTGCAGCGGCGATCGAAAGCGAACGGGAACTCATAGACATCTCTGGTCGTGCCCGATCGGGCGCGGATGGAGGAGACTGGATAGGCGTCAGCGGCGAACCATAGCTCTCAATATGTAAAATTGGCCTATTCGAGGGTGAGCGAAGCTGTATACAAGAAAGGTATTATAGTACGCGATTTTAGCGCTTGATGGGGTGGCTGCAGTTGGTACTGTATACATCGGGTATTTGTCGCTCGATACCCGCGCAGGGGCTTTTTCGTTGACAGGACCAGTTTATTTGTACAATCGTACAAATATCACCTCGCCGTCGTTGAGGCAGATCGTGCGGCTTGCGCCGAATGGTCGCCCAACGTCCGATTGACAACGGGGTTGCAGAGGACGCCATGTGGCCGCACGGCATGGCTTGTCCGTGAGTGAAGCGCGGCAAGGACCGGGCACTCGGTCCGGCGCACAAGAGGTGAGGAATGAAGGGGAGGGACATCTGATGTTCGAACGCAGGTTTTTTTCACGCACCGCAGCGGTCGTTGCCATCGCGGGACTTGCGGCCGTCGCGCCCGCCAAGGCGGAAGACGCGGTCAAGATCGGGCTGATCCTGCCGATGACCGGCGGTCAGGCCTCGACCGGCAAGCAGATCGAGAACGCGATCAAGCTCTACATGCAGCAGAAGGGCGACACCGTCGCCGGCAAGAAGGTCGAGATCATCCTCAAGGACGATGCGGCGATTCCGGACAAGACCAAGACCGCCGCGCAGGAGCTGATCGTCAACGACAAGGTCAACTTCATCGCCGGCTTCGGCGTGACGCCGGCAGCGCTCGCCGCAGCGCCGCTGGCAACGCAGGCCAAGATCCCGGAAGTCGTGATGGCTGCGGGTACCTCCATCATCACCGAGCGCTCGCCCTATATCGTGCGCACCAGCTTCACGCTGGCACAGTCCTCGACCATCATCGCCGACTGGGCTGTGAAGAACGGCATCAAGAAGGTGGCGACGCTGACCTCGGACTACGCACCGGGCAATGACGCGCTGAACTTCTTCAAGCAGAACTTCACCGCCGGCGGCGGCGAGGTGGTCGAAGAGGTCAAGGTCCCCCTGCAGAACCCCGACTTCGCCCCGTTCCTGCAGCGCATGAAGGATGCCAAGCCCGACGCCATCTTCGTGTTCGTGCCGGCAGGCCAGGGCGGCAATTTCATGAAGCAATATGCCGAGCGCGGCCTCGACAAGGCCGGCATCAAGGTGATCGGGCCGGGCGACGTCACCGACGACGATTTGCTCAACAACATGGGCGACGCCGTGCTCGGCACCGTCACTGCGCATCTCTATTCCGCGGCGCATCCGTCCGCGATGAACAAGGACTTCGTCGCCGCCTACAAGAAGGCCTTCGGCAATCGTCCCGGCTTCATGGCGGTGGGCGGCTACGACGGCATCCACCTGATCTACGAGGCGCTGAAGAAGACCGGTGGCGACACCAACGGCGACAAGTTGATCGAGGCGATGAAGGGCCAGAAGTGGGAGAGCCCGCGCGGTCCGATCTCGATCGACCCCGAGACCCGCGACATCGTTCAGAACATCTACATCCGCAAGGTCGAGAAGGTGGATGGCGAACTCTACAACGTTGAGTTCGCGACCTTCGAGGCCGTCAAGGATCTCGGCAAGACCAAGAAGTGACGCGCGAAAGCGCGTCATCCCGGGGGGCTCTCGGCGTGCTCGTCTTACCTCTCCCGCTTGCGGGAGAGGTCGGCGCGAAGCGCCGGGTGAGGGCTCTCTCCTCTGGGGGAGTCTTCATTGTTGAAGCACCCTCTCCCCAACCCTCTCCCGCAAGCGGGAGAGGGAGTGCAGCACGGCCCTTGGCCACACTTGAGATGACCCTCGACTGCTGATGACCGCAATCCTCACCAACCTGTTCGATGGCGTCGCCTACGGCATGCTGCTGTTCGTGCTCGCCTGCGGGCTCGCGGTCACGCTCGGCCTGATGAACTTCGTCAATCTCGCGCACGGCGCCTTCGCGATGGCGGGGGGGTATATCTGCATGGTGCTGGTCAACCGGATGGGCTGGCCGTTCTTCGCCGCCTTGCCGCTCGCTTTCGTCTCCTCGGCTGCAATCGGCATCGCGCTCGAACGCACGCTGTACCGTCATCTCTACACCCGCAGCCATCTCGACCAGGTGCTGTTCACGATCGGCCTGACCTTCATGTCGGTGGCGGCCGTCGATTACATCCAGGGCTCCTCGCGGGTCTTCATCAATCTGCCCGCCGCGCTGCAGGGCCAGTTCGACCTGTTCGGCGTCGGCATCGGCCGCTACCGGCTCATGATCATCGTGATCTGCGGCCTGCTGACCATCGCGCTTCAAATGGTGCTGGCCAAGACGCGCTTCGGCAGCCGCCTGCGCGCTGCGGTCGATGATCCCCGCGCCGCGAGCGGTCTCGGCATCAATGTGCCGCAGGTGTTCGCCTTCACCTTTGCCTTCGGTTGCGGGCTCGCCGGCCTCGGCGGCGCGCTCAGCGCCGAGATCCTCGGCCTCGATCCGTATTTCCCGCTGAAGTTCATGATCTACTTCCTGATCGTGGTCACCGTCGGCGGCTCGTCCTCGATAACAGGCCCGTTCCTGGCTTCGCTCCTGCTCGGCATCGGCGACGTCGCCGGCAAATATTACGTGCCGAAGATGGGACCCTTCGTGATCTACACCATGATGATCGTGATCCTGATCTGGCGGCCGAACGGCCTGTTCGGCCGCACGGCTGCGCGTTGAGTTTGCCGATGACCGCTTCTTCCGACGTCGGTTTTCATGCCCAGCGCCAGGCGCGCTGGCACTACGGCGAAGTCGCCTTCTGGCTGATCGTGCTGGCCTGCGGCTTTCTGTTTCCCACGCGCTATCTGATCATGACCGACATCCTGCGCCTCGCGCTGTTCACGATGTCGCTCGATCTGATCCTCGGCTATGCCGGCATCGTCTCGCTGGGCCATGCGGCGTTCTTCGGAGTCGGCGCCTATGCCGCGGGGCTGCTGGCGCTTCACGGCATCGTCAAGGAGCCCGTGCTGGCGCTGATCGTCGCCGGCCTTGCCGCCATGGTGCTCGGCTTCGCCACCAGCTTTCTGGTGATCCGCGGCGTCGACCTGACGCGCCTGATGGTGACGCTCGGCATCGCGCTGCTGCTGGAAGCGCTCGCCGAACGCTTCTCCAACATCACCGGCGGGACCGACGGCCTGCAGGGCATCGAGATGCAGCCGATCTTCGGCGAGATCCCGTTCGACATGTTCGGCAAGGCCGGCTTCTTCTATTCGCTAGCCGTGTTGTTCGTGCTGTTCCTATTCGCTCGCCGCGTCGTGCATTCCCCGTTCGGCCTGTCGCTGCGCGCCATCAAGAACAATCCCCTCCGTGCCGCCGCCATTGGCATTCCCGTCAACCGTCGCCTGATCGCGATCTATACGCTCGCCGCGTTCTATGCCGGCATTGCGGGGGCGCTGTTCACCCAGACGACCGCGATCGCCTCGCTCGACGTGTTCGCCTTCGAACGCTCCGCGGACCTGATGCTGGTGCTGGTCATCGGCGGCACCGGCTATCTCTACGGCGGGCTGATCGGCGCGGTGATCTTCCGCATGCTCCAGGAATTGTTCTCGACCATCACGCCGCAATATTGGCAGTTCTGGATCGGCCTCGTGCTGGTCGTGATCGTGCTGGTCGGCCGCCAGCGCCTGCATCGCTGGGTGCTGTATGTGCCGAACCTGATCATCAGGCAGATTGCGGGCCGCAAGGCGATCGTCGCCGTGCCGGAGAGCGATTCATGACCATCGCGCTCGAAACCCAAAATCTCGAAAAGCAGTTCGGCGGCCTGCGCGTCACCCGCGATCTGTCCCTGAAGGTCGAGCAGGGCGCCCGCCATGCGTTGATCGGCCCCAACGGTGCCGGCAAGACCACGGTCATCAACCAGCTCACCGGGGTACTGAAGCCGAACTCGGGCCGCATCCTGCTCGAAGGCCAGGACATCACCGATCTGCCCGTGCACAAGCGCGTGCTGCGCGGTCTGTCGCGCACCTTCCAGATCAACCAGCTCTACCCGGACCTGACCCCGCTCGAGACCATCGGGCTCGCCGTGTCCGAGCGTCTCGGCCATGGCGGCGACTGGTGGCGGCGGATGGGGACGCGCAGCGACGTCAATGGCGAAATCGCCGATCTGCTCTCCCGCTTCCACCTGCTCGACGTCATGAACGAAGAGACCGTGACGCTGCCCTACGGCAAGCAGCGCCTGCTCGAGATCGCGGTCGCCATCGCGGCCAAGCCGCGCGTGCTGCTGCTCGACGAGCCCGCCGCCGGCGTGCCCGAGAGCGAGCGCCACGATATTCTCGCCGTCGTCGGCAGCCTGCCCCGGGACGTCACCGTGCTCTTGATCGAGCACGACATGGACCTCGTGTTCTCCTTTGCTGATCGCATCTCGGTGCTGGTTTCGGGCGCGCTGCTGACCGAAGGCCCGCCCGAGCAGGTCGCGCGCGATCCGCAAGTGAAGGCCGTCTATCTCGGCGAGGAGGCGGTCAATGTCTGACCTGCTCGCGATCGATTCACTTCGCGCCGGCTACGGCGAGGCGGTGGTGCTGCCGAAGATGACGCTCCGCCTCGCCGAAGGACAGGTGCTGGCGCTGCTCGGGCGCAACGGCACCGGCAAGACCACGCTGATCAACTCCATCGTCGGCGTGACGCGCCGCTTCGCCGGCTCGATTGCACTTGCCGGCACCGACGTCACGGCAATGCGGCCCGACCAGCGGGCGCGCGCCGGCATCGGCTGGGTGCCGCAGGAGCGCAACATCTTCCGCTCGCTGACGGTGGAAGAGAACATGACCGCGGTGGCGCAGCCCGGTCCCTGGACGGTAGAGAAGGTCTACGAGATGTTCCCGCGGCTGAAGGAGCGGCGGAGCAATTTCGGCAACCAGCTCTCCGGCGGCGAGCAGCAGATGCTGGCGATCGGCCGTGCACTCACCCTCAATCCGAAAGTCCTGCTGCTGGACGAGCCGACCGAGGGCCTTGCACCCATCATCGTCGATGAACTCTTGAAGGCGATCGGGACCATCACCCGGTCTGGAGGTATTTGCTCGATCATCGTCGAGCAGAACGCCCAAAAGATTCTGGGGCTCGCCGACCGCGTTGTGATATTGGAGCGCGGAACGATCGTCCACGACGCTCCGAGCGCCGCGCTGAAGACCGACCCCTCTGTCCTGGAGCGCCATCTCGGCGTCGCCGGCGCGAGGGCCCACTAAGATGTCCAGGGAGTGACACATGCAGCGAACCAAAGCCCCCTTCCGTGCCGACGAGGTTGGCAGCCTCCTGCGTCCGCCCAAGATCAAGGAAGCCCGTAGCCGGCTGGAGAAGGGCGAGATCTCGGCCGACGACCTGCGCAAGATCGAGGACATGGAGATCGAGAAGGTCGTGCACAAGCAGGCCTCGATCGGGCTGAAGCTCGCGACCGACGGCGAATTCCGCCGCTCCTGGTGGCATTTCGACTTCCTGGCCAAGCTCACCGGCTGCGAGCTGTTTCACCCCGACACCGGCATCCAGTTCACGGGCGTGCAGACCCGTCACGATGCGGTCCGCGTCATCGGCAAGCTCGACTTTCCCGACAGTCACCCAATGCTGGACCACTTCCGTTTCCTGAAAAAGGTCGCCGATCAGGCCCACGTCACCGCCAAGATGACGATCCCTTCGCCGGCGGTGCTCCACTTCCGCGGCGGGCGCAAGTCGATCTCCAAGGACGTCTATCCCGATCTCGACGCCTTCTACGAAGATCTCGGCAAGACCTACCGCAAGGCGGTCAAGGCGTTCTATGACGCCGGCTGCCGCTATCTCCAGTTCGACGATACCGTCTGGGCCTATCTGTGCTCGCAGGACGAATTGCAGAAGGCGCGCGAGCGCGGCGATAACCCGGATGGCCTGCAGCAGATCTATGCCCGCATCATCAACTACGCGCTGGCGGAGAAGCCGGCCGACATGGTGGTGACGACGCATGTCTGCCGCGGCAATTTCCGCTCGACCTGGATTTCTTCGGGCGGCTACGAGCCTGTTGCCGAGACCATGCTCGCCGGCACCAATTACGACGGCTACTTCCTGGAATACGACAGCGATCGCGCCGGCGGCTTCGAGCCGCTGCGCTTCCTGCCCAAGGGCAACAAGGTCGTCGTGGTCGGCGTCATCACCTCGAAGTTCGGCGAGCTCGAGAAGAAGGATGACATCAAGCGCCGTCTGGAAGAAGCCGCCAAGTTCGCCCCGTTGGAGCAGCTCGCGCTGTCGCCGCAATGCGGCTTTGCCTCGACGGAGGAGGGCAACATCCTCTCCGAGGAGGAGCAGTGGGCCAAGCTCAGCCTCGCGGTCGAGATCGCGAAGGAAGTGTGGGGACAGTAAGTCTCCGCCGTCAAGGCTCGCGCGTGTCCCGGACGCGCTGCAACGCTCTTGCGTTGCTGCGCAGAGCCGGGACCCACCCTGCTACACCTGCCGCAGGGTGGGTGTGGGCCCCGGCTCTGCAGCGCACCGCTGAAGAACCGCTGCGCTACGTCCGTGGCACGATAGAATTCACTTCTCCGCCAGATAGACCTCACCCAGCAGCGACGAATTCGACCACGGCACCTGCTTGTTCTTCGTGGTCGAGACCACCTCGGCCCGCACCCGCGTGAGCATCTGCTGCACCTCCAGCCCGGGCGTGCCGATATGGCGCGACAGGGCGGCGGAGAACGGGGAGTTGGCGCCTTCGCCGTCGAGTGCCACCTGGCCCGGCGCGGTGGCGAATGCGATCAGCGTGCCGGCCCCCAATGTCGCGCCGGTGCCGAGACTCGTCGGCGCGGCGAGGCCCGAGGCGCCCTCGATGCCGCGATTGTTTCCGGCAGATGCGACCTGCTGCGCCATCGGGTTGTTGCGGCAGGCATCGAAGATCAGGATGTTGGTGCGGACCTGGTCGTCGAGGCCGGCCATGATCGTGTCCATGTCGATCATCGCTTCCGTCAGGCTCGCGCCCGGCTTGAGCGCGACGTCGACCGGAATGAGATAGTTGCGGCCGTCGACCTGCACGCCATGGCCGGCATAATAGACCAATGCCACCTGCGCCCGGGCAGCCGCGCGAAGAAAGTCGCGCGTCATCTTCTGCATCGCGGCGCGATCGAGATCGACGCCCTCCGACACGCTGAAGCCGATGTCACGCAGGCTCTTGGCGACCGCGCGCGCATCGTTGGGGGGATTGGGCAGCGCCTTGACATGGGTATAGGCGCCATTGCCGATCACCAAAGCCATGCGCGTGCCGCGGCCGGCCGGGGCCGGCGATGGTGTCGGTGCCGCGCCGGTCTGCTGCGGAGCAGGCAATGGCGACGGCTGCGTCGTCGGGGACGGCGCATCGCGCGGGATCGGCGCGGCCGGCTCCGTCAGCAGCGACAGGCGCACCTTCGCGGTGGCCTGGTTGGCCTTGCTGCCGGCGTCGGATGCCACGATCGCCAGCGTCGCCTTGTAGTCCTCGCCGGCACGGGCGTAGTCGCCCTTGGCTTCATAGGCCAGCGCGCGATGGATGTAGCCGGAGATCAGCACGCTGTTCGGCGGCGTCATGATGTTGACCGGAGGCTTCTCCTTGGCGAGCCGGATCGCCTCGCTGCCGTCGGCGATGGCGCGATCGAGATCGCCCTTGGCGCGCCAGATCGCGGTGCGGTTGATCAGTGGCTGCGGCAGCGAGGGATCGAGCCGGATCGCCTGGTTGATGTCGGCGAGCGCGCCGTCGAGATCTCCGAGCGCTTCCTTGGAGATGCCGCGGTTCTGGAACGAGAACGCCGATTTCGGATCGGCCTTGATCGCCATGTCGTAGTCGGCGATCGCCTTGGCATAATCGTGCTTGCCGCGCCAGGCGTTGCCCCGATTGTGGAAGATGGTGCCGCTGGGCGGGCCGAGCTTCAGCGCATCGTCGAAATCGCTGATTGCGATCTCGTACTCGCCCTTGTCGTAATAGGCCGATCCCCGCAGATTGTAGGCCGCCTGGCTCGGCTGCAGCCGGATCGCGTCCGTCGCATCGGCGATGACCTTGGCGTAATCGCCTTTCTTGTTCCAGCCAACCGCACGCCAGAAATAGACGGTGGCGAGTTGCTCGCCCTTGAAGACCTTCAGCGCGATGATCTTGGTGCAGGCGTCGACCATCTTGTCCGCCGGCGTGGTCTCGGTGGTGCAGAGCGGGCCGAGCTGGTTGCGCGGTTGGGCCACCGCCGGCACGGACCAGTGCGCGAGGATGAGCAGGCTGAGCGTGACGAGGAGGCGGCGCATGGTGGTGGTCTCATGCGAGAGGAGAAGCGCTTGTTTGTTGCCCGGCGAGGTGCAGGGGTTCACCGCACCCCGGTGAGCATCGGGCTCTCGCATCCGCTATTCCCTGGGTGGGCAGAATTTGCTAGGAGATTGGTCCCAACCTTCCTGCCCACTGACATCCCACTCATGAAGAACGACGAAATCCTGAGCCAGATCACCGACTTCTGCCGCAAGGCGGACATGGCGGAATCGACGTTCGGCCGGCGCGCGGTGAACGATGGGAAGCTGGTGCATCGCCTGCGCGAGGGAAAGCGCATCACCATCGACACGCTGGAGCGGATCCAGGCCTACATGGCCGCATCGATGGCCGGCGGCGTGCCGCCGCCGCGGGGACTTCAGGTGCCCCCCGAGAAGCGCGATCCGCGCGGCAATTTCCGCTTCTTCGAGAACCGCCAGAAATACCTGCTGTTCGTCCACACCTGCAGCGAAAAGCGGGTGATCGCGGATCGCGTCGCGCTGGAGCTCGCCTCCATCCATCCGCGCCCGCCGGCGCTTCGCCTGTTCGATGCCGGCGTCGGCGACGGCACGGTGCTGGCGCGGGTGCTGCGCGCAACGCACCAGCGCTTTCCGCACATGCCGTTCTACGTCGCCGGCAAGGAGCTCAGCCTGGAGGATTTGCGGCTGACGCTGGAGAAGGTGCCGGACCGCATTTTCGAGCATCCGGCATCGGTGTTCGTGTTCACCAACATGTTTTACGCGGAGGCGCCCTGGCTGACGCCGGCTTCGCCTGCTGCGGCGGCTGCCACCGTCTGGCACGAAGTGCCGCTCCGCGGCGCTTCGTCGGGCGAGTTCGAGCAGCAGATCGCGGAGCTGAGGCCTTTTCTGGAGCAGAACTGGCGCGCTGCGATCAGCCCACGCACGGCCATGCCGCTCTACGAGCGGCCGGTCGTCCTCGTGCTCTATCGCGAGGACCACCGGTTCCTGCTCGATTCGACCATTCCGCGGCCGGGCCAGACTGAGGCCAATTTCGACCTCGTCATCGCATCCCAGCCCTACCGGGCCCTGTCATCGGTCAATTTCCGGGCCAAGCGGATCATTGCACCGCTGGCGCGGGCGCTTCGGCCGGGCGGCAGGCTGATCGGAATCCACTCCCATGGGCAGGATCCGGGCATGGAAATGATCCAGGCGATCTGGCCTGGAGAAAATCCTTTCTCGGTCAGCCGTCATGAGCTACTGCGTGCAGTTAAGTATGAACTTGGATCGGTGGGCCGCGACTTAAATTTTAATGCATACGCGGATAACCGTTCGATCTTCAGGTATGATATGGAAGCGCTGCCCAACGAGGTCACGGGCACCATCGGGACCTCGACGGCCTTTGCAGCGTGGAATGCGGCGGTGTATGTCGCTCAGATTGAGGACGACCGATTGACAGAAATGACTCAAAACGGCCGCACTCTGGATGCCGCCAGGGACGTGCTGCGAAAGTACAATGGGCTCTGGTTTCTCGACGAATCCTACGTCATCTCGCGTCGGCGTGATTGACATCACCAAAAGTAAACATCGCAAACGCCCGCCGGCTAGCGGCGGAACAAGGGGTTACTGATGCGCGCGTCCTATCTCTTCACCAGCGAGTCCGTGTCCGAGGGCCATCCGGACAAGGTCTGTGACCGGATCTCCGATGAGATCGTCGACCTGTTCTACCGTGAAGGGCCGAAGGCGGGCATCGACCCCTGGCAGATCCGCGCTGCCTGCGAGACGCTCGCGACCACCAACAAGGTGGTGATCGCCGGTGAGACCCGCGGCCCGAAGTCGGTGACCAACGAGCAGATCGAGAGCGTCGTGCGCGGCGCGATCAAGGACATCGGCTACGAGCAGGAAGGCTTCCACTGGAAGACCTGCGACATCGAGATCCTCCTGCATCCGCAGTCGGCCGACATCGCGCAGGGCGTCGACGCGCTGCAGCCGGGCGAGGTCAAGGAAGAAGGCGCGGGCGACCAGGGCATCATGTTCGGCTACGCCACCAACGAGACGCCCGATCTGATGCCGGCGCCGATCTTCTACGCCCACAAGATCCTGCGCCTGATCTCCGAAGCCCGCCATTCCGGCAAGGAGAAGGTGCTGGGTCCTGACTCCAAGAGCCAGGTCACCGTGCAGTACGAGAACGGCAAGCCGGTCGGCGTGCGCGAGATCGTGGTCTCGCACCAGCATCTGGTTCCCGACCTCACCTCGAACCAGGTCCGCGAAATCGTCGAGCCCTATGTGCGCGAGGCGCTGCCGAAGGACTGGATCACCCCGAAGACGATCTGGCACATCAACCCGACCGGCAAGTTCTACATCGGCGGTCCCGACGGCGATTCCGGACTGACCGGCCGCAAGATCATCGTCGACACCTATGGCGGCGCGGCCCCGCATGGCGGCGGCGCGTTCTCCGGCAAGGATCCGACCAAGGTCGACCGCTCCGCGGCCTATGCCGCGCGCTACGTCGCCAAGAACATCGTTGCCGCCGGTCTTGCCGACCGCTGCACGCTGCAGCTTGCCTACGCCATCGGCGTGGCGCGCCCGCTGTCGATCTACATCGACACCCACGGCACCGGTAAGGTGTCGGAGGACCAGCTCGAGAAGGCCGCCGCCAAGGCCATGGACCTCACCCCGCGCGGCATCCGCAGCCATCTCGACCTCAACCGCCCGATCTACGCGCGCACCTCGGCCTACGGCCATTTCGGCCGCACGCCCGACAACGAGGGCGGCTTCTCCTGGGAGAAGACCGACCTCGTCGAGCAGCTCAAGCGCGCGCTCTAGTCCTTGCGTCATTCCGGGGGCGCCGCGACAGCGGCGATCCCGGAATCTCGAACCTTACGGATTCCGGGGTCGCTCGTTTGACGAGCGCCTCGGAATGACGAGCCAAACAAACAGGAACCTCTCATGAACGCGAAGCCCGGCTTCACCGATTACATCGTCAAGGACATTTCGCTCGCCGAGTTCGGCCGCAAGGAGCTCTCGCTGGCCGAGACCGAGATGCCCGGCCTGATGGCCACCCGCGAGGAGTACGGCCCGAAGCAGCCGCTGAAGGGCGCGCGCATCGCCGGCTCGCTGCACATGACGATCCAGACCGGCGTGCTGATCGAGACGCTCGCCGCGCTCGGCGCCGACATCCGCTGGGTCTCCTGCAACATCTATTCGACGCAGGATCATGCTGCCGCTGCGATCGCCGCCGCCGGCATTCCCGTCTTCGCCGTCAAGGGTGAGACGCTGAAGGATTACTGGGACTACACCGCAAAGCTGTTCGACTGGCACGGCGGCGGTCACCCGAACATGATCCTCGACGACGGCGGCGACGCCACCATGTATGTCCATCTCGGTCTGCGCGCCGAGAATGGCGACACCGCCTTCCTCGACAAGCCCGGCTCCGAGGAAGAGGAAGTCTTCTTCGCGCTTCTGAAGAAGCAGCTCAAGGAAAAGCCGAAGGGCTACTTCGCCGGGATCGCCAACAGCATCAAGGGCGTGTCCGAGGAGACCACGACGGGCGTGCATCGCCTCTACGACATGCAGAAGGCGGGCACGCTGCTGTGGCCGGCCATCAACGTCAATGACAGCGTCACCAAGTCGAAGTTCGACAACCTCTATGGCTGCCGTGAATCGCTGGTCGACGGCATCCGCCGCGGCACCGACGTGATGCTGTCGGGCAAGGTCGCGATGGTCGCCGGCTTCGGCGACGTCGGCAAGGGCTCGGCCGCCTCGCTGCGCCAGGCAGGCTGCCGCGTCATGGTGTCGGAAGTCGATCCGATCTGCGCGCTGCAGGCCGCGATGGAAGGCTACGAGGTCGTGACCATGGAAGACGCCGCGCCGCGCGCCGACATCTTCGTCACCGCCACCGGCAACAAGGACATCATCACGATCGAGCACATGCGCGCGATGAAGGATCGCGCCATCGTCTGCAACATCGGCCACTTCGACAACGAGATCCAGATCGCGTCGCTGCGTAACCTGAAGTGGACCAACATCAAGCCGCAGGTCGACGAGATCGAGTTCCCCGACAAGCACCGCATCATCCTGCTGTCGGAGGGCCGCCTCGTGAACCTGGGCAATGCGATGGGCCATCCGTCCTTCGTGATGTCGGCGTCCTTTACCAACCAGACGCTGGCGCAGATCGAGCTGTTCGCCAACAACAAGGACGGCAAGTACAAGAAGGAAGTCTACGTGCTGCCGAAAACCCTCGACGAGAAGGTCGCCCGCCTGCACCTCGCCAAGATCGGCGTCAAGCTCACCGAGCTGCGCAAGGACCAGGCCGACTATATCGGCGTGAAGCAGGAAGGTCCGTACAAGTCGGACCATTACCGGTACTGAGATCGCACGCATTTGCGATACAAGGCCCCGGAGCAATCCGGGGCCTTTTTTATTATCCAACTGTCTGATACCTTTCAGGTAGAGCCAAAACAAGCCTGCCACTTTTGCAGCGGGCGGCCATTTCCGTACGCGTATTGTCAGATACCGAAAGCATTATGGAGGAATGCGATGTCCAATGAAGCCGCGAATGTCGACATCCTGAAAGAGGCGTATCGGCTCTGGCATGAAAGTCGTGGGGGCAGCGTCGATCACTGGTTCGACGCCGTCGTCGCCCCGAACGTCAATTTTGCATCGGTGTCGCGGGGTGTCGCGCCGCTCGATTTCGCCAAGCAGTATCGCGACAGCAAGGAATTGCGCGAATACTTCGACCGGCTGCTTTCCGAGTGGACCATGCAGCACTACACGATCGACGAGTATATCGCGCAAGGAGACGCAGTCGTCGCACGCGGCTCGACGGCCTGGATCAACAAGAAGACGGGCAAGACCGCCGAGACGCCGAAGATCGATTACTGGCGGTTCAAGGACGGCAAAGCCGTTGAGTTCTACGAGTATTTCGATACGGCGTGTGTGGTCGCTGCAGCGACCTGACGGTTGCAATTTGGCGTGGCGCTGCCATCCTGTGACAGGAGAAACGCCATGGCCGAAACCAAAGAACATTTCGACGTCCTGATCGTCGGTGCCGGCCTGTCCGGCGTCGGTGCCGGCTATCATCTTCAGACCAAGTGCGCCACCAAGAGCTACGTCATCCTCGAGGGACGCGACTGCATCGGCGGCACCTGGGACCTGTTTCGCTATCCCGGCATCCGCTCGGACAGCGACATGTTCACGCTCGGCTATTCGTTCAAGCCGTGGACCGATCCGAAGGCGATCGCCGACGGGCCCCAGATCCTGAACTATGTGCGCGAGACTGCCAGCGAGAACGGCATCGACAAGCACATCCGCTTCCACCACCGCGTCAAGCGTGCGGCGTGGTCGACGCCGGATGCGCGCTGGGCCGTCGAGGCCGAGCGCATCACGGGCGAGGGCACGGCCGAGCTGGTGTGCTTCACCTGCAATTTCCTGTTTCTGTGCTCGGGCTATTACAAATACGAGGCGGGCTACACACCGGAGTTCAAGGGCGCCGCTGCTTTCGCCGGCCGCATCGTGCATCCGCAGAAATGGACCGAGGACATCGACTACGCGGGCAAGCGTGTCGTCGTGATCGGCTCGGGCGCGACAGCGGTGACGCTGGTGCCGGAGCTCGCCAAGAAGGCGGCGCAGGTCACCATGCTGCAGCGTTCGCCGACCTATGTGGTGTCGCGCCCGGCGCAGGATCCCCTCGCCAACAAGCTGCGCCGCAATCTGCCGGCGCAGCTTGCCTATCACCTGATCCGCTGGCGCAACGTGATGTGGGGGATGTTCTTCTTCCAGCTCAGCCGGCGCCGGCCGGCGAAGGTGAAGGACCTCATCCTCAAAGGCGTGCAGATGGCGCTCGGCCCGGACTACGACGTCGCGACCCATTTCACGCCGCGCTACAATCCCTGGGACCAGCGGCTGTGCCTGGTGCCCGACGGCGACCTCTTCAAGGCGATCCGCGAGCAGCGCGCCAGCGTCGTCACCAGCGAGATCGACACCTTCACGCATGAGGGCATCCGCCTCAAGGACGGCCGCGAGCTCGCCGCCGACATCATTGTGACGGCGACCGGGCTTGTGCTCCAGGTCGTCGGCGGCCTCGAGGTCAGCGTCGACGGCCGCTCCGTCGATTTTGCCAACACGCTGACCTACAAGGGCATGATGTATGCCGATGTGCCGAACATGGCCTCCGCCTTCGGCTACACCAACGCGTCCTGGACGCTGAAATGCGACCTCACCTGCGAATATGTCTGCCGCCTCATCAACTACATGGACCGGCACAATTTCCGCCAGTGCATGCCGCACAATGACGATTTCACCATCACCGCGCAGCCTTCGCTCGATTTCACCTCCGGCTACGTGCAGCGCTCGATCGCCAAAATGCCGAAGCAGGGCTCGAAGCGGCCGTGGCGTCTCCACCAGAACTACGCGCTCGACATCGTCTCCTTGCGCTTCGGCCGGATCGACGACGGCGTGATGCAGTATTCCTGAACTTGCTAAGTAGGATACCGGGATTGCATCGCGTTCGCTTGAGACGAATCGCGACTTGCGGTAGTAATTTTGCGCTGCAAGAAGTTTATTTCCGACAACGTCTGAGTTCCGCGTCGTTGCCGTCTTAAGGGGAGCGCGGGACATGCACGTCCTTGCCCTGGTCACGCAAAAAGGCGGAAGCGGCAAGAGTACGCTGTCCGTTGGACTGGCGGTGGCAGCAACGCAGCGCGCTGAGCGCGTCGCTCTCATTGAGGCGGACGCGCAAGGTACGATCTCGAAATGGAAAGAGCGCCGCGATCATCCCTCTCCCCGCGTCGAGCGCGTTACGGATCCTGCCGAGATCGATCCGTTGATCACGCGCCTGAAGGCCGAAGGCGTCTGGCTTGCCATCATCGACACAGCTGCCACGACCAACAGCCTGGCGCTGCGCGTCATCGCCTGCGCGGATCTCTGTCTCATCCCGGCGCGCCCGAGCCCGGCCGATATCGAAGCCGCAATTCCTACACTGATCGCCATTCGCAGGCTCAACCGCCGATTTGCCTTCATCCTCAATCAGACGCCGACGCGGGGGTGCCGGCTGAGCGAAGCTGCCACATCGCTAAGCTCGCTCGGCGTGCTTGCGCTCCCGTTTATTGCGCAGCGTAACGATCACCAGGATGCGCTCGGAGCAGGGTTGGGCGTGACGGAGTTCGCACCGGCGGGCAAAGCTTCGGACGAAATTTTAAGTTTGTGGGGTTGGATCGCGGCGCACTTGGCCGAGGAGTCGGACGATTATGGGAAACGCGCGCTCAAAGCTGCCTGCTGACGTTGGACGCACCGGGCGTCGCTCGCTGCTGGAACTGGCGGCGGAAGTGAGCCGTGCGGTCGACGAGGGCTTGGCCATGCCGCCGGGCCCAGTCGCCGTCTTCCCCCAGGAAGCGCCGCAGATCGCGCAAGAAGCGCCTGCTCCGATGACTGTTCCGGCACAAGAGGCGGCCAGCGTCATCGTTGCAAGACCTGAACCTCCGAGCAGTACCACCACTGATCTCATCGTGGACATGGCCAAGGAGTATCAAGCCCGCGCTTTGGACGGCATGAGCGCTACGCTCAACTACGCCAACGACCTCGCAAAGTCACGGCTGGCCAGTGTGAGTTCAGAGGCCAATGGAACCGTCGTCGCGGAAAGCGATCTCATCGACGCGATTGGAACGGCAGCCGAGTGTCGCACCGTCGTGCTCGAACTGATGAAGATCAATGCGGGCGCGACCTTGGAGTATGCGCGGGAGCTAGGCCGTGCAAAAACGCTGGCGGAGTTGGTTGAGCTGTCGGGCACCCATGCGCGAAAGCAATGTGAGTTGGTCCTGAAGCAAGCCGAGTTGCTGAGGTCGCTTGCTCAAAGCATGACAAAGCCCAGTGCCAGGTGATGCCGGTCGCCTGCCATCATCGCGCTCAGGATCTGCGAGGACGATCAGGGCGCGGCCGAGATCGATTGCCAGTGCCAGCACCGCCGCGCCGCCGACGTGAACCATTTCGCCGCGATCAGGTCGGGGCACAGCGGCGTGTAGGAAAAGCGGGCAAGGCCGAGTCCGACCAGCGATGCGGACAAGCCCGCCACCGCATATCGCCAGGTTGCCTGCGACGTTGATCCCGGCTGCGGATGCAGCCGGGTCTCCAGATGTTGCTTGGTACTTGCGTTGGTCATGTCATCCTCCAGCGCGCAACGGCGCTCGGATCATCCTGTCTGGTTGGCGCGGCGGCGCCGGAATTCCTGCACGGGCAGGCCGCCCCAGCCCCAATTGTCGGTGTCGACTTCCTCGATCACGACGAAGGTGGACTCGAGCGGCTTGCCGAGCACGTGGCGCAGCAACTCGCTCGAGCCCTTGATCAGTGCGGCCTTCTCCTCCGCCGTGAGCGACGCCGAACCCGGCGTCGTTCCCTCGCGGGTCACTTGAATGGTGACGATGGGCATTGTCGTTCTCCTCCTCTCAGTGGCCGGCACTCTGGCCGCCGTCGACATGCAGGATCTCGCCGGTGACAAAGGAAGCGCCCTCGAGATAGAGCACGGCATCGACGATGTCGGGCATCTCGCCCATACGGCCGACCGGGTGCAGTGCGCCGAGCTGGGCATGCGTCGCGACCGGATGCATCGGCGACTTGATGATGCCGGGCGACACCGCGTTCACGCGAATGCCGCGCCTGGCGTATTCGATCGCGAGCGACTTGGTCGCGGCGTTCAGCCCGCCCTTGCTCAGCGAGGCCAGCACCGACGGCACGTTCGAATTGGCCTGATCGACCAGTGTGGTCGTGATCTGGACGACATGGCCGGACGCTTGCTTCTCCATCTCGGCGATGGCGAGCTGGGTGATGTGGAAGAAGCCGGCGACGTTGGTGCCCATCACGGCCGCATAGTCTTCGGCCGTGTACTGCGTGAACGGCTTCGCGACGAAGATGCCGGCATTATTGACCAGCGTGTCGACGCGGCCGAAGCGGGCGACGGCCTGCGAGACCACGCGCTCGGCGGTGGCTCGGTCGGCGATGTCGCCGGCAATGGCGAGGACGTCTTCGTCGCTCGACGGTTTGACGGAGCGCGCCGTTGCGACGACGCGGTAGTTGCGATCGCGAAAACCCTGAACCAGGGCGGCGCCGATACCCTGCGATGCACCGGTGATGATGGCGACCTTCTGCTCGATACCCATGACGGACTCCTGTTGTGGGCTTGAAAACCTGCGCCAGCAGCGGCTGGCCTGGGGGCGTTGAGGTACGCTGCGGCGGCATACTTGCGAATATCCGCTGCCCGGCAGACACTCTTTCGCAGCGCGAACGAATGCCGGATCGATCCTTGCGGAGGTTGTCGCAGCCGACGCAAACGCCTAGCTTTCAGCCGAAATCTCAGGGGGCTGCGGCGAGCGCATGGATCGTCTGGACGCGATGAAGGTGTTCGTCCTTGCGGTGGACGAGGGAAGCCTCGCTGCCGCAGGACGCAAGCTCGGCCGCTCGCCGGCAGCCGTCAGCCGTGCCATCGCCTTTCTGGAAGAGCGGGTCGGCGCCGAGCTGCTGCACCGAACGACACGCTCGATCAAGCTGAGTGAGGAGGGCGAGCGCTATGTCGCGATCTGCCGCCGCGTGCTCACCGAGCTGGAGGAAGCCGAGGACATCGCGGCCGGACCGCGCACGGCACCGCGTGGTCTGCTCACGATCACCGCTCCGGTGGTCTCGGGAGAGATGGTGCTGCGGCCGATCCTCGACGCATTCCTCGACGCCTATCCGACCGTGTCGGCAAAACTCCTGTTGTTCGACCGTGCGGTCAATCTGATCGAGGAAGGCGTCGATATCGCGCTTCGCATCGGTCCGCTGGCGGACTCGGCGATGGTGGCGATGCGGGTCGGCGGGATCAGCCGCGTCGTGGTGGCCGCTCCCCGTTACCTGAAACAGCATCCGCGCATCACTGAGCTGGGTGATCTCGCCAAGCACCAGATCGTCGCGATGGCGCATCTGCCGAATTCCTGGACTTTTGCGCCGCAGGCGGGCTCGTCGGCGCCGCGCACCGTGCAGTTCACTCCGCGGCTCGTCGTCAACAGCACCTATGCGGCAGTGGCCTCCGCTGTGGCCGGGCGCGGCGTGGCGCGGATGTATTCGTACCAGGTGGCCGAGCAGGTCGCGCGCGGCGAGCTCGAGATCCTGCTTGCCGGCGACAAGGATCCGGAGATGCCTGCGCATCTGATCTGTCCGCAGGGCCGGCTTTCGGTGCCCAAGGTGCGCGCCTTCACCGACTTCGCCGTGCCCCGGCTGAAGAAGCAGTTCGCGCTGCTGAAGCAGAGCATCAAGGCGCGCTGAGCCGCTTCACGCCTGCGCAATGCGTTGTTTTGCGTATACGGCGGGGCGGCTGAATCGGCGACGCTTCCACAACGGTTAACGCCGATTTAACGGATGAGTCCTAGCCTGTCTCGGCCGGGGTTACTCGCAAGGCCGAGGTGAGCCCAATGGAAGCCCAGAGAATAGCGGTCGACGCCGTCGTCGCGCTGACCGATTGCGACCGCGACGCCGTCATCGCCTTCATCCGCCGGCTTTACCTCGCCGGCGTCACCGACCCCAAGCGCCTGACCTTCAAGGGCCTGCAGGCGCTGTCGCGGGTCTGATTCGGCTCGTTTCGGCCAGTTTGACCCAAGTTCCGTCCCCTTGCTCTCTCCGGCGTGATTGCAACCCACCGGCGAATATCTTGCCGCTTGGGCCTCCTCGGGCTACACGACACCCCGGCTGGATCACTTGGGATTGGGGAAATGCTGAAACAGCTTTTTGCGCCGCAGCTCGTCATTTTGTATGTGCTTGCCGCCTCGACGATTTACGTTCACTTCCGCGGCAAGCAGCGGCTGCGGTTCGCGCGCCAGCTCGGCGACCACTCGACCTATCTCGCGCCCTACAACGTGCTGATGTACGCCGGCTCGGCAGTGCCGAACAGGCCGGTGATCTCGGTCGATCAGTTTCCGGAGCTGAAGCCGCTCAGCGAGAACTGGGAGACCATCCGCGACGAGGCCGTGCGCCTGTTCGATGAAGGCTTCATCCGCGCGGCAGCGAAGAACAACGATTGGGGCTTCTACTCGTTCTTCAAGAGCGGCTGGAAGCGGTTTTACCTGAAATGGTACGACGACTTCCTGCCGTCGGCCAACACGCTGTGCCCGAAGACGGTGGAGCTGCTCAAGTCGATCCCGAGCGTGCACGGCGCGATGTTCGCGATGCTGCCGCCGGGTGGCAAACTGGGCGCGCATCGTGATCCCTTCGCGGGCTCGCTGCGCTATCACCTCGGCCTCGTCACGCCGAACTCGAACAAGTGCCGGATCCTCGTCGACGGCGTCGAATGCGTCTGGCGCGACGGCGAAGCCTTCATGTTCGACGAGACCTTCATCCACAGCGCCGAGAATGCGACCGACGTCAACCGCATCATCCTGTTCTGCGACGTCGAGCGCCCGATGAAGTACGGCTTCATGACCGCGATCAACCGCTGGGTCAGCCATCACATCGTCAAGGCGTCGGCGACCCAGAACGTCGACGGCGAGAATGTCGGCGTGCTCAACAAGGTGTTCGGCAAGCTCTACGAGATCCACCTCGCCAGCCGCAAGGTGAAGGAGTGGAACCGCAACGTCTACTATACGCTGAAATACTCGCTGACGGCGCTGGTCCTGGGCCTCATCGTGATGTCGGCGATCAGGTGATCGGCGCGTCGCGATGAGTTCCTTGCCGACCGCGAACGCAGAGATCACGCAACTCTTCCGCGAGTGGCTGGAGACCTTCGCGGGCTATGTCCGCGAGGTCGACTATGCCTCGGCGCGGCCGCTCTTCCATCCCGACGTGCTCGCCTTCGGTACCCACAACGACGTCATCCCCGGCCTCGATCAATGGGTCAAGACGCAATGGGACAACGTCTGGCCAAAGACGGCCGACTTCCGCTTCGTCCTCGATCAGATTTCCGTTCTGGCGTCACCGGACGGCATGATGGCAACCGTGATCGCGCCGTGGACGAGCACGGGCTACCATCCCGATGGCAGCACCTTTGCGCGGCCGGGCCGCGCGACGATGGTGTTTTCGAGAAATGGCAATGGCTGGCTGTGCGTGCATTCGCACATGTCGCTCAATCGCGGTGTGCCGCAGGCAAGCCATGCCAATCGGCCGGTCAAGGCCTGGTAGCGCGCGTAGCCCGTAGGGTGGATCAGCGAAGCGTAATCCATCAATAGGCGCGAGCAACAATTGACGTTCTTTGTTGTCGTGCGTCTGTAGTGGTGGATTACGCTTTCGCTAATCCACCCTACAATATCGAGCCCTATTCCGGCTGGCCGATGCTCACCTTCAGCGTGCCGACGCCGTCGACACCGCATTCGAGCTTGTCGCCGGGCTGGAGCTGCGACACGCCGGCGGGCGTGCCGGTCATGATGATGTCGCCGGCGGCGAGCTTCACCTGCTGGGAGAGCTGCCAGATGATCTCGGGCACGTTCCAGATCAGCTCGGTGAGGTCGCCCTTCTGCGCTTCCTTGCCGTTGACCGTCAGCCAGATCTTGCCCTTGGAGGGATGGCCGATCTTCGAGGCCGGCTGCAGCGCGGAGCAGGGCGCCGAATAGTCGAACGACTTGCCGATCTCCCACGGGCGCTCCTTCTTGCGCGAGGCGATCTGGAGGTCGCGGCGAGTGAGGTCGATGCCGACGGCGTAGCCGTAGACGTGGTCCAGTGCCTTGTCGGCGGCAATGTTCAGCCCACCGCTCTTCATCGCGACGATCAGCTCGACCTCGTGATGCAGATCCTTGGTCAGCGGCGGATAGGGAATGGTGGCGCCGTCCGGCACCAGCATGTCGGCGTGCTTGGCGAAGAAGAACGGCGGGGCGCGCTCGTCATTGCCCATCTCGCGGATGTGCTCGAGATAGTTGCGGCCGACGCACCAGATGCGGCGAACCGGATAACGGCCGCTCTCGCCGACGACGGGAAGCGAAGCCTGGGGCGGAAGCGGGATGACGTAGGAGGCGGCGTTCATGGAGCGGTCTCGCTGGTCTTGAGGTGGAACGAACTTTATGCGGTTGCGCTGATCGGCGCCAGAGCGCCGGCGTCGTGATGCTGCAGGCGGAAGAACGAGGCGTAACGGCCGCCGCGGCGGAGCAGCTCATCATGCCGGCCCTGCTCGACGATCTCGCCGCCTTCGACGACCAGAATGCTGTCCGCGTGCATGATGGTGTGCAGGCGATGCGCGATCACGATGGTGGTGCGGTTCTGGCACAGATGCTCGATCGCCTCCTGTACCTGCCGCTCGGATTCGGAATCGAGCGCGGCGGTGGCTTCGTCCAGGAGGATGATCGGGGCGTTCTTGAGCAGCGCGCGCGCGACCGCAATGCGCTGGCGCTGTCCGCCCGAGAGCTGGGTGCCGTGCTCGCCGACCGGCGTGTCGTAGCCGAGCGGGAAGCCCATGATGAAGTCATGCGCGCAGGCTGCCTTCGCCGCCTCGACGATCTCGTTCTCGCTGGCGCCCGGCTTGCCGAAGGCGATGTTGTTGCGGATCGTGTCGCGGAACAGATAGACGTCCTGGCCGACATAGGCGGTCTGGGCGCGCAGCGATTTGCGTGAGACCGACGAGATCGACTGGCCGTCGATCACGATGTCGCCTTGCGTCACCTCGTAGAAGCGCAGGAGCAGCCCCAGCACGGTCGACTTGCCGCCGCCGGAGGGGCCGACCAGCGCAGTCACCTTGCCGGGCTCGGCGACGAAGCTCATGCGGTTGAGCACGGTCTCGCCCGAGCGATAGGAGAAGCTGACGTCGCGCAGCTCGATGCGGCCATCGGACAGCTTCAGCGCCGGCTTGTCGTCGTCGGACTGCTCGCTCGCGGGGCTGTCGACGACTTCGAGCAGCATGCGGGCGCCGACCAGCTGGCTGTTGAGATCGATGTTGAGGCGGGCGAGCCGCTTGGCCGGCTCGGTCGCCATCAGGAACGCGGTCATGAAGGAGAAGAACGCGCCCGGCGTGGCGTTGAGCGCGACCACGGCGTAGCCGCCGTACATCAGGCAGCCCGCGACCGCGAAGCCGCCCAGCATCTCCATCAGCGGGTTGGAGCGGTTGGCGACGCGGGCCATCTTGTTGGCGTTGCGCTCGACGACCGCGATGTTCTCGTCGATGCGCCTCTGCATGGTCTCTTCGAGCGTGAACGCCTTGACGGTGCGGATGCCCTGCAGCGACTCCTGCATGGTCTCCATGATGTCGGCAGTGCCGGTGAACTGGTTGAAGGCGAGGCCCTTGATGCGCTTGACCAGCTTGCGCAGCACCAGCATCGCCGGCGGCACCGCGACGAGGCCGATGAACGACATCAGCGGGTCCTGCCACACCATCACGCCGATCATGGCGAGCAGCATCAAGAGGTCGCGCCCGATGGCGTTGACCAGCATGTTCAGCACGTCCGTGATCGACTTTGCGCCGGCCGTCAGCCGCGCCAGGAACTCGGAGGAATGCCGCTCGGAGAAGAAGCCGACACTTTCGCGCATCAGCTTGGCGAACAGCTGGCGCTGGTTGGTGGCGAGGATCGCGTTGCTGATCTTGGTCAGGATCACCATGTGGCCGTAGGTCGCCACGCCCTTGACGAACAGCAGCGCGACCGTGATCCCAGAGAACATCGCGATGCCCGGGATGTTCTTGTCGACATAGGCTTGATTGATGACCTGTCCGAGGACGTAGGTCGCAGCAGCGGTCGCACCGGCGGCGAGGGCCATCAGCGCGAAGGCGACGAGATAGCGCCGCCAGTAGACGATTCCCTGTTCCGTGATCAGGCGGCGGATCAGGACCGCTGCCGCGTAGGGATCGTCGGTGATTTTCTTTGGAAACTGCGCCATCCGGTGTCCATTGACGGCGCAGGACAAAGCCTGCCCGCGCGTCAGGGATCGATGGGCCTCTGTGCCCGCTCAAGCCGGGTTTTTCAAGCCCAATTAAGGGCTTGCGCTTGGGATGATTCTAGGCCGAGGCGGCGTGGCGGAGCTCGCCGTGGCGCTCGCGGAACAGCTTGTCCTCCCAGGCCAGCGCATGGGCTGCGATGGTCTCGAGGTCGTCGTATTGCGGCCGCCAGTCGAGCAGGCTGCGGATGCGGCTGGTGTCGGCGACCATGGTCATGATGTCGCCGGGCCGGCGCGGGGCGTATTGCACGGCGAAGCTGCGGCCTGAAACCCGGCGCACCGCATCGATGGTCTCCAGCACCGAATAGCCGCGGCCATAGCCGCAATTGAGCGTGGTCGAGGCGCCGCCATTGCGCAGATAGGCGAGCGCCGAGCGATGCGCCTGCGACAGGTCCGTGACGTGGATGAAGTCGCGGATGCAGCTGCCGTCCGGGGTCGGATAGTCGGTGCCGAACACGTCGATCTTGGCGCGCTGGCCGGTGGCGGCTTCCACCGCGATCTTGAGCAGATGCGTGGCGCCGACGGTGGCAAGGCCAATGCGCGCCTGCGGATCGGCGCCGGCGACGTTGAAATAGCGCAGGGTTACGTATTGCATGCCGTAGGCGGCGGCGACGTCGTGCAGCATGATCTCGGTCATCAGCTTCGATGAGCCGTAGGGCGACAGCGGCCGCGTCGGCGCGTGCTCGGACACGGGCACCTGGTCCGGATTGCCGTAGACGGCAGCGGTCGAGGAAAAGATGAAGCGGCCGATGCCGCGCTTGACCGCGACGTTGAGCAGGTTGCGCGCGGTCGTGAAGTTGTTCCGGTAATAGCCGAGCGGATCGCGCATCGAATCCGGCACGACCACCGAGCCGGCGAAATGGATGATGCTCTCGATGTCGTGCTGGGCGATCACGCCTTCGAGCAGGTTCTCGTCGCCGGCGTCCCCAATGAACAGCGGCACGCCTTCGGGCAGGTAGGCCGAGAAGCCAGTGGAGAGATCGTCGATCACGACGACGTCCTCGCCGGCCTCCGCCAGCGCCAGGACCGTGTGACTTCCGATATAGCCGGCGCCGCCGGTGACTAGCACAGTCATGATCTCACCCGTCTTCGATCAACGCGCAAGGCTAGCGCTTGCGTGGTGAAGAGGGGGTATCGGCGCGCCTGAACTGGTCACTATGCTTAATGTTGCGTATAGGGACTTTGCGAAACGGAGTGTGACGTGGCGAATTCCCAGGGCGATCTCGAAGTGATCGTGCCAAATCTGCACAGGCGCTATTCCGGCGTCACCGCGACCAACCGGATGGTGGCGCCGCGGCTGGCAAAGCTGTACCGCGCCGCCTGGTTCGGCTCCGACGCGCCGGAAGGGATCGCGCGCCTCGACGTTGCCGATTTTCTCAAGCTCTGGCGCCGCAAGGCGCCGCTGATCTGGCACGCGCGCCGCAACAACGAGATGATCGCCGGCGTCGTGCTGCGCGCGCTCGGCTGGCCGCTCAAGCTCGTGTTCACCTCGGCAGCGCAGCGGCATCACAGCTGGATCACGCGCTGGCTGATCCGGCGCATGGACGCGATCATCGCAACATCGGATCTCTCGGCCTCGTTCCTGAAGGTGAAGGCGACGGTGATTCCGCACGGCGTCGACACCGATGTCTATGCGCCGCCGGCCGATCGCACTGCCGCCTTCGCCGAAGCCGCTCTGCCGGGCCGCTACGCCATCGGCTGCTTCGGCCGCGTGCGCGCGCAGAAGGGCACCGATGTGTTCGTCGATGCGATGTGCCGCTTGCTGCCGCGCTATCCGGATTTCACCGCTGTCATCGTCGGCCAAGTGACGCCGGAGCAGACGCCCTTCGCCAACGACCTGAAGAAGCGCATCGAGGCAGCCGGCCTGCAATCGCGCATCGTCATCACCGGCGAGCTGCCGATCGAAGCGGTGCAGCGCTGGTACCAGCGGCTGACGATCTACGCCTTCACCTCACGCAACGAAGGCTTTGGGCTGACGCTGATCGAGGCAATGGCCGCGGGCAGCGCGTTGGTCGCCGCACGCGCCGGCGCGGCCGAGCTCGTCGTCGAGGATGGTGTCACCGGCGTGCTGATCCCGACTGGTGATGCCGACGCGCTTGCTGCGGCGCTCGAGCTGCTGATGCGCGATGTGGCCGCGGCGACCGCGATGGGTGAGCGCGGGCGGGCGCGGGTGCTCGAGAAGTTCAGCCTCGACGCTGAAGCGGCGCGCATCGGCGCGGTGTATCGGCCGCTGCTCTGAGCACAGCTCCTGGGTCCAAAACAAAAACTGCGAAAACAACCCCATGCACCGTAGGCGGGGTCAGCAAAATCAATGGCTTGGCAAGAGAGCTCGATCTATTGCGGATTTTTCGAATCGCATTTTGACTCGTCGGGCAAAACAGTGGCAGGATGTCATCATTGCCGCGAGCCCCGATCGGCTCAGCTGGTCACCCTCGCCCCCGTCTCCGCCAGCACCCGCTGCGCAATCCCCACCACCTCGCTCGCCGCGATATTCCGCATGCAGCGGTGGTCGTTGATCTTGCACACCGTGCTCTGGCAGGGCTGGCAGGACAGCGCTTCCTTGTCCTGCACCAGTGTCGCGGCGAGGCCGTTGAGCGGGGCCCAGAGGTAGGGGCTGGTGGGACCGAAGATGCCCATGGTCGGCGTGCCCAGGGCGGCTGCGATGTGCATCAGGCCGGAATCGTTGGAGATGGCAACGCCGGCCGCGGCCATGGCAAGGACGCCGTTGCGCAGATCGGTGCCGGTGAGGTCACGCACCCCAGGGCCGCCAGCGGTCCCAGGGCCGCCAGCGGTCCCCGGGCCGCCGGCGGCGACGATCTCCTGGGCAAGCCCCTTTTCGGCGGGGCCGCCGACCACCCAGACCTCGAGGCCGCGGTCGACCAGCAGGCGGGCAGCTTCGGGATAATAGGTCCAGCGCTTTGAAACGCCGACCGAGCCTGGGGCGAGCGCCACCGCGGCGCGGGCGCTGAGGCCATTGGCCTCGCGCCAGCGGGCGATGTCCTCGGCCGGAACGCGCAGTTGCGGCACCGGCCATTCCGCCGGCAGGGGCGCGCCGTCGGGCTGGGCGAGGGCGGCGTTCTTGTCGATGAAGCGGGGCAGCTTCTTCTCGCCCCAGCGCCAGCGGTTCAGCAGGCCGAACCGGAACTCGCCGACGAAACCGACCCGTTCGGGAATGCCGGCCAGCGCCGGCGCGATCGCCGCCTTCCAGGTCCGGGGCAGCACCAGGGCAGTGCCGTAGTTCCGTTTCCGAAGCAGCCCTGCCAAGCCGAACTGGCGTGCGACGGCCAGCCGGCCGCGCGGCATGTCCCAGACGATGCCGGCGCGCACCCCGGGCATGTAATCGACCAGCGGGGCGCACAGGGACGTGGTGAGGAGATCGACCGGCCGGTTCGGCCAGCGCTCCTTCAGGACCCGCACGACGGTGTGATTCCGCACGAAATCGCCGATCCACATGTAGGGAACGATCAGGATCGGGCGCGTGTCGCTCCGGTCTGCATCACCACCAAGTTGCGAATCAATGTTCATTCGTTATTAGGACCGAAGACGTGCCGATATGGCGGCTCGGTTAGCCGCTCCGGGCCGGCAGGTAAAGCCGGCAGAAGAGCAATCCCAAAACCGCTTACACTTTGGCGGATCATGCGCTACGGCAGGATCGGGCACTTAAAATCGGGCAGGTAGGTGGAATGTTGCTGGTGACCGGCGGGGCCGGTTTTATCGGATCGAATGTCGTGGCCGCGCTGAACGAGGCCGGCCGCAGCGACGTCGTGGTCTGCGATTTCCTCGGAACCGAAGGCAAATGGCGCAACCTCGCCAAGCGGCAGCTTGTGGATATCGTGCCCCCCGCCGAGCTGATGGACTGGCTGAAGGACCGCAAGCTCGAGGCCGTGATCCATCTCGGGGCGATTTCCGCAACCACAGCGACCGACGGCGACCTCGTCATCGAGACCAATTTCCGCCTGTCGATGCGCCTTCTGGACTGGTGCACGATGAATGCGGTGCCGTTCATCTACGCGTCCTCGGCGGCGACCTATGGCGACGGCACGGAAGGCTTCGACGACGATGCCTCGCTGCCGGCGCTGAAGAAGTTGCGGCCGATGAATCTCTACGGCTGGAGCAAGCACCTGTTCGATCTCGCGGTCGCCGAACGAGTGGCGCGCGGCGACCGGCTCCCGCCGCAATGGGCCGGCCTGAAATTCTTCAACGTGTTCGGCCCGAACGAATATCACAAGGGCTCGATGATGAGCGTGCTGGCGCGGCGCTTCGACGACGTGAGGGCTGGTCGCGTCGTGCAGCTGTTCAAGTCGCATCGCGAGGGCATCGAGGACGGCGATCAGCGTCGCGATTTCATCTATGTCGACGACGTCGTGCGCGTCGTCCTGTGGCTGCTGGCGACGCCGTCGGTGTCCGGCCTGTTCAACGTCGGCACCGGCAAGGCGCGCAGCTTCAAGGACCTCATGCTGGCTGCCTATGCCGCACTCGGCGCCAAGCCCAACATCGAATACATCGACATGCCCGAGCAGATCCGCGACAGCTACCAGTATTTCACCCAGAGCGAGGTCGATCGTCTGCTCCGCGCCGGCTATAACGGCGGCTTCACGACGCTCGAGGACGCGGTGAAGGCCTATGTCGGGGATTATCTCGACCGGCCCGACCGCTTTCGCTGAGGCCCTGTAGACCATGCCGACGCCCATTCTCGATTTCGATGCCCTCGCGCAAGCCATCTCAGGCCGCACGGTGCTGTGCATCGGCGACATCATGCTGGACGAGTTCGTCTACGGCGAGGTGTCGCGGATCTCGCCGGAGGCGCCGGCGCCTGTCATCGCCGCCCAGCGCAGCGAGATCCACGTCGGCGGCGCCGGCAACGTCGCGCGCAACGTCGCTTCGCTCGGCGCGCGCTGCATCTTCGTCGGCCTCATCGGCGAGGACGATGCCGGTGCGCGGCTCGCGGCCGCGCTCGATGATCAAACCGGCATCGAAAGCGTGCTGGTGCGCGACGCCTCGCGGCCGACCACGCGAAAAGTCCGTTTCGTCTCCGAGCATTTTTCCACGCACATGCTGCGCGCGGATTGGGAGCAGGCGCTGGCTGCGTCCGACGACGTCGAAACGAAATTGATCGACGCGATCCTGCCGCAGATCGCGCGCGCCGACATCGTGCTGCTGTCCGACTACGCCAAGGGCGTGCTGACGGCGCGCGTGATCCGCCACACCATCGATGCCGCCCGCAAGCTCGGCAAGCCCGTGATCGTCGATCCCAAGAGCCTGAACTGGGCGATCTATCGCGGCGCCACGCTGCTCACGCCGAACCGCAAGGAGTTTTCGGAAGCAACCCGCAGCCGCGCCGAAACGGTGCAGAGCATCGTCGAGGCCAGCGAGGACGTGATGCGGCTCGCCGATTGCGAGGCGATCCTGGTGACGCAGGGCGAGCGCGGCATGACGCTGGTGCCGCGGAATGGCGGGGCGGTTCACGTGCCGGCCGTCCCGGTGAAGGTGCGCGACGTCTCCGGCGCCGGTGACACCGTCGCCGCAGCGCTTGCGGTCTCGCTCGCGGCCGGCGCGGACTGGGACACGGCGCTGCGCATGGCCAATGCCGCCGCCGCCGTCGCCGTCGGCAAGCAGGGCACCGCCAGCGTCAGCGCGGCCGAGCTGCGACGCAAGATCCTGCCGCATGCGACGCTCGCGGCCGAGGAGAAGATCGTGCTCGATCCGGCCGCGCTCGACGCGCAGCTCGCCGAATGGAAAAGGCAGGGCCTTCGCGTCGGCTTCACCAATGGCTGTTTCGACATCCTCCATCCCGGTCACGTCAAGGTGCTGACCGCCGCGCGCGCCGCCTGCGATCGCCTGATCGTGGGACTCAACAGCGACGCCTCGGTGCGGCGGCTGAAGGGGGCCGATCGTCCGGTCCAGGACGAGCGCGCGCGTGCCGAGGTGCTCGCAGCGCTTGAGGCCGTCGATCTCGTCGTCATCTTCGCGGAAGACACGCCGATCGACCTCATCACCAGGATCAAGCCCGGGGTGCTGGTGAAGGGCGGTGACTACACCCGCGAGCAGGTCGTCGGCCACGAGGTGGTCGAGGCCGCGGGCGGGGTGGTCGTGCTGGTCGACATCCTCCAAGGCTTCAGCACGACGGCGCTGGTGCATCGCGCCCGGGGAGGGAACAATTGACGGCGCTCGCACGGGAATCGACCAGTGAAATGTTGCATCGCCGTCTTCGCAGCCCGGCTGCCTGGCGCGAGACCGTCGATCTGTTTGCGATCCTGACCGCGGCCTCGCTGCCCTGGTCGACGTCGCTTGCCGGCATCTTCAACGCGCTGATGCTGCTCTGCATGGTGCCGTTTCTCGACGTTCCCGCGTTCCTGCAATCGCTGAAGCGCCCGATCTGCGTCGCGCCGATCGCACTCTTCGCTCTCGCGCTGCTGGGGACGCTGTGGTCGGACGCAGCCTGGGGCGTCCGCCTCCACGCGGTCAGTCCGACCGTGAAGCTGCTCGTGCTGCCGGTCCTGCTCTACCATTTCGAGCGCTCGCCGCGGGGCAGGTGGGTGTTCGTCGCCTTCCTGGTATCCTGTGCGCTGTTGTCGGTGATGTCCTGGCTGGTCGCCTTCTATCCGAACCTCACGCTCAAGACCGACCCCTTGGAGCGCGGTATTTTCGTCAAGAACTACATCGACCAGAGCCAGGAATTCGCGCTCTGCGCCGTCGCGCTTGCCTATCCGATCGTGATGCTGTTGCGCGAGAAGCGCTATTGGCTCGCCGGGCTGCTGACGGCGCTGGCGCTGAGCTTCTTCATCAACATGACGTTTGTGGTGGTGTCACGCACCGCGCTCGTCACCGTTCCGATCATGTTCGGGGTGTTTGCACTGCTTCATCTCAAATGGCGCAGTATCGCGCTCATTTCTGTCGCCTTGCTCGTCGCCGCAATTCTCGCCTGGCAGGCCTCGCCGTATTTGCGTCATACCGCCGAGCGGTTTTCCGACGACTACGCCCGCTACATGGAGAGAGGCGAGCCGACCTCGCTCGGGCTGCGGCTCGAATTCTGGCGGAAATCGCTCGGCTTCTTCGCGGAGGCGCCGATCATAGGGCACGGCACCGGCTCCACGCGCGGATTGTTCGAGCGCGTCGCGACGCCCGCCGGTCAGTACCAGGCGTCCGCCGAAGTGATCGGCAACCCCCACAATCAGACGCTGAACGTCGCCGTGCAATGGGGCGTGATCGGCGTCGCAGTCCTCTACGCGATCTGGATCCTGCATCTGCTGTTGTTCCGGGGCGACGGGCTTGCCACCTGGATCGGGCTCCTGGTCGTGGTGCAGAACGTCTTCACCTCGCTGTTCAACTCGCATTTGTTCGACTTCCACGAGGGCTGGATGTACGTCATCGGCGTCGGCGTTGCCGGCGGCATGGTGATCCGGGCACAACAGGCCGGGGCGAAGATGGGCGAAGGCGGTCCCTGAGCGGCCGCGCGGCTGGCAAGTCTTGTCCAGATGGGCTATCAGCGCGGTCAGGTTGTATCTAACTGGGTCTTCATCGGTCGGCGGATGACGCGTTTTTCGCATCTCACCTTGCGCAATTTCCTGATCGCGCTCCACGACCTGCTCGCGACCGCGGCGGCGCTTTTTGCCGCGTTCTATCTGCGATTCGAGGGCGGCGACGGCTTCTTCGACCGCCTGCCGCTGCTGTTCCAGATCCTGCCCTACTTCCTCGCCTTCAGCGTGGTGGTGTTTTTCATCTTCAACCTGACCACGACGAAATGGCGCTTCATTTCGCTGCCTGACGCGCTGAACATCATCCGCGTCGCGACGGTGCTGACGGTCGCCCTGCTCGTGCTCGACTACATCTTCGTCGCCCCCAATGTCCGCGGCGCCTTTTTCCTCGGCAAGGTGACGATCGTCCTCTACTGGTTCCTGGAGATCTCCTTCCTCAGCGCGCTGCGCATGGCCTACCGCTACTTCCGCTATACGCGCGTGCGCCGCCATGCGAGGACCGATGATGCTGCGCCGACCTTGCTGATCGGCCGCGCCGCGGATGCCGAGGTGCTGCTGCGCGGAATCGAGAGCGGGGCGATCAAGCGGATCTGGCCGGTCGGCGTGCTGTCGCCGTCGAGCTCCGACCGCGGCCAGTTCATCCGCACCGTGCCGGTGCTGGGCGGTATCGACGACGTCGAGGACGTCATCGCCGATTTCGCCAAGCGCAACAAGCCGATCGCGCGCCTCGTCATGACGCCGTCGGCGTTCGAGCCGGAAGCTCGTCCGGAATCGATCCTGATGCGGGCGCGCAAGCTGGGCGTGATCGTCAACCGGATGCCCTCGCTGGAGAGCGGCGACACGCCGCGGCTCACGGCGGTCGCGGTCGAGGACCTCCTGCTGCGGCCGAGCGAGAAGATCGACTATGCGCGCCTCGAGGCCCTGATCAGGGGCAAGGCCGTGCTCGTCACCGGTGGCGGCGGCTCGATCGGCTCGGAGATCTGCGAGCGCGTCGTGGCCTTCGGCGCCGCGCGGCTCCTGATCGTGGAGAACTCGGAGCCGGCGCTCTACGCGATCACCGAAGCGCTCGCCGCTCGCGGGACGGCGGCCGCGATCGAAGCCCGGATTGCCGACATTCGCGATCGCGAGCGCATCATGCGCTTGATGGCGGAGTTCAAGCCGGACATCGTATTCCACGCCGCGGCGCTCAAGCACGTTCCGATCCTCGAACGCGACTGGAGCGAAGGCGTCAAGACCAACATCTTCGGCTCGATCAACGTTGCCGATGCCGCCGTGGCGGCCGGCGCCGAGGCGATGGTGATGATCTCGACCGACAAGGCGATCGAGCCGGTGTCGATGCTCGGCCTGACCAAGCGCTTCGCGGAGATGTACTGCCAGGCGCTGGATCACGACCTCGCCGCCGGCGCGCGCGGGGGCAGGCCGCCGATGCGGCTGATCTCGGTGCGGTTCGGCAACGTGCTGGCCTCGAACGGCTCGGTGGTGCCGAAGTTCAAGGCCCAGATCGAGGCCGGCGGCCCGGTGACCGTCACGCATCCCGAGATGGTGCGCTACTTCATGACCATCCGCGAGGCCTGCGATCTCGTGATCACCGCGGCGACGCATGCGCTCGGAACGCAGCGTGGCGAGGTCTCCGTCTACGTGCTCAACATGGGCCAGCCGGTGAAGATCGTCGATCTCGCAGAGCGCATGATCCGCCTGTCGGGGCTGCAGCCCGGCTACGACATCGAGATCGTGTTCACCGGCATGCGCCCGGGCGAACGCCTGCACGAGATCCTGTTCGCTTCGGAGGAGCCGACCCGCGAGATCGGGGTCGCCGGAATCATGGCCGCGCAGCCGAACGAACCGCCGATGCAGACGCTGCGCAAATGGATTGCGGCGCTGGAGCAGGCGATCGCGCGCGACGATCGCGCCACCATCAGGACCATTCTCAAGGACGCCGTCCCCGAATTCGGGTCGACCGCGGCCTGACCATGCAGCCGCAAGACAAGATCGCTGGCAAGATCGTCGTCGCGAGCCAGCACTACCCGCCTGACCCGAGCACGACGGCGGCGATCATGGCCGAGATCGCCTGCCGTCTCGCCGCCGAGCACGAGGTCGTGGTGCTCTCGGGCTCGCCGGGCGCATTGCCGACGGCGCAGACCGGCCCGGGCAAGCCGCGCGTCGTCGTGGTCAGGAACAGGATGGCGGGCAAGGCGGCACTGGTGCGGCGCGCCGCCTCCGAGCTGTTGTTCGCAGTGCGCACGTTCCTCGCGTTGGTGCGGGAGCTGAGGCGAGGGGACGTCGTGCTCACGGTCACCGCGCCGTTCATGCTGCCTTATGCGGTGGCGGCGGCGGCACAGGTGAAGGGCGCGCGCTCGGCGCTGATCATGCACGACCTGTTTCCCGACGTGTTGGTGATGGCCGGCCTGTTGAAGCCCCGCTCCGTCGTGACGCGGACGATGCGCGCCGCCAACGGCCTGATGTTCCGTGCCCTCAACGCCGTCATCACCATCGGCCGTGACGCCGAGCGGCCGCTGCTCAGCTATTCCGGGATGAGGCGGAACAAGATCCGCTTCATCCCGAACTGGGCCACGCTCGTGCCCGCGCCGCGGCCGGTCACGCCGGACAATCCGTTCCGCAAGGCAATTCCGGCGCGCTTCATCGTCGGCCTGTCGGGCAATCTCGGCTTCACCCACGATCCCGAGATCGTGTTCGAAGCGGCGCGGCTTCTGAAGGACGAGGCGGACATTCACTTCCTGCTGTCCGGCTGGGGCATCGGCTTCGAGCGGCTGAAGCAGTTGCAGGCGGCCGCGAACCTCGCCAATGTCTCCTTTGTCGGGCGCGTCGAGGATTCCGAGCTCGAAGCGTTCCTGGCCTCCGCCGATCTCTGGATCATTCCGTACCGGAAGAACGTTGCGGGCGTGTCGGTGCCGAGCCGGTTCTACAATCTGCTGGCGGTCGGCCGTCCCGTGGTGCTGGTGTCCGAGCCGGAGGCCGAGGCCGCGTTGACGGTGGTGGAGAGCAGGCTCGGCTGGGTGGTGCCGCCGGGCCGTGCCGACCTGCTCGCCGAAGCGATCCGCGCCGCGTTCCGTTCCGACGACGGCGCCATCGCGGCGCGGGCGGTGAAGGCAGCATCGCGGTTCGACAGGACCAACGCGATGAACGCCTATGCCGCGCTGATCGACGAATTGTTGCGTAACCCGGACCTGTCGGAGCAACGATGAGCGAGCGTAGACCGGTCGTGCTGGTGACGGGAGCGAGCGGCTTCGTCGGCCGTCATCTCGTGCCGGCGCTCGAGGGCGCGGGATGGTCGGTCCGCCGTGCGGTCCGCGGCCCGGCAGGCGTCGATGGCGAGGTCGTGATCGAGACGATCGGTCCCGAGACCGACTGGCAGGCGGCGCTCGAAGGCGTCGACGCCGTCATCCATCTGGCCGCGCGCGTGCACCACAAGCACGAGGAGCACGCGGTCCAGCTCTACCGCAACGTCAACATCGCCGGCACGCTGCATTTGGCGCGCTGCGCGGCGGCGGCCGGCGTGCGCCAATTCGTCTTCATCAGCACCGTTCTCGTGCACGGCCGCAGCAATGAAGGCCGCGCGCCGTTCAGCGAAAGCGACGTGCTGACGCCGCGCGGCCTCTACGGCATGTCCAAGGCCGCGGCCGAGGCCGGCCTGAGGACGCTGGCGCGCGACAGCGACATGAAGATCACGGTGATCCGGCCGCCGTTGGTCTATGGCGCCGGGGCCAAGGGCAATTTCGCGCTGCTGACGCGTGCGGTGAGCCTGGGGCTGCCGCTGCCCTTTGCGGCGATCCGCAACCAGCGCGCCTTCCTTGCCGTGCAGAACCTGTCGTCGTTCATCCTGCGCCGGCTCAGCCATCCTGATCCCACGAGCAATTTCGAGATCTTCCTGGTGGCCGATCGGGAACAGGTCTCGACGCCCGAATTCATCAGGCGCCTGGCCATTGCGTCCGGCAAGAACCCGGTTCTGTTCGGCATGCCGCCGAGACTGCTCGCGACGCTGCTCAGCGTGATGGGCCGGCAGGATACGCATGACAGCCTGATCGGCTCGCTCGAGCTCGACGTCTCCAAGGCGCTCGCGACCGGCTGGCAGCCGCAGGTCTCGCTCGACGAGGGGCTGCGGCAGGCGCTGGCGGCCTAGGACGCCTGAGGGCGGGAGAAGCGCCACAGCAGGAGGGCGACCGCACCCGCGCCTGCAAGCAAGGCGAGGATCGTGATCGCCGTCGAATCGGTGCGAACGGTCGCGACGGCGAGCAGGGCCAGCACGAGATTGAGCGCGAATGCTTCGCCGACGACCCGCTTGACCGTGAACCCGTTGTCGGTTGCACGCTGATAAAAGTGGGTGCGGTGCGCCGACCAGAACGGCTCGCGCCGGATGATGCGCCGAAACAGCGTGATGGTGGAATCTGCAAGATAATAGGCTGGCAGCAGCAGCGCCGCGGCCGGCTCTCCCCGAAACGCGAGCTCCAAAAGGCACCAGCCGAGCAGCAGGCCGATCGGCAGGCTGCCGACATCGCCCAGGAAGACTTTTGCGACCGGACGGTTGAACGGCGCAAAGCCGAGCATGGCGCCGCATAGCGCGGTGGCGACCAGCACGGCCGGCCATGAGAGATGCCCGAGCATTCCCAGCAGCAGCAGCGCGGCGGTGACCGGCACGACCTCCGCCACCGTCATCAGGTCGAGCCCGTCCATGAAGTTGACGAGGTTCACGAACCAGACGCCGGCAAGCACGACGAGGCCGCGCTCCAGCGCAAGCGGCAGTGTCGGCACGATGCGCGCGGTCTCGGGCGCGGTGAACACCACCGCGCCGACGCAGGCGGCCTGCAGCACCAGCCGCACCAGCACGGGCAGCGACACGATGTCGTCGGCGAAGCCGACCAGGGCGATCACGATTGTCGCAGCGACCAGCGCCGGCGGGATCGCGACATTGGCCGAGACCCCCCACAGCGAGGCGACGATCAGCGTCGCGGCGATCACCGCGATGCCCGCGCCCTGCGGGGTCGGGATGCGATGCGAGGACCGCGCATTCGGCCGCGCCAGCGCGTAGCGCTGCAGCAGGGGCCGGCTGGTCCAGGTGACGAGCGCCGAGATCAGCGCGGCGGCGGCAACGGCAATTAGCAGGGCCGCGCCGGCGAGCGCATCGGCAGCCGAGCTCACTCCCGCGCTCCGATCGGGGTCGACCCTTGCGCGGCTTTCTCCGCGCTGAGGATCCAGACCAGACCGCCGACTGCCCCGACGATGAAGAACACGGCGCCGAACAGCAGCGAGACGTTGACGCCCTCGTTGGCGGAAAGCCCCGCAAAGCCGAACGCAAGGCTCATCGTGGCTTCACGCACGCCCCAGCCGGCGATCGAGATCGGCATCATCGTGATCAGCATCACCGGCGGCACGAGCAGAAAGACGTCGCTGAAACGAACCGGAGCCGCAATGGACTGCACGACGCACCAGGCGGTGACGACGGCGAGCACGTGAACGAGGACCGACAGGATCGCGATGAGGGGGCCGCGGGTACGGCTGAAGATCACGCGATTGGCGATGACGGCGCAGGCGTGAATGTGGTGCGTTGCCCACCAGGTCTTCAGCCAGCGCCATTTCAGCGCGCCGAAGATCAGGAAGCCGACGCCGGCGGTGAGCGCCAGGAGGTCGATGAGCAGCAGCGCCGAGCGCCCGTGCGGATCGGTGATGAGGGTGTAGCTCCAGGGCAGGCTCGCGACGATCACGATCGCGAGCGCGATGAGGCCGATGGCGCGGTCGACGAAGATCGAGTAGGTCGCGGCGCGCCAGCCGGCGCCGGCGCGTGCGACCAGCCACAGCCGCACCGCATCGCCGCCGATCGCCGACGGCAGGGTCTGGTTGAAGAACGAGCCGATCACGTTGTAGCGCATGGCGCGGCCGAGCTCGAGCGGCGCGCCGCAGACGGCGCTGATCTCGCGCCAGCGCAGCACGCCGACGAAGATCTGCAGGAACGTGACCGCGATCGCCATACCGATCCAGAACAGGCTGGTCACGGTGAAGCGGGAAAACAGCTCGGACAGGTCGACCTTGCGCAGCGCCAGATAGAGCAGCGCCACGGAGATCAGGATTTTGGCCGTCGACAACAGGATTCGGCGCATCTCGTCCGCATGAACAGGGTTTGCGAGGATTTGAGGCAACCCGACGCGAGGCGCCGAATTCGGCCGCTTTGGTATGGTTTTGGCGCCGATCTTGCAAGAGCCGTCGTAAGGACGTCGTCGTTAAGGACACGTCGTTCAGGATGCGTCGTTAAGGACGCCATGACGAGGCCTCGCGAAGGAGCGGGGAGCCTATTGCGACCCCGCCGAGGTGGCGGCTAAACAGGTGCGGGCGAGGGATCCACAGGGAACAGGATGACGGATCAGGCGATTTTGGTCACGGGTGCCGCCGGCTTCATCGGCTTCCACGTCGCCCGGCAACTCCTGGGCGAAGGCCGCGCCGTCGTCGGGCTCGACAATCTCAACAGCTATTACGATCCGGCGCTGAAGAAAGCGCGCCTTGCTCTGCTCAGGGACGAGCCCCGTTTCTCGTTCGTCGAGGCCGATCTCGCCGACCGCGAGACCATGGCGGCGCTGTTTGCGCAACATCGTTTTGCCAAAGTCGTGCATCTCGCCGCGCAGGCCGGCGTGCGCTACTCGATCGAGCAGCCGCAGACATACGCCGATTCCAATCTCGTCGGCTTCCTCAACGTACTGGAGGGCTGCCGCAACAATGGCTGCCGTCATCTGGTCTACGCCTCGTCATCCTCCGTCTACGGCGCCAACACAAAACTGCCATTTGCGGTTGCAGACCGCACCGACCATCCCGTCAGCTTCTACGCCGCGACCAAGAAGGCGAACGAGGTGATGGCGCAGTCCTACAGCCATCTCTATCGCCTGCCGGTCACCGGGCTGCGCTTCTTCACCATCTACGGGCCATGGGGCCGCCCCGACATGGCCATGTTTCTGTTTGCGGGCGCCATCATGGCCGGCAAGCCGATCCGGATCTTCAACCATGGCAAAATGCGCCGCGATTTCACCTATATCGACGATGTGACGCGCGTCGTGTCCAAGCTGATCGATCTCGTTCCCGCGGACGATCCGGCTGCCGCAAATGCGCCGTTTAAGCTCTACAATGTCGGCAATCATCATCCGGAGGAACTGATGCACGTCGTCGGTCTTCTGGAGCGGGAGCTGGGCCGGACGGCGATCAAAGAATTGCTGCCGATGCAGCCGGGAGATGTGCTGGAAACGTTCGCGGATGTCGAGGATCTGATGCGCGACACCGGCTTTGCACCGTCAACGCCGATCGAGCATGGGGTTCATCATTTCGTCACCTGGTATCGCGACTATTTCAAGGTTTGAAATCACGATGGACAAACGCATAATCCCCCTGATCATGTGCGGCGGTGCCGGCACGCGGCTATGGCCGGCCTCGCGCGAGGTGCGGCCCAAGCAGTTCCTGCCGCTGTTCGGCACGCGCTCGACGTTCCAGGACACGCTGCTGCGCGTGTCCGAGTCCTCCCTGTTCGACCGGCCGATCGTCATCACCAACGCGTCCTATCGCTTCATGGTGCTGGAGCAGCTCGCCGAAATCGGCATCGAGGCGGACGTGATCCTCGAGCCGATGCGGCGCGATTCCGGCCCTGCGATCGCCGCCGGCGCTGTGTTCGCGCAGAACCGCGTCAATGAGGCGATCGTGCTCGCGCTCGCCGCCGATCACGTCGTGCAGAATAATGCC
Source organism: Bradyrhizobium sp. CCBAU 11357 (assembly GCF_028128865.1). Taxonomy (NCBI): domain Bacteria; kingdom Pseudomonadati; phylum Pseudomonadota; class Alphaproteobacteria; order Hyphomicrobiales; family Nitrobacteraceae; genus Bradyrhizobium; species Bradyrhizobium sp. CCBAU 11357. Next base: position 31,554 of record NZ_LBJW01000103.1, on the reverse strand, counting down.
GCCTTCGTCGCCGCGTGCCGCGAAGGCCTCAATGCCGCGAATGCCGGGCGCATCGTCACCTTCGGCGTCAAGCCGGAGCGGCCGGCGACCGAATACGGCTACATCAATCCGGGCGAGGTGATCTCGGGCGAGGTGCATGCGGTTACACGCTTCGTCGAGAAGCCGGATGCGGTGAAGGCCTCCGACTACGTCAATTCGGGCTATTTCTGGAACAGCGGCAACTTCATGTTCCCGGCGAGCGTGCTGCTCGACGAATATCGCAGGGTCGATGCGGCAAGCGTCGAGGCGATCACCAATGCGGTCAACAATGCCGGCCGCGATCTCGGCTTCGTCACGCTGGAACCCGAGGCGTTCGGCGCGGCCAAGGCGATCTCGATCGACTATGCGGTGATGGAGAAGACCTCGCGCGCCGCCGTCGTGCCGGTGTCGTGCGGCTGGTCCGACGTCGGCTCCTGGCACGCGGTGTGGGAATTGTCGGAGAAGGACGCGCTGGGCAATGCCGCGCACGGCACCGCCGTGTTCGAGGATTCCCGCAACTGCAACGTCACCACCGATTCCGCGCTGGTCGCGCTCGAAGGCGTCGACGATCTCGTCGTGGTCGCCACCGCGGATGCGGTGCTGGTCTCGCGGCAGAAGGATGCCAACGGGCTGAAGCGCCTGGTGACAAAGCTGAAGGCGGTGGCACCGAAGGTCACCGAGGAGCATCTCAAGGTGCACCGGCCCTGGGGCAGCTATCAGTCGGTCGACAATGGCGAGCGCCACCAGGTCAAGCGCATCGTGGTGAAGCCGGGCGGGCGGCTGTCGCTGCAGAAGCACCATCATCGTGCCGAGCATTGGATCGTGGTCCGCGGCACGGCCCAGGTCACCGTCAACGAGACCGTGAAGACGGTGCACGAGAACGAGTCGATCTATATCCCGATGGGCGCCGTCCATCGCATGGAGAATCCGGGCAAGATCCAGCTGGAGCTGATCGAGGTCCAGACCGGCTCTTATCTCGGGGAAGACGACATCATCCGGATTGAAGACGACTATCAAAGGTCGTAACCAGCAACTCCGAATCACGCGACCCGGGCCGAGAAGCGGTATCTTTTTGGGCCTAAGGCCCGGGGAACGTGTAACTTTTTGAATCAAATCGTGTCCGGACCGTCAGGCCGGCATTCGCCACAAATGTGGCGCCCGTGCTAGAAGCGGCCCGGGGATTTGCGTTGAATCGGGGTTTGCTCACATGAGTTCCAAAGGGTCTGCACCGGCAAAGGCCGGCTTGCGCGTCGGTGTCATCGGTGCCGGCGTGATGGGCAGCAACCATGCGCGCGTGCTCAGCGGCCTGCCCGGCGTCAGCCTCGTCGGCGTCGTCGATCCCTCGCCGGCGCATCGCGCGCGGGCGACGGAACTCGCCAATTGCGAAAGCTTCGAGACGCTCGACCAGCTGTTCAGCGCCGGCGTCGATGCCGTTACCATCGCGGCGCCGACCCACCTGCATCACGAGATCGCGCTCGCCTGCATCGCCAAGAACATCCACGTTCTCGTCGAGAAGCCGATCGCATCCACGGTGGAAGAGGGCCGCGAGATCGTCGCCGCGGCACAGAAGGCCGGCGTCACGCTGATGGTCGGCCATGTCGAGCGCTTCAATCCGGCGGTCGCTGCGGTCAAGCAGGCGATCGCGGGCGAGGACATTCTCTCCATCGCGATCACCCGCGTCGGCCCGTTCCCGCCGCGCATGTCCAATGTCGGCGTCGTCATCGACCTTGCCGTGCACGACATCGATTTGATCCGCTGGTTCACCGAATCCGACATCGTCGAGGTGCAGCCGCAATTGTCGAGCGCGGTCGCCGAGCGCGAGGACATCGCGCTGCTGCAGTTCCGCACCGAAAGCGGCGTGCTCGCCCACATCAACACCAACTGGCTGACGCCGTTCAAGGCGCGCAGCGTCACGGTCGCGACGCGCGGCAAATACGTGATGGGCGATCTCTTGACGCGCCAGGTCACCGAATGCTTCGGCTTCAAGCCTGATGGCAGCTACTCGATGCGGCATCTGCCGGTCGGCCATGACGAGCCGCTGCGCGCCGAGCTGATCGCGTTCCTCAAGGCGGTGCGCAACGGCGAGACGCCGGCGGTGACCGGCGACGAGGGCGTCGCCAGCCTCGAGATCGCCACGCAGTGCCTGGAGACGCCCTCGCGTCCTGCGGCGACGTCACCCGCGCGCAAGGCGCCGCGCCGCGTCGCCGGCTGATTCCTTTCCATGTCGACCGCTCAAACGTCACAAGGCGCCAAGAATCAGGTCATGAACCAGCATCTGCGTTCCGAACCCATTCCCTTCATCGACGTCGCCTCGCAGCGCCGCCGGCTCGGCGCCTCGCTCGATGCCGCCGTCAAGCGCGTGATGGACCATTGCCAGTTCGTCAACGGCCCTGAAGTCTTCGAGCTCGAGAAGCAGCTCGCGGCCTACGCTGGCGCCAAGCATGTGATCGGCTGCGCCAGCGGCACCGATGCGATCCTGATGGTGATGATGGCCAAGAATGTCGGGCCCGGCGATGCCGTGCTGTGTCCGTCCTTCACCTTCATCGCCACGGCCTCGCCGGTGGCGCGGACCGGCGCGACGCCGGTTTATGTCGACGTCGACGAGACCACCTTCAACATGAGCCCGGAATCGCTCAAGCGCGGCATCGCCACCGCCCGCAAGGCTGGTCTCAAGCCGGTCGCGGTGATTCCGGTCGATTTGTTCGGCCAGCCCGCCGATCACGATGCCATTGCCGAGATCGCCAGGGCCGAAGGCCTGTTCGTGCTCGACGACGCCGCGCAAGGCTTTGGCGCAAGCTACAAGGGCCGCAAGCTCGGAACGCTCGGCCACGCCACTGCGACGAGCTTCTTCCCGGCAAAGCCGCTCGGCTGCTTCGGCGACGGCGGCGCGATCTTCACCGATGACGACGAGCTCGCTGCCACCTTGCGCAGCATCCGCGTGCACGGGCAGGGCGTCGACAAATACGACAACGTCCGCCTCGGCCTCACCGGCCGGCTCGACACCATGCAGGCCGCGGTCCTGATCGAGAAGCTGAAGATCTTTGACGACGAGATCGCCGCCCGCAACAAGGTCGCCGAGCGCTATGCGCGCGGCCTGTCCAATGTCGTCACCGTGCCGCGCCTTGCGCCCGGCAACACCTCGGTCTGGGCGCAGTACACGATCCGCCTTCCTGAGGGTACCGACCGCGACGGCTTTGCCGCCGCGCTGAAAGCCCAGGGCGTGCCGACCGCGATCTATTACGGCAAGTCGATGCACCAGCAGACCGCCTACAAGCAATATCCGGTCGCCGAGGGCGGATTGCCGGGTTGCGAGAGCCTGTCGCAGGACGTCATCAGCCTGCCGATGCATGCCTATTTGACCGAAGCCGACCAGGAGCGAATCATCGCCGCCGTCCGCGGCGCGCTGGCGGGTTGAGTTCTTCACCTCTCCCGCTTGCGGGAGAGGTCGGCGCGTAGCGCCGGGTGAGGGCTCTTTCCTCTTGGGGGCTCTCGCTTGCGGAGACACCCTCTCCCCAACCCTCCCGCGCAAGCGGGGGAGGGAGCTGACTTCCGCCGCGGTTTGCACCTAGACCTATTCCTGACATGCTCTAGAAGAGTCCGCATGCTCGGACGCATCTTCACGGTCGGTGGTTACACGCTGCTGTCGCGGCTGACGGGGTTTGCCCGCGACATCATGCTCGCGGCGATCCTCGGCGCCGGCCCGGTGGCCGACGCCTTTTTCGTGGCGCTGCGGCTGCCCAACCATTTCCGCGCGATCTTCGCCGAGGGCGCCTTCAACGCCGCCTGGGTGCCGGCCTATGCCCATGTCCATGGCGAGAAGGGCGAAGCGGCGGCAAAGCTGTTCGCCGACCGCATCTTCACGCTGCTCCTGGCCTCGCAGGTGGTGCTGCTGATCCTCGCCTGGCTGTTCATGCCGCAGGCCATGAGCATTTTGGCGCCGGGCTTTTCCGAGGATGCCGAGCAGCGCAAGCTCGCGATCGAGCTGACGCGGATCACCTTTCCCTATCTCCTCTTGATCACGCTGGTGACGCTCTATGGCGGCATGCTCAACGTGATGCAGCGCTTTGCCAGCGCCGCGGCTGCCTCGATCTTCCTCAACGTCGCAATGATGATGACGCTGGCGGTTGCCGTCTGGTTTCCGACTGCGGGCCATGCCGCGGCCTGGGGCGTGCTGATCTCCGGCTTTCTGCAATATTTTCTGCTCGCCGGCGATCTCGCCCGCCATGGCGGCCTGCCGCGCTTTGCGCCGCTCAAGCTCGACGAGGACGTCCGCGGATTCTTCAAAGCGCTGGGACCTGCGACGCTGGGCTCGATGGGGACACAGGTCGCGCTGTTCGCCGACACCATCATCGCGACCTTCCTGCCGGCCGGCGCGCTGTCGGCGCTCTACTACGCCGACCGGCTCAACCAGCTGCCGATCGGCGTCATCGGCATCGCTATCGGCACGGTGCTGCTGCCGGAGATGTCGCGGCGGATCACGGCCAACGACCACGACGGCGCCATGAAGGCGCAGCGCCGCGCCTTCGATTTCACGCTACTGTTTTCGATTCCGTTCGTCGCCGCCTTCATCACCGTGCCCGATGCGATCATGCGCGCGCTGTTCGCCCGCGGCGCGTTCTCCAAGGCCGATGCCGCAGCCGCCGGTGCCACGCTCGCAGCCTACGCGATCGGGCTGATTCCTTTCGTGCTGATCCGCAGCGCGGTCGCAACGTTCTACGCGCGCAAGGACACCGCAACGCCGGTCCGGGCGTCGCTGACCGGCATCGCCGTCAACGTGGCGCTGAAGGTCGCCTTGATGGGGTCGCTGGCGCAGATCGGCCTCGCGCTGGCGACCGCCGTCGGCGTCTGGACCAATCTCCTGCTGGTGCTGTTCTTCGCCGTGCGGCGCGGGTTTCTCGTGCCGGACCGCGGCTGGCTGATGTCGCTCGGCAAATTCCTGCTGGCCGGATTGATCCTCGCCGCGGTGTTCTGGCTGATTGCGCGCTTCAGCCCGGCCGCTCTTGCCTCGGTGCACGCCTTCCGGGACGAAGCGACGCTGGCCCTGCTCGCCGTCGGCGGCACGATCGTCTACGCGCTCGCGATCCTCGTGCTGTTCGGCCGCAGCTGGCTGGTCTCGCTGGTGCGCGGCTAAAGCGCGATTGCGATTAGGATGAATCGCCATCGCGCTTTAGGTTATTGTTTGAGCAGGATCTTTTCGGAAAACCGCTACACGCCTTTCCGGATCATGCTCTAGGGTCGCATCCAGATTTATCCACCTACCGCTGCCTCACACGGCGGGCATCGGCGACCGAAATCCTTCATAAGGTCCGCCGATCGTGATACGATTTTCCGATATTCGGGTGCCCTGCTCAGGAGACGAGGCAGCTACCATGCCATTCCGCTCACCCTGGTCCACGTGGATCGACGAGTTCGCCACCAGCAACGCCGACCTGCTTATCCTCATCGGCCGTGTTCTGCTTGCATGGGTCTTCGTTGGAAGTGCCTATGGAGCACTCATCAACTTCAGTGGCTCGGTGAGTTATTTTCGGTCGTTGAACCTCCCGGTGCCCCAGCTGTTCACGGCGATCAACGTCGTGCTGGAAATCGTGATATCGGTCGGCTTGATACTCGGCATCGGCACGCGCTACTGCGCAATTTTGACGTTTCTGTTCGTATTGTCGGCCACTGCAATTGGACATCGTTACTGGGAGTATCCCGCCGGTCCGCAACAGATTGGCCAGTACAATCACTTCTTGAAGAACATCTCCATCATGGGAGGCGCTCTGTTGATCCTGGTCACCGGAGGGGGCCGGTTCTCCCTCGACCGGAGGGTCGGCCGCTAGCAGCGTCACCGCACCCGCTGAGCCACGAAACAGTGCGGCCGCTCGATGCGCGCGGCTGGTCCGTTCGCTTCACGCCAGCAACAACGTGACGAGCAGTTCTGCCAGCTTGACAGCTGCAAAGTCGCGCCGAGGCCGTTTTGCGTCACTTCGTCCTGAGCCTGAAAGCAACCGCGATCAGATGGCCGAGGTATTTCGAGACGGGCTTGAGGTGTTCACCTAGGATCCTGGAGAAGAGCATCAGCCACGTCGCGAGCGCGGCACACCACAATAGGCTTTCCAATGCTTCGGGCATGAGGTCACCCTTCCAAACAATTACTTGAAATGCGACGAGTGTGGCCGAACGGGAGCCGTGCGACAAGCCCTCCAGAAAGTGGCAAGCCGCCGAAATGCTCGCAAGCGCGTTAGTTCACCATGCGTCGCGGAAGCAGCGAATTGAAGGCAACGGGCTATCGTGCCCGCCGTTGTGCGCGACGCCGAAGGTCAGGTACAGGACAGAGCTGTCTACATGATGAGCGGACGCGCATCGACGGTCGCCTCTCGGTCAGCCGTAGCTCAGAACGATCGCGCGCCTCAAGCGCGCTTCGCGGGGTTGGTCCCTTGTGCGCTGTTGGGGCAAACCTCCTTCGTCGCGTCAGTTTGAACGACGAATTGACCGGCGTGAGGGTTCGCCTGCAGGATGCAACTAACCTCCGCACATCCCTTGATTTTGCGCGATTGCCGTGGTATTGGCGGCCCATGATCAAATCGTCGCGCAAAGTCTCCTGCAACCACATCACCCGCTTCGGCTGGGCGGCGGGAGGAGTCGTGCGCTAGGATTTCGACGACGACATCTTTTCCACCAGGCCCCGCCGGCATCGGACGGGGCCTTTTGTTTGGCCACGCTCCCTGCCGGCACAACAGCAGGAGCGTCCGATGCCACCACAATTGACGAAGATCTCATCCGAGGCCGAGCACGATGCCGCGGTGCTTCGCCTCGACCGATCCATTGCGCTGGCGAAGCAGGCCATGGACGAGGTCCTGGCGGCAGCGGCTCGCCTCGACGTGTCCGTTGCAACGCCGGGCCATGCCTTGTCGGGGAGGGAAGCTGCCGCAGCCGCGCGGGCGCAAAGCCTCCTGGGTCTGCCCAGGCGATATTGGCGCGCGGTTCGGGAGTGGCTCCTGCACCCGCGGGTCAGTGTGCTGGACCTGAGTGACAGGGCGCTGATGGACATCGGCCTGACGCGTTCTGAGATCGACCATCTCACACCTGGGCGGGCGATCGATACGCTCAGAGAACGTACGAGCTATCTGTTGAGCCGCGGCGGGATTTGAGTGATCGCCAATCCCCGGCGTCGAGGCCGTCACCCGAAAGTGTCTCCCGCGATCCCTTTCGCTCAGCTGGACTCCCCGACCTGGTCCATGGGACAGTCCAGCGAGCGGAGGGGGAAGGCGACATGATCCTGGTGACCGGCAGCGCAACCGCAAGGCAGGACTCGTTCGATGAGGTCCGGAGACTAAGCCTCGAACACGTCCAACGCTCGCGCGCCGAGCCCGGCTGCATCTCGCATGCGGTGCATGTCGATTGCGAGAATCCCCTCAAATTTGTGTTCGTCGAGCAGTGGGCCGATCGCGCTGCGCTGCTTGCGCACTTCGCGGTTCCGGCCTCGCGCGATTTTGCGCGTGCGCTGCAATCGCTCGTCTCGGAGGCGACGACTATCGAGGTCTACGATGCTGCCAGGATGGCAGGGCTTTGACGCGCCAGTTTTTCCACGGCAATATGCCCGCAAAACAACCATGAGAACGGGATAGACAATGGCGGCTCCCATCAAGTTCGGCGTTGGCCAAAGCGTGCTGCGCAAGGAAGATGACGCGCTCATCCGCGGCAAGGGCCGCTATACCGACGATTACGCGCCGCAGGCCGCGCTGCGCTGCCTGGTGCTGCGCTCGCCGCATGCGCATGCCAAATACACCATCGATGCGAGCCGGGCTCGCGGCCTGCCGGGCGTTGCGCTGATCCTGACGGCGGACGACGTCAAGGATCTCGGCAATCTGCCCTGCCTGTTCAATCTCGAGACCGATCCGTTCACCGGCCCGCCTTACCCGATCCTCGCCAGCGACGAAGTGCGCCATGTCGGCGATGCCATCGCCTTCGTGGTCGCGGAGACCATCGACCAGGCCCGCGACGCGATCGAGGCGATCGAGGTCAAATGGTCGCCGCTGCCCGCCGTAACCGGCGTCGTCAACGCCGTGAAGAAGGGCGCACCGCAGGTCTGGCCCGACAAGCCCGGCAACGTGCTGTTCGACGTGTCGATCGGCGACAAGGCCGCGACCGAGGCCGCCTTTGCGAAGGCGCATGCCGTCGCCGAGATCTCCATCGTCAATCCGCGTGTGGTCGCAAGCTTCCTGGAGACGCGCGCGGCGGTGTGCGAATATGATTCCAAGCGCGACCATCTGACGCTGACGGTCGGCAGCCAGGGCAGCCACCGCCTGCGCGACATCCTCTGCCAGAACGTGCTCAACATTCCCACCGACAAGATGCGGGTGATCTGTCCCGACGTCGGCGGCGGGTTCGGCACAAAGCTGTTCCCGTATCGGGAATACGCCTTGATGGCCGTCGCCGCGCGAAAACTGAAGAAGGCGGTGAAGTGGGCGGCCGACCGTTCCGAGCATTTCATGGGCGATGCGCAGGGCCGCGACAACGTCACCACCGCCAAGATGGCGCTGGCTGAAGACGGCAAGTTCCTCGCCATGGATTGCGACCTCATGGGCGACATGGGCGCCTATCTGTCGACCTTCGGGCCCTACATCCCGCATGGCGGCGCGGGCATGCTGCCGGGCCTCTACGACATCCAGGCCTTCCATTGCCGGGTGCGCACCATCTTCACCCACAGCGTGCCTGTCGATGCCTATCGCGGCGCGGGCCGCCCCGAAGCGGCCTATGTCATCGAGCGGCTGGTCGATGCCTGCGCGCGAAAGCTCGACATGACGCCGGATGCCATCCGCCGCAAGAATTTCATCCCGCCGAAGGCGCTGCCCTACAAGACCGCGACCGGCAAGGTCTACGATTCCGGCGACTTCGCCGCGCATCTGAAGCGCGCGATGGAGATCGCGGAATGGAAGGAATTTCCCAAGCGCGCCAAGCTCGCCAAGAAGGGCGGCCTGATCCGCGGCATCGGCCTTGCGAGCTATGTCGAGATCTGCGGCGTGATGGGTGAAGAGACGGCCAACGTCCGCCTCGATGCCAATGGCGACGTCACCGTGCTGATCGGCACGCAATCGAGCGGGCAGGGCCATCAGACCGCCTATGCGCAGATCGTCGCCGAGCAGTTCGGCGTCGCGCCCGAGCGCGTGCATGTTCGCCAGGGCGATACCGACGAGATCGCGACCGGCCTCGGCACTGGCGGCTCGGCCTCGATCCCCTCGGGCGGCGTCAGTGTCGAACGTGCCACGCGCGAGCTCGGGCAAAAGCTGAAGGAGATCGCGGCGCAGGCGCTCGAAGCCAGCGCCGGCGACTTAGAGATCACCGATGGCATCATCCGCATCGCCGGCACCGATCGTGCGATCTCGTTTGTCGATCTCGCCAAGCGGCCCGGCGTCGATCCGTCGAAGCTGAACGGCAGCGCAACCTTCGCCAGCGCCGACGGCACCTATCCCAACGGCACCCATGTCGCGGAGGTCGAGATCGATCCGGCCACCGGCATCATCAAAATCGTCAACTACGTGATCGTCGACGATTTCGGCAAGACGCTCAATCCGCTGCTCCTGGCCGGCCAGGTGCACGGCGGCGCCATGCAGGGCATCGGCCAGGCCTTGATGGAGCAGGTGGTGTATGGACCGAGCGATGGCCAGCTCATCACCGCGACCTTCATGGACTATGCGCTGCCGCGCGCGGCGGACGGCCCGGCCTTCGTGTTCGAGACCCACAACGTCCCCTGCAAGACCAATCCCATGGGCGTGAAGGGGGCCGGCGAGGCCGGCGCGATCGGCTCCTGTCCGGCCGTCGTCAACGCCATCGTCGACGCGCTCTGGCGCGAATACAAGATCGACCACATCGACATGCCGGCAACGCCCGAGCGGGTGTGGATCGCCATCAACGAGCACCACCGCCGCCACAGCCTGTGAAGCCGCTCTCCGCGCGCACGGGAATAAACGCGCCGCGCGGGGTTCTATCCATGATGGGTCCCGGCTTCACGGGAAGCCGGTGACGTCTCATTCCCTGAACGTCTCGAGAGCCGGAGAAACGAACCAATGAAACGGACGATGATTGTCGCGGGCGTCCTCGTGCTGGGCGCGGGCGCCGTCATGGCGCAACAGGAGATTGCCGTCCAGCAGGACAATCTGATGCGAGCGATCGCCAAGAATCAGTATGGCGTCCTGCAGAAGATGAGCAAGGGCGATATTCCCTTCGACAAGAAAGCTGCCGATCAGGCCATCGCTGCCATCGAGGCCGATGTTGCCAAGATCGCCAAAACCTTCGAGATCAATCCCAAGCAGGATGTCGTCGACGCGACCTATGGTGCCTCGCCGAAGGTCTGGCAGAACAAGGCCGATTTCGATTCCAAGATCCCGCCGGTGCAGAAGGCGATCGGCGACGCCAAAGGCAAGATCACCAATGTCGCGAGCCTGAAGGCGGCCTACACCGCGATCAACGACCGCTGCAATGATTGTCACGAAACCTATCGCGTGAAGTTGAAATAACGGGGCGACGAGGAAGCAGTGAAGGGGGCGGTTGCGAAGGCAGCCGCCCTTTCTTGCGTGGCCGTGAGCCGCAGCGACGCAGTAATTCTGTCCGCAAGGCCTGACGGATTGCCGCGAGAGCGGCTATCTTTGCGCCAAACGGCCGTGCGCTGACGCGAGTCGACGCATCCTTCTCCCGACACCCTCAGGACGTCAGGGAGTTCCAGCGCGCGGCGAGCACCTGAATCAACAGCGAGACAGGCCATGGTAAAACCGTTCCCGTCGAAGACCCATATCGGCAATCATATGCTGCATCCGGAAACCTTGATGCTGACCTATGGCTATGATCCGCAATTGTCGGAGGGCGCGATCAAGCCGCCGGTGTTCCTGACCTCCACCTTCGTGTTCAAGACCGCGGAGGACGGCCAGGACTTCTTCGACTACGTCGCCGGCCGGCGCGAGCCGCCGGAAGGCATGGGCGCGGGCCTGGTCTATTCGCGCTTCAATCATCCCAACAGCGAGATCGTCGAGGACAGGCTCGCGATCTACGAGCGAACGGAGAGTTGCGCGCTGTTCTCCTCCGGCATGGCGGCCATCGCAACCACGATCCTGGCCTTCGTTCGCCCCGGCGATGTCATCCTGCACTCGCAGCCGCTCTACGGCGGGACGGAGACCCTGCTGACGAACACCCTTGCGCGTCTGTCGATCGGCGCCGTCGGCTTTGCCGACGGCATCGACGAGACGGCGGTCGAGCAGGCCTCGGAGGAGGCGATGCGCAAGGGGCGGGTGTCGATGATCCTGATCGAGACGCCCGCCAATCCGACCAACGGCCTCGTCGACATCGCAATGATCCGTCGCATCGCCGATGCCATCGGCAAGGCACAGGGACACACGCCGATCATCGCTTGCGACAACACGCTGCTCGGGCCGGTGTTTCAGCGGCCGATCGAGCACGGCGCGGATGTGTCGCTGTATTCGCTGACGAAATATGTCGGTGGCCATTCCGACCTGATCGCGGGTGCCGCGCTCGGATCGAAAGCGATGATGAAGGGCATCAAGGCATTGCGCGGCGCCATCGGCACCCAGCTCGATCCGCATTCCTGCTGGATGATCAACCGCTCGCTCGAGACGCTCAGCCTGCGGATGGAGAAAGCCGATGCGAATGCGCGGCTCGTGGCGGACTTCCTGCGCGACCACCCGAAGGTCGCCAAGGTGCACTACCTCGGCCATCACGAAGAGGCCTCGCCATCGGGGCGTGTGTTCGCGAGGCAATGCCTCGGCGCGGGGTCGACGTTCTCGTTCGACATCGTCGGCGGCAAGGAGGCGGCGGTGAAATTCCTCAACGCGCTGCAGATTCTCAAGCTGGCGGTGAGCCTTGGGGGGACGGAATCGCTCGCAAGCCTGCCGGCGACGATGACCCATTCCGGCGTTCCCGCCGACATCCGCCGGAAAATCGGCGTGCTCGATTCCACGATCCGGCTCTCGATCGGCATCGAGAACCCGTCGGACCTGATCGCCGACCTCGCGCAGGCGCTGAACGCGGCTTGAGCGAGGCAGGTCCTCGCCCCGAATCGAAAAGGCCGGACGCTCCCTCCTTGCGTCCGGCCTTTCCGCGACGAAGCCCGCGTTTTCGCTTTACTTCGTCACCTGACCGCGGATCTCGCCGCCCGGGTTCGCCGCGGTATGGATGTTGATGTAGTACTTGCCGCCGAGCAGATCGGCGGCCTGCGCGTCCGTGAGCGTGGCTTCGCCCTTGACCGGGCTCGAGGCCGCATTCGGGATCGGCACCGCGACGCCGGCGTTCTTGCCGGCTTCGGCAGGCCCGTGGAAATGTGCGGCGGTGGCGGGGCCCGAGAGGCCGGAATAAGTGACCGTCCAGGACAGCTTCTTGCTGGCAGCGTCGTAGTCCAGATCGGCCGTTCCGGTGGCACTGCTGGTGTTGGCGGGGACTTCGGATTTGCCGTCCAGCGTCGCCTTCATTTTCTCCGCGCTGGCCGGGGCGGCGAACGCAACGGCAGCTCCGAGTGCCAGTGTGGCAAAAAAGGCTTTGTTCATGGGTCTCTCCCTGTTGACGCCTGATTGCTCTTCAAACAGTGCGCCATGCGGTTTATTCCCGCATTACAGCCCGACCGTCTAAAATATTCGTGGTTGGATCGGGCGCGGCACGACCCGTAAATTTCGCGCGCTCACGATGGATGATTGAATGTTGCGACGAACGCTTCTTGCCGCCCTGATTGCCGCCGTTGCGGCGTTCGGCCTCTATTGGTGGTTGACCGCCCCGGCGGCGCTGGCCCTGCCGGCTGCGACACGCAGCCCTGATCTCGGCAACGGGCAGGAGCTGTTCAACGCCGGCGGCTGCTCGTCATGTCATGCGGTGCCTAATCAGCCCGATCGCCTGCGGCTCGGCGGCGGCCTGGCGCTCGGCTCGCCGTTCGGGACGTTCTACGCCCCCAATATTTCCCCCGATCCGGCCGACGGGATCGGCCGCTGGAGCGAGGCTGATTTCGTCAACGCCGTGGTGCGCGGCATCTCGCCCGCGGGCACGCACTATTTCCCCGCGTTTCCCTACACGTCCTATCATCTGGCAAGTATCGACGACGTTCGCGACCTCTTTGCCTATCTGAAGACGCTGCCGCCGGTGTCCGGCAAAGTGGGCGACCACGCGCTGCCGTTTCCGTTCAACATCCGTCGCAATGTCGGCATCTGGAAACTGCTGTTCATGGACACCGCGCCGTTCGTCGCGGACGCCGCGCGCTCGCCGCAATGGAATCGCGGGGCCTATCTCGTGAACGGTTTCGGCCATTGCGCCGAATGCCACAGCCCGCGCAATGCGCTCGGCGGCATCATCGCCGGCCAGCGCTTTGCCGGCGGGCCCAATCCGGAAGGCGAAGGCTGGGTGCCCAACATCACGCAGCAGGGCATCGGCAGCTGGAGCGAGAAGGATATCGCGGATTTTCTCGAAACCGGCGACATGCCCGAGGGCGACAGCGCTTCGGGTGCGATGCGGCCGGTGATCAAGAATCTGGCGCAACTGACCGCAGAAGACCGCGCCGCGATGGCCGCCTATCTGAAGTCGCTGCCGCCGGTGCGGGGACCGACACCGCCCAAGCGCAAGGAGGGCGGCTAGCGCTGCCGGCGCGCTTCGGCCGTTGTTCGGCGCATGATCTAGCCGGTGCCGAACGCCTTGAAGGTGATGATGGTGAGGGTGTCCTGGATGCCCGGCAGCACCTGCACCTTCTCATTCACGAAATGGCCGATGTCGGTATCCTTGTCGACGTAGAACTTCACCAGAAGATCGTATTGGCCGGCCGTGGAATAGATCTCGGAGGCGATCTCGGCTTCGGCAAGCGCATTGGCCACCGTATAGGACTGGCCGAGCTTGCATTTGATTTGGACGAAGAAAGGAACCATCGCGGGCACTCCGAAAGCGGATCTGGCGGCTAATAGGCCAAAACCGGCCGGATTTAGCAAGCCAGCTTGCGGCTCCTCCGCGGCGCATTCGCAAGTCTAGGATGGGACCACTGCTGCGGCCAATGCATCCCTGAGTCGCTGGGCGAGCTCGACCTTGCGATAGGGCTTGGTCAGCACGATCGCTTGCGCCCGCGCGCGGCCCTGCTCGACCAGGGTCTCCAGCGCGTAGCCCGAGGTGAACAGGACCGGCAGGCCGGGACGCAACCGCCGCGCCTGATCGGCGAGGTCCCAGCCGCTCATGCCGCCGGGCATCACGATATCGGTGAACAGCAAGTCGATGCCGGGATCGCCCTGCAGCTGCTGCAAGGCATCCTTGCCGTTGACCGCGGCAACGACGCGATATCCGAGCGCTTCCACCCGGCGAATGACGGAGGAGCGGACGAACGGATCGTCCTCGACGATCAGGATCGTCTCGTAGCCTCGCGGCGCCTTGTCCTCGCCGTCGGGAAGATCGGCCTGCGACCCGCCGGTGTTCGCGCGCGGCAGGTAGATCCTGACCGTGGTTCCGAGGCCTGCCTCGCTGTAGATCGAGACATGGCCGCCCGATTGCTTGGCAAAGCCATAGACCATGCTGAGGCCGAGGCCCGAGCCCTTGCCGACCTCCTTGGTGGTGAAGAACGGCTCGAACGCGCGTGCGGTGATCTCGGGCGTCATGCCTTCGCCGTCATCGGTGACCGAGATCAGGGCGTAGCTGCCGGGCGCGACCTCCGGGTGAAGGGCGCGATCGTCGTCGATCGTGACCAGCTCAGTGGCCAGCGTGAGGTGGCCGCCCGATGGCATGGCATCCTGCGCATTGAGCGCGAGATTCAGCACGGCGGATTCGAGCTGGGCGCGGTCGGCAAAGGCCAGGACCGTGCCGGGCCCGGAGCTCGTCCTGATCTCGATGTCTTCGCGCAAGGTGCGCTTGAGCAGCTTGAACATGGAATCGAGCAGGCCGCGGCAATCGATCGTCTGGGGCCGCAGCAATTGGCGGCGGCTGAAGGCGAGCAGGCGCTGCGTCAGCTCGGCACCCTGTTCGCCCGATTGGCAGATGTCCTCGGCAAAGCGCTTGAGGTCCGGCCTCGCCTTGAGCTGCTCGCTCAGGTGCTCGGCATTGCCGATGATGACGGTCAGCAGATTGTTGAAGTCGTGCGCGATGCCGCCGGAGAGCTGGCCGACCGTTTCCATCTTCTGCGCCTGCCGGAGCTGCTGCTCGGTCAGCTTGCGCGCGGTGAGGTCGTGGACGATGCCGACGAAGATCAATTCCCCGTCCTGCCGCGCCTGGCCGACCGAGAGATCCATCGCAAACGTCGTGCCGTCCTTGCGCAGGCCGATGGCCTCGCCGCCTATCGCGAAATGCCGCGCCGCATCCGCCTCGGGCATCAGCATGCCGACGTTGCGGTTCATCACCTCGTCGGCACGGTAGCCGAACAAGCGCTCGCAGGCCGGATTGAACAGCAGGATGCGGTCCTGCGCATCGAACAGGATGACGCCGTCGACGGCGGTCTCGACGATCGCGGTGAGGCGCGCCACGCTCTCGCGCATCGCGCGCTGGGCGTCGCGGACCTGCTGCAGCAGCAGCGCGGCGTCGCGGCTCTTGATTTCCTCCTCCTCGAGCGCGGCCTGGACCTGTCGCAGCTCGAACGGCGAGGGGATCGTCAGGATCTTCGGCAGCAACGGCCAGAGTGCGGCGGCGGTGAAGACCGACGCGACCGCGGTGGCGGCCTTGACCATGCCCTCGATGCCGTAGATCGGAACCCAGAGCGTGTAGATCGACAGCAGGTGAGTCAGGCCGCAGGCCATGATGAAGATCGCGAACGCCCAGAAGACCCAGCCGAACTTGAGGTCGCGTCGCTTGGTGACGAGGATGGCGAGGGCGAACGGGATCGAGAAATAGGCGGCGGCAATGCAGGCGTCGGAAACGACGTGAAGCCAGATCAGCTCAGGCTCCCACAACAGGCAGATGCCGTGCGGCGACAGCATGGACGAGTCGAGGAGACGTTCGAAGAAGGCCCACATCGTTCCACCCCAAGAGTCTTTTCAGATGGCTTGCGGGCCGGGCGGCCTGCAACATCGGGTCGCTGGACGGTCCACCACCTGACGTCTCGCGTAACCGGCGAAGCACGCTAAGGTACGCGACTATACCAAGGGTCCGGCGCCGTTGCATTTTCAAGCCCGCATCATTGCGGGCCTTTGACCGCGCCGTGTCCGACTGATTCGTTAGCTGCGCAATTGATTCGCGAATCACGCTTGACGGCGGCTCGGCGCGCTTGCTGGCGTTCCACGGTCGCGCTAGGACAGGCCATGGCGGCGTCCTCAAGCACATGTCCCCCGCGATGACGACCCCGGTCGCACTCACCATCGCCGGTTCCGATTCGAGCGGCGGCGCCGGCATCCAGGCGGACCTGAAGACCTTTGCCGCGCTCGGCGTCTACGGCGCCTCCGTGATCACGGCGCTGACGGCGCAGAACACGCGCGGCGTGACCGGCATTCACGCGGTGCCGGCCGGGTTCGTCACCGAGCAGATCGACGCGGTGTTCTCCGACCTCGACATCGGTGCGGTGAAGATCGGCATGGTGGCCCAGGCCGCCAGCATCGACGCCATCGCGGCCGCGCTGTCGCGCTGGGCACCCCGGCACGTCGTGCTCGATCCCGTCATGGTGGCGACCTCCGGTGATTGCCTGCTCGCCGCCGAAGCCGTCGACGCCCTGCGCACCAGGCTGATGCGGCTGGCTGCCCTGATCACGCCGAACCTGCCGGAGGCTGCGGCCCTGCTCGATGAGCCGGTGGCGGCGAGCGAGGCCGAGATCGAGAGCCAGGGACGCCGCCTGCTGGCGCTGGGCTGCCGCGCCGTCCTGATCAAGGGCGGGCACGGGGAGGGCGCCGAGAGCACCGATTATCTCGTCACTGCCGAGACCACGATCGCGCTCGCCGCGCCGCGCGTGGCCACTCGCAACACCCATGGCACCGGCTGCTCGCTGTCCTCCGCCATCGCGGCGGGGCTGGCCAAGGGCGAGGACCTCGAGGCCGCCGTGCGCAACGCCAAGGCCTGGATCAGCGCCGCGATCGCCGCCGCCGACCGCTTCAGCGTCGGCCACGGCCACGGCCCGGTCCATCATTTCCACAAGTTCTACTGAGGCGGGCTCGTTCACCTCTCCCGCTCGCGGGAGAGGTCGCGCCGAAGGCGCGGGTGAGGGCTTTCTCCTCTTGGGGATCGTCCCATTACGGAAGCACCCTCTCCCCAACCCTCCCCCGCACGCGGGGGAGGAGCGCACCTACCTCCTGGGTTGCCAATGGCAATCCGTCTTTGGGCCCCCTGCGGCGCGATGTCGCCTGATTGTCGCATGCGACTGATATTCGCGGGGAGGGCGAGGCAAGGCGTGATTCGTATTTCAAGGTGCCTCGAGGGTTCAATCGGTCATCCCCCTGTCACGGGACATTGTTACAGGCTGGCGCATGGGAAGTTACGATGTGAGTGACGAGAGCCCGGAGCGGCGCTTTCGCACGTTGTTCATCTCCGACGTCCATCTCGGAGCCCGCGGTTCTCAAGCCGATCTTCTGCTCGACTTCCTGCGCTACCATGATGCCGACACGATCTATCTCGTCGGCGACATCGTCGACGGCTGGGCGCTGAAATCGAGCTGGCACTGGCCGCAATCGCATAATGACCTCGTCCAGAAGCTTTTGCGCAAGGCGCGCAAGGGCGCCAAGGTCATCTACATTCCCGGCAATCACGACGAGTTCCTGCGCAACTATTACGGCACGCATTTCGGCGGCATCGACGTGGTCGAGAACACGGTTCACACCGGCGTCGACGGCAAGCGCTATCTCGTCATTCACGGCGACATCTTCGACCTCGTGGTGCAGAACGCGCGCTGGCTCGCCCATCTCGGCGACAAGGCCTACGACTTCGCGATCCAGATGAATCGCTTCGTCAACTTCTTCCGCCGCCTGTTCGGCGTGCCCTATTGGTCGCTGTCGCAATGGGCCAAGCAGAAGGTCAAGAACGCCGTCAACTATATCGGCGCGTTCGAGCAGGCGCTCGCCGCCGAGGCACGGCGTCACGAGGCCGACGGCGTGATCTGCGGCCATATCCACTACGCCGTGATCCGCGACGAGGCCGGCATCCGCTACATGAATTGCGGCGACTGGGTGGAGAGCTGCACCGCCCTGGTCGAGCATGACGACGGCCATTTCGAGATCATCACCTGGGCGGATCAGTTGCAGAAGCCCGCGCAGGTGCCACAGGTCGCGGCAAGGGCGGCCTGATGCGCATCCTGGTCGCGACCGATGCCTGGCACCCGCAAGTCAACGGTGTGGTTCGGACGCTGACCAAGCTCGCTGACGCCGCCAAGGGGCTCGGCATCGAATTCTCGTTCCTGACGCCGCAATCGTTCCGCACCTTCGCGATGCCGAGCTATCGCGACGTGCGCCTCGCCATGCCGCGCCCGGCGCGGCTCGCAAGGCTGATCGAGGAGGCGCGGCCCGACAGCATCCACATCGCGACCGAAGGGCCGATCGGCCTGATGGTTCGCCGCTATTGCCGCCAGCGCAAGCTGCCGTTCACGACCAGCTTCCACACCCGCTTCCCCGAATATGTCCGCGCCCGCGTGCCAGTCCCTGGCTCGCTGATCTGGCGGGCGCTGCGGCGATTCCATAGCCCCAGCCGCGCCGTGATGGCGGCGACGCCGGCGCTCGCGCGCGAACTGACCGAGCGCGGCTTCGACAATGTCGTGCTGTGGCCGCGCGGCGTCGACACTGGCCTGTTCCACCCCCGCGTCATCGATCTCTGCCTGCCGGCCCCCGTGTTCCTGTCGGTCGGCCGGGTGGCCGTGGAGAAGAACCTCGAGGCGTTCCTGGAGCTCGACCTGCCCGGCACCAAGGTGGTCGTCGGCGATGGCCCGGCGCGCGCCGCGCTGGAAGAGGCCTATCCCGATGCGATCTTCCTGGGCGAGAAGCACGGTGAGGAACTGGCGGATATCTATGCGGCCGCCGACGTGTTCGTGTTCCCGAGCAAGACCGACACCTTCGGCCTTGTCCTGCTGGAGGCGCTGGCGAGTGGTCTGCCGGTCGCGGCTTTCCCCGTGAAGGGACCCCGCGACGTGATCGGCGATGCGCCGGTCGGCGCGCTCGATCACGATCTGCGCAGCGCCTGCTTCGCCGCGCTCGACATCTCCCGGCAGGATTGCGTCGCGTTTGCCGCCAATTACACCTGGGAAGCCTCGGCGCGGGTCTTCATCGACAGCATTTTGGCGGTCGGGGCGGTGTTGCCCGGCCGGGCCGGCACGGAACAGCCGCGGTTCGTGGCCTAGAGCGATCTCGATCCGATGGATCGAAATGGCTCTAGATTCTTTGTTTTGACGCGTTTTCTTCACGCGAACCGGTAGCCACTTCGCCTAAAACGCTATGGAGAAAATCATCGCGCGGAGGTGTCTTGCCCGGGCCTGATCGGCCGCGATAACATTCCGCCATGACCGAACAGCTCCTTCCGGTCGGCCCTGCCGACATCGACGCCGCGGCGCGCGTGATCGCGCCTTACGCCATCCGCACCCCGCTGTTGTCCTTCCCCGTGCTCAACGAGCGCGTCGGTGCCAAGGTGTTTCTGAAGCCGGAGATGCTCCAGCGCACCGGCTCCTTCAAGTTCCGCGGCGCCTTCAACAAGGTGTTCTCGATCCCACAGGACAAGCGCGCCGGCGGGGTCGTCGCGTTCTCCTCCGGCAACCACGCGCAGGGCGTGGCGGCGGCGGCAAAGATCCTCGACATGCAGGCGACCATCGTGATGCCGGCGGATGCCCCGCTGTCGAAGCGCGAGCGCACCAAATCCTACGGCGCCGAAGTCGTGCTGTACGACCGCGACAAGGACGACCGCGAGGCGATCTCGCGCGGCATCGCCGAGAAGCGCGGCGCGACTCTGGTCAAACCCTATGACGATCCCTTCGTGATCGCAGGGCAGGGCACCGCCGGCCGCGAGATCGCCGAGGACATGGCAACGCTCGGTCTCAGCCCCGACATCGTGGTAGCGCCGGCCTCCGGCGGCGGCCTGATCGCGGGCGTCGCCACGGCCGTGAAGGCGCGCTATCCGCAAGCCGAGATCGTGGTGGCCGAGCCCGAGGCGTTCGACGATCACGGCATTTCACTCAGCGCAGGCCATCGCGAGCCGCATCCGCCGGCCGGCCGCACCATCTGCGATGCGCTGATGGCCCTGATGCCCGGCGAGATGACGTTTGCGATCAACAGCAAGCTGCTCGCGCGCGGCGTCACGGCTTCCGATGCCGAAGTCGGCGCGGCCGTCGCCTTCGCCTATCGCGAGTTGAAGCTCGTGGTGGAGCCCGGCGGCGCGGTGGGTCTGGCCGCGCTGCTCGCCGGACGCCTGGACGTGACGGGGAAGAACGTGGTGATCGTGCTGTCCGGCGGCAATGTCGACGCGGATCTGTTCGCCGAGCTGGTGGCCTAGTCGTCATTCCGGGGCTCGCGCAGCGAGAGCTATGATGCGCAATGCGCATCTGAGAATCCATAACCACGATCGGGAGTATGGATTCCGGGCCTGCGCCTCCGGCGCATCCCGGAATGACCAAGAACAGACATGAAGAAGGGGGCAGAGCATCGCCGCTCTGCCCCTTTCTCATGCGCGCCATGCGCAATCAGTGCATGAAGCCGCCGCGACGGTTGCCGCCATTATTCATGCTCGGCGCCTGGTTCATCGACTGCCGGAAGTTGTTGTTGCTGCTGACCATGCGGTTCGGCACCGTGTTGAGCTGCGGACGGTTGGTCTGCACGTTGGTCTGCACCTGCACCTTGTTCACGGGGATAGTGTTGGGCTTCACGATGCCGGTGTTGCCGTTGTTGACGCGGATCGGCTGGTTCTGCGTCTGAACGTTGACCGGCTTCACGTCGATCTTCGTGCCCGGATTCACGGTCTTGCCAGAAGAGCCGTTGGTCGTGCCGGCATTGTTGCCGACGTTCTGCGGATTGTTGGTCGCAGGCAGGGTCACGATCTTGCCGATGCCGACCTTGCCATTGGTCGTGTGGGTCGGTGCGGGCAGGGTGACGATCTTGCTCGGGGTCTGCGACGGCGTGCCGTTCTGGGGGTTCGGCTGGTTGTTGCCCGCAGGCAAGGTGACGATCTGGCCGCCATTGCCGAGCTTGCCGATGACGTTGCCGTCGACCGGCTTCTGCACGACCGGCAGATTGCCGTTCACCTGCACTCCGTTGCCCTGCTGCAGCGGCATGTATTTGGGTTGGCCGAGATTGCCGATCTTGATCGTCGGGGCAATGTTCTGCGGCGCCAGGAACTTGGTCGCCTGCATCAGGGGGATCTGCTTCGGCTGCGCCTGCAGCTTCAGCGCGACCTGCGCATAGGGGCTGTTGCCGTAGCTGTCATAGAAGCTCTTGTAGGCAAGCGGGGAATTGGCGAGCACCGTCTTGTGCCAGGCCTGCGAGATCAGCAGGTTCTTGAGCAGCCAGCGGATGTGGTCGCACAGCGGATCGTGCGGATACATCTGGATGAACTCCTGATAATATTCCGGACGGCCCTCGGACACGACGTAGTCATAGGCCTGGCGCGTCGAGCGGCTCGGCAAATTCGAGGCCATCTGCACGACCGGCGTATTCACCGGCGCGCGGTTGGCGGCAACCGCAGTGTCGCCGAAGAACGTAAAGTCGCTCGTCAGCGACGAGCTCTCCCACGGGATCTGCGCGCCGCTGGTGGTCTGGTTGACCTGCAGGCGTACGCGCTTGAACAGCTGCTCGATCGGCACGTTGGGCTCGCGCGCGACGTTCAGGAACGCCTGCGTGTAGGGGCTGTGACCATTGGTGCCGTCGAGCGCCTCAGTGCCCGGCGCGGTCGAGTAGCCGACGATCGAACCGTTCGGCGCATCGACGATTGCCAAGCCGCGGCCGGCGTCGTTGACTTCCGGGAACGGGTTGTTGCGGCAGGCATCGAGGATGACGATGCGCATGCGGCTCGGGATCGTCTCCAGCGTCGACATCACGTCGACGAGGCGCACCGAATTGTTGACGAGCTCGGTGGGGTTGGAGACCTTGGCATCGACCGGAACGAGATAGTTCTCGCCGGCGAGCTGCACGCCGTGACCGGCGTAATAGACCATTGCCACCGTGTTCGGACCGCGCGAGGCGACCTTGGCGGAAAAGTCCTGAACGACGCGGAGCATGTCGTTCTGGGTCAGGTCGGTCGCTGCGACCACTTCGAACCCGGCGGAGTTCAGGAACTGCGCCATCGACTGGGCGTCATCGTCGGGATTCGCAAGCTGCGGCGCGTTCTTGTAGTTCGCATTGCCGATCACCAGCGCCACCCGCTGCTCCGGGCCTTGCAGCGCGGTGGGGGCAGGCTGCACCGGGGCGACCTGCGCGGAAACGGGCCCGCAGGCGAAGCCGAACAGGCTTCCCAACAGGCTCGCTGTCATGAAAAAGGGCTTTAGGCGGAACATGGCGTGCTCCTTTGGCACTCATCTCGATGCGAGATTGGTTGCGCGCAAGCTTGGCCGCGTTCGAGCCCTGCCGTCCGTGATCCCTGTCACCATGGCGGCCTGCGTGATCTGAATCACGCTCGGAACCTGTTATGGTTAGCGATCGATTGGGAGGAACCGCCGTCACATGCTGAAATCGATTGATCCGATCCTGACGCCAGACCTGCTCTGGCTGCTCGCCTCCATGGGCCACGGCGACGACCTCGTTTTCGTCGATGCCAATCACCCGGCCACCCGCATCGCGCAGAGCACCTCGTCGCAACGCTTGATCCAATTGCCGGGCATGACGATGGAGGTCGCCGTCCGCGCCATCATGTCGGTGTATCCGCTCGACGATTTCGATCCCGATCCGGTGCGTGTGATGATGCCGGTCGACGATCCCGACCGCGTGCCCGAGGTGCAGCGCGCGGTGCTGGCGGAGATCGCGCGTGCCGCTGGCCGGCCCGTCACGCCCGGCAAGCTCGCGCGTCCCGATTTCTATTGCGCGGCGGCGGCAGGCTTTGGCGTGGTGCAGGTTGGCGACAGCAGGGGCTATGGCTGCTTCCTGATCCGCAAGGGCGTGATCGGTTAGGAGAATCATGAAGCATCCATCCGCACTCATCGTGTTCGGCGGCCTTCCTGGTACCGGTAAGACGACGATCGCTCGCGAGCTCACGGTTAGGCTGGCGGCGACGTATCTTCGTATCGATGCCATCGAGCAGGCATTGCGGGACGCAGGTCTCATCGTCGGCGCAGCCGGCTATGCCGTTGCCCACATGCTCGCCGCCGAAAACCTCAAGCTCGGGCGTATCGTCATCGCGGACTGCGTCAATCCCGTGCCGGCAAGCCGCGTCGCATGGCGGCAGACTGCCTTGCGGACCGGCGCATGCATCGTCGAGATCGAAGTGATTTGCAGCGAGCCGGTGTTACACCGGCGGCGCGTGGAAAGCCGGTTGCCCGACATTGACGGTCACGAGCTTCCGACCTGGGATGACGTCGTGAGCCGGACTTACGAGCCGTGGGATCGCGACCACCTGGTGCTCGATACGGCCGAGAGTTCGCTCGATCATGTGCTGGACCGCGCCGAAGCCCATGTGCGGGACAAGATCGGCTAGTCGCCTTATTATCGTTCGGTGGGACGAAACGTCTCGCACTCGAATTTGAATGGTCTTCCGGCAGGCGAGCGTCTATCGTCGATCCATGTCTCGCCTTCTGTGTCTCTTCGTTGCTGTCATCCTGTCGCTGCTGCCCACTGTCGCGCCCGCCGAGCCCGTGCAAAAGCGTCCCAAGCCGGTCTGGAAGGGTTATGGCTTTCTGCCGGGCTATCGGCAGCCGCTCAGCAACAGCATTCCGCTCTACAAGCAGAAGGACGCCATGCGGCGCCTCGCGCGGACGGAACGCCGCCATTGGTACATCGATCCGGTTCCGCAATATTATCGCTGGGACGGCGAGTGGCACTATTTCGGCCGTCCCGGCTTTGGCGGCGGCCGCTACAATGGCGGCAGCTTCGGCCCGTGCTGGACGCGCACGCCGATCGGGCCGATCTGGAATTGCGGGTGATGAGGCGACGGTCAGGGAAAGCTGCGGACGACCTCGATCAAGCCGACGATTGCGGCATTGAACGCATCGAGGTCCTCGGCCGGAATCCAGTACTCCAGATGTGAGCGTCCGCCCGCTTCCTGCACCTCGTATTGTTCGATGAAACTGCGTTTGACTTCGAAACGGGTCACGAAGCCCGATCCGCTCGCCGGGACATTCCAGTCCCGCGCGATCTTAATGGCGTAGTCTTCGGTCAGCACCGGATAGAAGATCGGCTGGTCAGGCAGGCGCGGCGGAAACGTGCGCATGCCGGACTGCTGGATCAACTCCAGCTCTTTTGGACCAACGGGGCGCCAGAGGGTGAGGGTGTTTGAAGTGAGGGGCATGGTTGCGATGACAGGGACTCTTGACGATCGTACATATACCTGCTGCCCGACGAGCAAAACAGCGGCGATAGAGTGACGCCTCGCTACTGATTCCCGTCATTGCGAGCGCGGCGAAGCAATCCAGAATCCCTTCGCGGAAAGACTCTGGATTGCTTCGCTGCGCTCGCAATGACGACTGTGAGAGAGTGTGCGCCCCACTTTCCTCCTGTGCCCCGGACGCAGCGCAGCGCTTCTTCAGCGGTGCGCTGCAGAGCCGGGGCCCATGCTCAGTGGAATTTGTGGCTCCTGGGTCCCGGCTCTGCGCCGCAACGCCGTGGGCGTTGCAGCTTGTCCGGGACACGTGAGCGTGCGCGCCTTAGGAAAAGAACGCGATCTTCTCGGCCTGGGTCATGCGGCGGATCGGAGCGAGCGGGTCGTTGGCCGGTGCGCGGGGTTTTTGCAGGATGCCGCTGGCGAGGATGGTGGCGCCGAGCGAGGCTTCGGGCATGGACGCGGGCAAGGGCGAAGGCATCGGCAGCGTTGCGGCCGGTGCTGCGGCGAACGATGCTGCCGCCGCCATGGCCGGCGCCTGCTGCTCCATGACTTCGGCGGCGGCTTCCGCGATGGCGTCGGTGAGGCGCGCGAGCGAGTCCAGCGCGATCGGCGCATCCGCGGCGGGCTCTTCGGCGATGGCTGCGACGACCGGCTCGGCTGCGACCGGCTGCGGATGCGCGGTGGCAATGGGCACTGCGACATCCGAGGGCACCGGCTCCGGTGTTGCGGCGGCCATCTCGACCGGCTCGATGATCTCGTCGAAATCGGGATCGGGCGCGGCCATCTCCATCGCGATGGCTTCGAGGATGGCTTCGTCCTCGGCCTCGGCGGCGGCATCGAGCGAGAACTCCTCGCTTGCTTCCGTCAATGCCTCCAGCTCAGCGGCCGGCTCTTCAAACGCGACGGCTTCGAGCTCGGCATCATCAGGCACGACGTTTTCGAGCACCGCGCTTTCAGCAGGGATCTGGCTGTCGGCCGCGATCTCCAGTGCGGCAGCCACGTCCATGGCCTGCTCGGCGATGGCGGCGGTTTCAGCAACGGCCGTTGCTTCGACGGCTGCCGCCTCGGCTTCCGGAGCTGCGGCGATCTCTTCGCGCGTCTCCGTAAAAGCCACGGCTTCGCCGGCCATCGCCGCCGGCGCCGTCTCGACGGGGACGGCTTCTGCGGCCGATGACGGCGCTTCCGGCACTGGCGCCGCCTGCGGCGATGCGCCGCCGTCGAGCTGCTCGACCCGATCCTTCAAGAGATCGAACGCGGCCTTGAGCTCGACGAGGGGATCGAGGGTGGAAATCTGCCCGCAGGCGGCTTCGATCGAGGCCAGCTGCGAATCAATGAGGTCGCAGATTCGCCCGTCGGCGCCGATCTCGCGCCAGCGCCAGGAGATCTCCTTGATGATGCGCACCCCGCGCGGGATCGGCGCGAGGCTCGCCTCGATCGCCGCGGGATCGAACGCGGCGAGTGCGATCGTCTCGGCCTCGCGGATGGCGCGGCGGATTTCGACCAGCGCCTCGGGCAGGCGGTCCTCGACGACCGGTTGCCGCTGTGCCGCAAGGGTTTCCTCGATTCTAGCGACCGCATCCAGCACCATGCTTGTGTCGGCATTGCGGTTGCGCTTGGCATATTCGCCGAGGAACCAGCGGCCGCGCGCGGTCTCCATGAAGGCTTCGCGGATCGCTTCGTAATCCTGCTCGTTCGGCTCCGCGGCGCGGGCAGACATGGGCGAGAGGGCGAATGCTTCGTTGGCCATGACAATCTCGTCGCGCAAATCAGTGCGCGTTACTGTAACGATCACCACGATATCGACCGAATCGCAATTGGTTTGATGCAGTCCGAATCACAAATCCCCATCGCGGCTGCGACGAAGCGGCGATTCGCTGTGAGCCTCGCCGTGTTCTATTCGGCCTTCTTTGCGGTTCTGGGCACGCATATGCCATTCTTCCCGGTCTGGCTGAAGGCGATCGGCGTCGACGCGGCCTGGATCGGCATCATCAACGCGCTGCCGGCGATCACACGTTTCACCACGCTGCCGCAGGTCACGGCCTTTGCCGAAAAGCGGCATGCCATTCGCGCCGGCATCATGGTGTCGGCGCTGGCGACGGCGATCGGATTTTCGGTCGTCGGCCTGCAGCAGCAGCCGCTGGCGCTGTTCGTGATCTATGCGCTGACCTGCATGATGTGGACGCCGACGATGCCGCTGACCGATGCCTATGCGCTGCGCGGTGTCGCCCGCTACGGGCTCGACTACGGACCCTTGCGGCTGTGGGGCTCGGCGGCGTTCGCGGCAGGCTCGCTCGCCTGCGGCTATCTGGTCGACGTCATTGCGCCGCGCGACCTGATCTGGGTCATCGTGGCCTGGACTGTCGTTGCGGTTCTCGCCAGCCTGCTGCTCCAGCCGCTCGACGATCTCAGGCGCAGGACGCCGGAGCGGCCCACCCGCAAGCCGCTGCTGCGTGATGCCGGCTTCTGGGCGGTGATCGCATCGGCCGCGCTGATCCAGAGCAGTCACATCGCCTTCTACACCTTCTCGGCCATCGACTGGCAGCTCCATGGCATCAGCGGGCTCACCATCGCGGTGCTGTGGACGCTGGGCGTGATGGCCGAGATCGTGGTGTTCGCGCTGTCGCCGCGCTTCTCGCTGCATCCGTCCACGCTGATGGCGATCGGCGGCGTGATCGCCGTGCTGCGCTGGATCATCACCGCCAGTGAGCCGCCGCTCGTGCTGCTCGCGATCGCCCAGCTCGGCCACGGCTTCAGCTTCGGCATGACCATCCTCGGCACCATGAACCTGCTGGTGCAGCGCGTGCCGTCGCATCAGATCGCGCGCGGGCAGGGCTACTACGCCGCATGCAACGGCCTCCTGGGTGCGGCGACGTCGATCGCATCAGGCGCGATCTATGCCCGCATCGGTGATGGTGTCTATTACGTCATGGCCGCGATGGCCGCTGCCGGTGCGATCCTGATCTGGTCGGCACGGCATCGCCTCACCGCTCAGCCCCAGAGCGAAGCGTCCGGCGGGTAGACCAGGCTGTCGTCATAACGCAGGCCGTGGTCGCGGTCGCGCCCCAGCAGCAGGGGGCCGTCGAGATCGACGAAGCGCGCCTGCGGCGCCACCAGCATCGCTGGCGCCATCGACAGCGAGGTTGCGACCATGCAGCCGATCATGATCTCGAAGCCGAGCGCCTGGGCGGCATCGGCCATGGCCAGCGCCTCGGTGAGGCCGCCGGTCTTGTCGAGCTTGATGTTCACGGCGTCGTAGCGGTCGCGCAAGGGCGCCAGCGACTTGCGGTCATGCACGCTCTCGTCGGCGCAGACCGCGAGCGGGCGCCTGATCCGCGCCAGCGCCTCGTCCTTGCCGGCCGGCAGCGGCTGCTCCACCAGGGTGACGCCGGCCGCGGCGCAGGCGGCGAGATTGGCTTCCAGATTGGCCTCGGTCCAGGCCTCGTTGGCATCCACGATCAGCTCGGCTTCGGGAGCGGCCTTGCGCACGGCCGCGATGCGCTCGGGATCGCCGTCGCCGCCGAGCTTGATCTTGAGCAGCGGCCGGTGGGCCGCCCTGGCGGTCGCCGCGGCCATGGCCTCGGGGGTCCCTAACGAGATCGTGTAAGCCGTGGTGCGCTTCCCCGGGGCGGGGCGGTCGAGCAGGTTCCAGGCGCGCAAACCGGCCGCCTTGGCCTCGAGGTCGATCAGGGCGCAATCCAGGGCGTTGCGGGCCGCACCTGATGGCATGGCGGCCTGGAGGGCCTCTTGCGTCAGCCCGCCCGCGACGGCCTCCTGCATGGCCTCAATCGCGGCCAGTGTCGCCTCCGGCGTCTCGCCATAGCGGGAATAGGGCACGCACTCGCCGCGGCCGGTCAGGCCGTCCCGGCTGACCTCCGCCACGACGGTGACGGCCTCGGTTTTGGCGCCCCGGCTGATGGTAAAGCTGCCGGCGATCGGGAAGCGCTCGATTCGCGTCGCCAAAGCTGCAAATTTCATGGAAGTCATTTTGAACTCTGGCGAAATCTGAACCTGCTAGTTACCTCTAGCAACTAACATTAACCACTTGGGGATACCTTCTCTGGGTAAGGGCGCGTGCGCAACCATCTGATTTTCTCCGCCCCGGCACGGGAGCGGACATGAGTGGCGATCCGAAGCTGGAACGGATTGCCAGGGGCAACGCGCTGGCACTGTGCGCCACCGGGACCTGGACGGCGAGCTTTGCGCCGGTCCTGGAGCGGATGGTGACTGAGGCCGAGAAGCTCGCAGGCACTCCGCAAAGCATCTTCATCGACGTCTCCGAGGTCGCCAAGCTCGACACGTTTGGCGCCTGGCTGATCGAGCGGCTGCGCCGCAGCCTGACCAAGGGACCCGTCGAGGCGCAGATTGCGGGCCTGTCCGCCAATTATTCCAGCCTCGTGGACGAGGTGCGGCGGGTCAGGGCGGCGGCAATGGTCGACAGCAACCCGATCACCATCTCCGGCATGCTGGAGCAGATCGGCCGGGCCGTGGCCGGCGTCGCCGGCACGGTGGCGGGCCTCGTCGACATGCTCGGCGCCGTGCTCGCGGCGTGGTTTCGCGTCTTGATTCATCCGCGCTCGTTGCGCCTGACCTCGACCGTGCATCACATGGAGCAGGTCTGCTGGCGCGCGGTGCCGATCATCGTGCTGATCACCTTCCTGATCGGCTGCATCATCGCGCAGCAAGGTATCTTCCATTTCCGCCGTTTCGGCGCCGACATCTTCGTCGTCGACATGCTCGGCGTCCTGGTGCTGCGCGAGATCGGCGTGCTGCTGGTCGCGATCATGGTCGCGGGCCGCTCCGGCAGCGCCTACACCGCCGAGCTCGGCTCGATGAAGATGCGCGAGGAGATCGACGCGCTGCGCACCATGGGGTTCGATCCGATCGAGGTCCTGGTGCTGCCGCGCATGATGGCGCTGGTGCTGGCGCTGCCGATCCTGGCATTCCTCGGCGCGATGGCCGCGCTGTACGGCGGCGGTCTGGTGGCCTGGCTCTATGGCGGCGTTCAGCCGGAGGCGTTCCTGCTGCGCCTGCGCGATGCCATCTCGATCGATCATTTCATCGTCGGCATCGTCAAGGCGCCCGTCATGGCCGCCGTGATCGGCATCGTCGCCTGCGTCGAAGGGCTGGCCGTGCAGGGCAGCGCGGAATCGCTGGGGCAGCACACCACGGCCTCGGTGGTGAAGGGCATCTTCTTCGTCATCGTCATGGACGGCATCTTCGCCATCTTCTTCGCCTCGATCGGGATGTGACGATGGCAGGCGAGATACAGGATCCGATCATCCGCGTCCGCGACATCACCGTGCAGTTCGGAGCGACACGCGTGCTCGACGGGCTCAACCTCGACGTCAAGCGCGGCGAGATCCTGGGCTTCGTCGGTCCCTCCGGCGCCGGCAAGTCGGTGCTGACGCGCACCATCATCGGTCTCGTGCCGAAGGTCGCAGGCTCCATCGAAGTGTTCGGCGTCGACCTCGATTCCTCGAGCACGTCGCAGCGGCGCAACGTCGAGCGGCGCTGGGGCGTCCTGTTCCAGCAAGGTGCGCTGTTCTCGTCGCTGACGGTGCGGCAGAACATCCAGTTTCCGATGCGCGAATATTTGCGCGTCTCGCAGCGGCTGATGGACGAGATCACCATGGCCAAGCTCACCATGGTCGGCCTCAAGCCCGAGGTCGCCGAGCGTTTCCCGTCCGAGCTCTCCGGCGGCATGATCAAGCGCGTGGCCCTGGCGCGCGCGCTGTCGCTCGACCCCGACCTCGTCTTTCTGGACGAGCCGACCTCGGGCCTCGACCCGATCGGCGCCGGCGACTTCGACGAGCTGGTCCGGACCCTCCAGCGCACTTTGGGGCTGACTGTTTTCATGGTAACCCACGATCTCGACAGCCTTTACACCGCCTGTGACCGCATCGCCGTTTTAGGGAACGGTAAGATCATTGCGGCAGGGTCGATCGCCGACATGCAGGCCTCGCAGCATCCCTGGCTGAGGCAGTATTTCCATGGCAAGCGCGCCCGCGCGGTCATGGGTTGAGAGCTGGGTTGAGTAGCCGGAGCACCTGATGGAAACGCGGGCGAATTACATATTGATCGGCTCGTTCACGCTGGCGGTGATCGCCGCCGCGATCGGCTTCGTGCTGTGGTTTCAGTCGCTGCACACCACCAAGCAGCGCAGCCCGCTGCGCGTCGTGTTCGAGGGGCCCGCGGCGGGCCTGCGCAACGGCGGCAGCGTCAATTTCAACGGTATCCGGGTGGGCGAGGTGGTCTCGGTGAAGCTGGACAACCCGCGGCGGGTTGTCGCACTCGCGATGATCGAGAACAACGCTCCGATCCGCAAGGACACCCTGGTCGGCCTCGAATTCCAGGGCCTGACCGGCGTTGCCGCGATCTCGCTCAAGGGCGGCGAGGAGGCCGCAGCCCCGCCGCCGCTCGACCAGGACGGCATCCCCACGCTGACCGCCGACCCCAACAAGCTGCAGGACGTCACCGAGGCGATCCGCGCCACGCTGCAGAACATCAACAAGATCGTCGCCGACAATCAGGAGTCGGTGAAGAACTCGCTGAAGAACCTCGAGACCTTCACCAACTCGCTGGCGCGCAATTCCGAGAAGATCGACGGCGTGATGGCCAAGGTCGACGGCGTCATGCTCAAGGCCGACAATCTCATGCTCGGCCTCAACACGCTGGCCGGCGGCAAGGACGGCGGCGAGCTGTTCCAGGCGGTGAAGTCGATCCGCGAGCTGGCCGAAGATTTCGACAAGCGCTCCGGCGCATTGATGGCCGACGGCCGCCGCACCCTCGGCGACATCAGCCGTGCCGTGAACAATTTCGACCGCAACCCCACCCGCGTCCTGTTCGGCGCCAGCAATTCATCGCAACCCGCACCGCCGCCCGAGCCGCCCAAGCCGGCACCCGCCGCGAGCGGCAGGCGGTAGGGAGCGGGAGCGTTCGCACGAGATGAGAGAGGGCGCATGCTCTCTCCGCCGTCATTGCGAGCGAAGCGAAGCAATCCAGGCGGTCTCTGCGGCGGCAGTCTGGATTGCTTCGTCGCTTCGCTCCTCGCAATGACGAGCTTGCGACCCGTATCCCGGACGCGCTGCAACGCTCTTGGCGTTGCTGCGCAGAGCCGGGAGCCATATGTGGACGGCCCCCGTGGCACAAGAGCATTTTTGAGGTGTAATCGGATCGCTTGCATCC